>CAYUNZ010000032.1:0-20303 GCA_964446205.1 uncultured Desulfohalobiaceae bacterium | reverse complement strand
TTGAAAACTTGTTATTTCCATATCCGGAAATCAAAAATTTCCGGATGGGAATTAAGTATTTATATCTTAACTCCTTTGTCTTGCGGTTCACGGTCCACGGTAAACGGTCAACCTCTTCTTTCATGAACTTCAGACTAACTTGCTATAGGCTACTGGCTACGAGCTTTCTTATACTTTGGCCTGCCCATCAGGGCATAAGGGAGCTCCTTTAGAATGATTAGTTGGCTTTAATGGTCCAAGAAATCAATTGCTCTTGTCCATCAAAAGAATATAGGCTGCCTAATCGCCCAAAGTATCTCCCAGGGGCCAATATATTCCAGCATTCTTCAGGAAACTCCATTGTCGGCCCACTACATATCCGACCACTGGCAGGGATAAAATGAAAGTTTGGACTCCATTCAAAAAGCCATTCTTGTTGGTATCTCTCAGGAACTGGAAGGGCAAAAGGGGAAAAAAACTCAATCTCTGGATAAACAGCAGGCTTATCATAATATAACGAGGCCAATTTTGTCATTATCTTGTACTGTATTTTATCCTGGTAGCCATGTTTGTCCCAAAAAAGTCTTGCAGAAGAATCCATCAAGGCTCTTTTGTGTGCTTGATCTTCTCCATGACCACACTGGTTATACCAATGAACTACCTTAGCTTTTGGCTCTATGAACAACTCAAACCCAGCCTGCCTCAAACGTGAAAAAAGATCAGTATCCTCAAAATACAAAAAAAATAATGGATCAAAAAGCCCGCCAGATTTCTGGACTGCCGAGCTGTTTAAAAGTACATGTCCTCCAGAGAGATTGCTTACCCTGATTGGTTGTTGCGCCTGCCAGACCTTGACTGTATACTTTCTCCAATACTTCCTTAACTGTTTTCCTAACAAGGAAAACATACCCCCTTTGTCAAGATATGAACAATACCATAACAGCCAATTCGGCAATGACGGAGGGAGTAAAAAACGACATCCATCGTCCCAGAATATTTTAGGACCTACCGCAGCAATCCGAGAAGATTTTAAAAGGCAGTCTTGGAGCCTGACCAAGGAATTGGGTAAAAGTTTCGCATCCGGATTAAGAAGGAGCACTAAATCTGACTCATATTGATTAAAGACCAGATTACAAGCCTTTCCAAAGCCAATATTTTCAGTATTGATCTGTAACTTGGATTTATAAGGGAGATTTGATTTGAGCAAAGAAACTTCATATGAATCCTCACTGTTATCAACAACAACGACCTGAATTGGTCCAATAGATTCTGACTCTAGAACCGAATAAGCTGCTTGTACTGTCAGAGAAGCTGATTTATAATTAACAATGATCACCAATGTTTTCATAGAAAAAAAAGGGTTACTGTCCTGTAACTCGGAGCACTTCCTCCATAGAGGTCTTGCCCTGAACTACCTTGTTCCAGCTATCATGCCTAAGTAGTTTCATCCCCTGTTCTACCCCTTTATTTCTGAGACTAACCGTACTTTTATTCTTAAGGATCAGCTCCCGAATCTCATCAGTGATGACCAATAATTCAAAGACTGCGGTTCGCTCCCTATAGCCGGTATGACCGCATTTGGAGCAACCCACCGGTTGATATAAAGGCTGATGGTCATCAAGGGAAAAACCATACCTCTTAAGGACATGCTCATCCGGATAATACTCTTTTTTGCAATATGGGCAGAGGATACGAATCAACCTTTGGGCCATAATACCAATCAGAGAAGAAGAAAGCAGATAATCTTCTACCCCGATTTCAATAAGCCGGGTTATTGCCCCGGCAGCATCATTGGTATGCAGGGTGGAAAAGACCAGATGTCCGGTTAAGGCGGATTGGATAGCAATATCAGCAGTCTCTTTGTCCCTTATCTCACCAATAAGGATTACGTCCGGGTCTTGCCGGACAATAGAACGAAGCCCTCCGGCAAAGGTCAGTCCAGCCTTTTGATTGACCTGGATCTGATTTATCCCGTCCAGCTCATATTCAACAGGATCCTCAATGGTAATGATCTTCTTTTCTTGGGAGTTTATGGTGTTTAGGGCCGAATAAAGGGTTGTTGTTTTGCCGCTCCCGGTTGGTCCGGTAATCAGGATAATCCCATAGGGAAGATGAATCAAATCTTGGAAGAGATCATGCTCCCTTTGCGGAAAACCAAGCTTTTGCAAGGAAAAGGAGGCACTGCTACGATCCAATATACGCATGACCACGCTCTCACCATAGACCGTAGGCAGGCAGGACAGGCGCAGATCGATATTCTTGCCGGCAATCTTGGTTCGGATACCGCCGTCTTGAGGTATTCTCCTTTCAGAGATATCAAGACGGGCCATGATCTTGAGCCTGGTGGTCACTGCCTGTTGCATATTGACCGGCAAGACCATATGGTCCTGTAAGATGCCGTCACAACGGAAACGGACCTGTAGACGGTCATCAAATGGTTCAATATGGATATCACTGGCTCTTTCCTCAACAGCACTGGTCAGGATCTGATTGACCTTTTTTATGACCGGGGCCTCTGAAGCCAGGTCCTTTAAATGTTCGGCATCCTCAAACCCGTATCCGGAAGCAGAAAATTCTTCATCAGCTGTGTCTGTCTCTTCTGTTTGTTCCCCCTCTTGATAAAATGTCTGGCTGACCCACTGTCGGATCTTCTCCTTTCGGGACAAAAACAATTCAATCCGTTTGCCCGGATATACCTTCTTAAGGGTGTCAAAGATAAGGTGATCAAAGGGATCATTGACCACTATCTGAAGCTCTGATGCAGCACATTTAATCGGGAAAAAGCAGTGTTCATCCATAAAAAGGGGAGAGACACCTTTGAATTCCTCAGGAGTTATCTCTTCTTCCGGGAACTGCTCTAATAGTTGATAACCATACTCCTGAGTAAGCAGGGACAAATAGTCATCTTCAGAGACCAAGCCAGTCCGGACCGCCAATTGATGAGACGGTTCATTGCCCATTCCGGCGCTGACTATCTTGTCCAAGTCCTTCCTGGAGATCATCTCATAGGCTACAAACAGATCAATAACCTTGGCCATGATAATATCCTAAAATCAATTTTATATACTCTGCTTTGCTATTTCATCAATCTCTTTATTTTATCAACTCGCTGGATAAACTCTTTAGAGACAGCCTGGGAATCTTCTTCATTAAGTACGACATGTGGTGTAATGAGTATGATAAGTTCGGTATTGGAAAATGATTCCCTTTCATAGCCAAAAGCATATTTTACAAAGGGTACCCTGCTTAGATAAGGCACACCTGAAGCCCCGCTTGATTGGGTCTGCTCCATCAAACCTCCAATGATAGCGGTTTGTCCATCATTGACCGCTACTGTTGTCCTTGCGTTTCGTGTCGATATAACCGGGGCATCTACACCTTCAACTGTTTGCTTGGATATCTGGCTGACCTCTTGGTCCAGCTCCATCCTGACCATGCCCTGTTTATTAACATGCGGAGTGACTGTCAGGATAATGCCTGTGTCCCGATACTGGATCGTGGTCTCATACAACTCCTCTGTCCCACTGTCCAACCTCCTCTCTGTCGAGGTTGGGATGGGCACCTCATCACCAATATTGATTTTGGATTCCTGATTGTCGGAAGCCAATAAAGTAGGTCTGGAAAGGATATTGACATTGTCCTCACTAGCAGAGGCCCTCAGGGCTGTTTTAACCCTGTTGGTCTCTGCAACCACATAGCTCAACCCCTGACTGATCTCTTTAGTTTTCTTACCTATAATGCCTAGCCCGGAATCAACCTTGGCATCTGATGAGGTATCACCGTGCAGATTGGTTATATACTCCCATTCAAAACCAAATTTGGTCGATTCATTCAGAGTTACCTCAGCTATTAAAACCTCAATAAGGACTTGCTTGGGGTATTGATCGAGCTTCTTTATTACCGATAATATCTTGTCATAGTCATGATTAGAACATTTAGTCAGGATCGAGTTTGTGGTCTCATCAACCGTAAATTTGACCGGCCCGGTGAGCTCACCACTGACTGTTTCCGTTTGGGGTTGCTCTTTGGCTTGACCCTCTTTTTCTTTGGACTGGGACTTTTTCTTCTTGGAGACATACTTTTGTTCCTCATCCTCTTCCTGGGCACCGCCCTCAAAGACCCCTCTCAGTGATTCGACAATCCTGTCAGCTTTACCGTACTGGACATAATAGAGATATACATTTTGTCCGTACTCCTGAACAATTGACTCGGGGACCTCTGTATCCAGTTGCTTTACCCAGGCATCAATAAATTCAATGGTCCTTTTGTCACCAGCAACAGCCAAGAGCATATTGAGTCGATCTAGGGCCACAAAAGAGACCCGGCTTCTAGGGCCTCCCTTGTCCTTGGATAAACCAAATTCATCGGATATCTTGGTCAACTTTTCGACTACATTTTCAGCCTTGGTATGTCGCAAAGAGTAGACCTTAGCCACCTTGTCGGCAAAGACACTTTCATCAAACAAGGGGATAAGTCTCTTGACTTTGGACAATACATGGGGAAAATCACATACTAGAAGGACACCTTTTTGTTCATGGGCATAGACTTGGGCATTCCTGGATAAATAAGGTTTGATTATCTTAATCACTTCGGAAGCAGGGATATATTTTAGTCGAAAAGCCTGTATATACTGACCTCTTTGAGGTCTGACCTCTTGTTTGGGATAGACAATACGTTCTTTTGGGACATAGCTAGGTGCCTCAGAAATGGGCATAATGTGCCAGACGTCATCCTTCTTGATCATAACAAGATTGTGGATATGCAAGATACCCTGCAAGAGGTCTTTTAATTGTTCATTGTTAAAGGAATCTTTAACAGTTAAAGAGACTCGACCACCAACATTAGGGTGAAGGACATAATTGGACCCCAAGAGATCCATAACAACCTTGACCACCTCAGTTAGCTCAGCATCATAAAAATTAAAAGATATCTCCTGAAAGTCAGAGCTGGTCTTATTTGCCTCAGCCTTGGGTCTTGGTCCTTTTTTGTATTTGATTTGTGATTCTTTGGTTAGTCGGTCTATCTCTGAATTTAGTTCTTGGGTCTTATTACTTACTGCATCCCCTTGTTTATCTGCCTTCTCTTTTTGTAGCCTTTTCTTTTCAGATTCAGTTGCTTTGCCTTTTTCTCTGGTCGCATTCTCTGATCTTTGCTCATGCTCCTTAAAGACTGGGGACGCTGTTTCTTTAAGTGAAGGTTCAAGAACAGAGCAGGACAGACAAACAAAACAGATAATCAGCAAAATTGATAATATTCCGATATGATAAAATCGCATAGAAAACTCTTTTCAGTTTGAAGCTAGTTAGCTGGTCTGTGGATCGTCCCAAATGGGGTTTCTATAGTTTTCATCTGGCCACTTTCCTCATTTTGTCCTTGATTTGATGATTGTGAACTCGAACTACCTTTTCGTCCTTGTTTCATTTTTTCCAGTAATTTTTTGAAAGGATTGGTCGGCTTCTTTTCAGAAGAATCCCCTTGTTCTTTACTCCCTTGAGAACTCTCTGAGGCCTCACCTCCCACCTGTTCGGATTTTGAAGACGAGGACTTACCTTCGGCTTGTTCAGATTCCGAAGACTTCTGTGAGCCCATTTTGGAAGCAGATTTTTGTTCCTCTTGCCCTTTGCCAGTGGAACTTCTGCCTTCAGAACCGCTATCTACTTCATCTTTCCCTCCTATAACCACAGAAATCCGTTCCTTTTTGCCATCAGATGATTGACTCTTCTTGCTGTACTTTCGCTTATGATCATAGAGGCCGACCTGAAAACTCCCCCCTTGTGGATCTTTCAGGACTACTTTTGTAGAATTTATTTCCTTGATCCGGAAGAACATCCATTCTCCACGTTCTCCGTCATCCCTGACTGTATTTTCCTCTTGCACCATTCTGTATTTTCTCTTGCTTTGAAATGATTGAAAATACATTAAAGCATATTTCTTGGAGGGGGTAATGGAGGTCCCATACAAACGTATGCCTTTATGGGAAACCCGCTCCTTTTTCCTTTCTAGTTCTCTTTTTTCTCGTGATTGTTTTGATACTTGCTTGGATTCAGTCTGTGGTGGTTTCCATTCCTGACGTTTCGGGGAAAAGAGATTGTTTTCTGCTATGACCTCAAATTTACCGTTACCAAGTGTCTTCGGGAAAAGCGACTTTAACTCCCGGATACGCAAATCAGGTTCTTTATTTGATAGCTTTGAGGTCTGGACTTTTTCTAGCGATTGATGGCTTGTATCTTGATACATCTGAAAACTTAAATAAAATATTACCAGACCAATCAAAAAAAACATCAAGGGGATATAATATCTGGGCCCCATAAAATGGAATAATATCTTTTTGATCATATCTCGGTCCAAGCACTCAATTCAGCATTGAAATTATAGTATCTGTGTTCACGTCGGTGAACAATCTTTATCTCCAACTGATCAAAAAATATAAAACGTTTATTCTCATATATTTTGACAATAAACTCATTTATTGCTCCAATTTCAGCTCGACAATTAATCCCCAGTCTTAAGGATTGCAGATTGTCATACCTCTTACTTGGTAACACACGCATACTCAAGATATTGATCTCAGTCTCGTTGGCCAGCCCATTGACAATATTTTGGAATTTGGCTTCAGCCAGGGTCTGGGTCTCCCCTTGCACAAACCTCTTACTGACCAGCTCTTCCTTATAACCACGCAAGGCCTTATTCA
Organism: uncultured Desulfohalobiaceae bacterium; assembly: GCA_964446205.1. Taxonomy (GTDB): domain Bacteria; phylum Desulfobacterota; class Desulfovibrionia; order Desulfovibrionales; family Desulfothermaceae; genus CAYUNZ01. The sequence goes on along the minus strand of CAYUNZ010000032.1, from coordinate 13,633 downwards.
TCGAGGCATACTGACCTTTCTTTCCCAAAATCCGGGCCAGGCGCTCATACTGAATTTGCTTTAGTTCAATTTGATGCTGAAACTCCTTACTATATTGCCAATATACATTCCAGGCTGTGCGAAAGACAACAATAACAAAAAGTAGACCGGCAAATCCGAACAAAAGGATTCTTAAATTGGCCTTTTTGCTATATGAAAGAAGCTTTAATGAATCTTTTAATTCCAGGAGCTTATCAATATTCATGGAACCACCTTGGCCACAACGGTAAAACGGTCTTTAGACCCAGTTTTTTTCACTGGGGAATCAAAATGGACCTCCTGAAAGAGGGGGGAATTCTCAAAGGATTCGATTATGGCCGTAGCAGAAGAGGCCTGACCTTTGATAACAACCTTGTCCTGCGAATATATAAGAGAATACAGCCAGGCGGTCTCGGGAACAATTTCTGTAGCCTCCTTCAATATCTCCAAAACCACAGGACGGGCTTTGACTTTTTCAGCCAGCTGCTCGAGTTTATTGACCAATTGCTTGTTCTCTTCCCTAAGTTTTCTGGCATGCTCGGCCTTGTCTTTTATCTGGCTTATTGACTCCTCAAGCCTGAGCAAATGAATTTTTTCCCCTAGTAGTTTTGATATTGGAAGAGATATAAGGGCTAAAAGAAAAAAAACCAGGGCCGCATACTGAATGGTTGAAGCAATCTTTTTCTGTCTGAGCACGGCTTGAGGTAAAAAACCTATAGTATAAGGCATTTGTAAAAATTTTCGAAGGGAACGGCCTGGTAGTCTGGTCACCTCTTCCCTATCTTCAATACTTAGACCAAGCTGATCTGCTACTGTCGAGGAGTCAAGATAACTCTCCCACAAACGTAACCTCGCAGGGACATAAGAAATATTTTCCAATAAGGACCTTGCCTGTGCAAAAAACTCATCCTCTCCACCTTCCTGGCCTGTTGTATAAAAATGGAGGATAATTTTTCTATTATGACAAACTAAAAGTTCTTTTTCACCAGAATATCCGGAAAAATATATAGCCTCATCTTCCATCTGAGCCCAAAAGGCCAGAGAGGGAAAGATGGAGTTCAGGGTAATCCCTGCGGACGAGACGGCTTGCAAGAGTGGTTTGATTTTCTCTTTTTGGGCCACTACAGCTTCAATATCAATAGAATCAGAGGATCTTTTGAGTTGATAACTCAGATAGGTCTCTTGAAGATCAAATGGGATATGACGCATCAATGCATAGTGGACAGCCTGATCCAGGTGTTCCTCAGCAGCTTTGGGCAAAACAAACCTGACCAAGGTAAAGTACTGTAAGGGCAGTCCCAAATACCATTTATCATCGATCTTGGGCCTAAACTCCCTCCTGATTCGCAACATGACCTCAGAGATCTCGGTCTCTGGATGGAGCCTGTACTCTACAGGCTCTTCCTGCCCGGAACGGTGTAAAAAAGTTGCCAGTCTTCGATAAACGAGTATTTTATCAGGTAGCAAAAAGATGAGATGATTTGCTGGTGCAAAGGAAGAGAATAATTGTCTCATAAAATGGGTTTATTCCTCAATATCATAAATTTTACTAGCTGATCGTCCATATTGATCTTTATCCAGGACTAAAGATGCTTCGACTCTTACTTTCTTGGCCTGGCTTAGACCATAATAATCCTGGACCTGACTGAAGTAACGCTGAGGGATCAGTGAGCCAAGCTCAGATAACTTGGTCAATCGTTTGTCCTGCCTTAAGGTACTGATACCTTGGATCAGGTCTTGGGACAATCCAGGAATAAGGGCAAATGTCTGAGGCGAGGCACTGTTTATATCCATCTTCTCACCTTGTCCATAGACATTGAAGAGGTCCTTCAATCCAGGGTGTTGATCACTGCCATAATATATCTCCGGGGTAACTCCCTTGATAAGCAATAGCTCTTCAACGCTCTCCATCCTTTCATTCTTGGGTAAATATGGTTCATCCCGTTTCATGTAGTAGTCCTTTTCTGCTCCCTCAGCCCTTTTCATAGAGTCCTTATCCATCCAATCCAGTATGGAATTGCTTACAGCTGTCATCTCTGTCCCGTTTTCCACACCGCATTTGGAAAGGACATCCTGTAACAAATGGAGCTTTGTATTGTTTATATTGAACTTACCCCCTACATTCAAGAGGCGGATAGCTATTGTTGTATTCCCAAAGTCCTTGGTGTACGGCTCATACCTGGGATACCATAAGTCATACTCAAGCTCGGTAATCGACTCAATTTCCTCCTTTTGATCAACCAAACCTTTGTTCTCACGATATTTCAAGTACTGGTGATATCCATATTCCAGAGCAGATTGCAAAAGCTGCTCTTCTTGATACATCTTCTCCATATTCAGGGCTTGTGTCCCTTGCAGTCTGGAACTTGTGGAAAAATTTAAAGCGAAAATAGAAAGGAGCATAGTCACCCACAAGACTGCAATAAGAATAAATCCCGTACTATGATCACTGGCTGAATACTGGTCCAAATAGAAATACCCCTTTGTTTATTTCCTTACCCCGATTATTGGAATTCAGAGAGATCTGTTTAATCTTCAACCCAATGAGGGATTGAGGTCAGAAGATGAATTGAACATGGAACATCTTTTAGGGTATAATCAAACTGAATCTGTTCAGGCACCTCGTCTTTTGACCAATCGGAAAGGGGAAGCTTTGACTCCTTTTCCTGGGAGATAGTATCCATGGTTTTAGAACCGGAAAAAGGTTTAAACTCCTCACTGGAAAAGGAAAAACTGGGTTCTTCAAGGCCATGGATGATCCTATAGGCCTTATCTTGAATCTTTGTTCCTGGTTCATATCCAGCTCGACCTTGTTCACTCATAGTCCTAAATCTCTGCAATTCTTCTATAAGGAATTGTCTAGGATAAGGGGTCTTGTAAATAAAGACATCACTACCCCCATCTTTGCTTGGCAAACTATACAAACAAACAAAGAAAAGTCCCTTTTGATCCTGGACCTTAGCCCCTAAGCCGTTCGAGGTCACATAAAAGATGGTCTGCGGTCCACCGGCAAAAAAAAACCCTTCCCTTTCTCCCAACGAAAGGAATATCTTGCTGCATGGCGGAAATCTCTTTTCAGTAGGCGTCTAAACACTTCATGTCTTTTCAAGACATTTTCCTCATTATCTCCTTGTTGCCAGATCCTGACCCCTAAAGAGAAAGAATAATACAAGACCAGAACAATCATGGATATAATAGTCAAGGAGATCATGAGTTCAAATAAAGTAAACCCAGTTTCAGCTAGATGCTGTTCTTTATTATCTTTCAAATTTGTCGTTTTTGAATTCATTGGAAACAAAGTCAACCTTATAGCGTACATATCTGGTCAAGGTTATGGGAGAAGCCTCCCCGGGTTGGAAGCGGAAGTCAAACCTATATATTTCACTGGGCAATTTGATCGTGGCGTTTTCTGTTGACTCGATTTTAACCATCTCTACAGGTTTGATCTTAAGGCTCCAGGTACAATTAGCCTCCTGTCCCTGCCATTTGAAGTCATCCGACTGCATGTCTTCTTGAAAGAGTTGTTCAAACTTTTGTTGGGCCTGTATGAGGTTTTGGATCTTTTTTTGGGCTTTATATTCAAGTTTCATGCCAGCAGACATGAGCTGGAAAAAGACCGTAATCGTCAAAGAGACTATAACAACTGAGACAAGGACTTCAAGCAGGGTAAAGCCCTGTGGTCCTATCTCTTTATCCAGAATCCTATTCACACCAATCCCCATTAGATATCAAAAATCTCACGAATCATCATTAAAGGATATTTCTCCCAGCAAAGGATCAATCTTCAAATTGAGAGTGCTCTGGCCGGATTTCAGTTCAATTTTTCCGGCTTCAGCCGAACCATCAGGATAAAAGGAGGCAATCTTGCCGCTGGCAGGCTTATCCTTTGAAGCAAGATTCAATGAAATAGAGGAGGGTAAGGATATCTTTTTGTTCTGAAGAAGATCAACAAACTCATGTTGGCTGGAATTGTAATAACAGATATTTTTTTGTCCCTGCACCAAAGCCTTACTTCTGGCCATTCGTAAAAAATGAGCCAATTCTTGACCAGAAGCCTTAAGCTGAACAGAAGCCTTTTGCTTGTAATTAAACCCAAAGACCAGTCCCAAAGAGACAGAAATAATCAAGAGGACAACAAGGAGTTCAAGCAGGGTAAACCCCAAAAAGGTTGGACTAAACTCCTTAAAAACACCTAACTTATTCTTTGGGACAATTGATTCCAAATTTCCTTGTACCTATTGTGATCCTTGAGAACTAAAAGTTTCGAGCTGTGCATTTGCTTTATTAGCTAAATAAAGATGTTGGGTGCTTGCCTTTTCAAGTGGCTAAACAGTTACATAGTCTTTTTAATTCTCCCAACTCTTAACATCAGCATCCTCTCCTTCACCTCCAGATTTTCCATCAGCACCATAAGAATAAAGATCATAATCACCATGCTCGCCAGGACATTTATAGTGATAATCATTCCCCCAGGGATCTTCAGGTACATCTTTGGGTAGGTATGGACCATTCCATTCCTCAACACCCGAAGGTTTTTCCCGCAAGGCATCCAGCCCTTGCTCTGTAGTCGGATAGGAACCGATGTCCAATCGGTATGAATCCAGGGCAGTACCCAATAATTCTATCTGGGCTTTGGCTGTCTTTGTTTTGGCTTCTCCGACATGTTTAAAGAGCCTGGGACCGACCAAAGAAGCCAAAAGCCCAATAATAATCATGACAATCAAGAGTTCAATAAGAGTAAAGCCTGTTTTTGAATTCTTGCGCCTTGCTCCGATGTGAGCGCAATTACAATTGTTTTTTATAATCACTTTTCCCTCCATACTATTTATAAAACAATATCAAAACAAAACCGAGCATAGATGTTCCGATTATTTTTGGCCGGATAATCACATCCCGAGTTGATTGATACTAAATATGGCCAACAACATGGAAACCACCATAGTCCCGATGATCAAACCCATTAAAAGAATGAGGCAGGGTTCAAACACAGAAGTAAACGACTTGATAGCCGACTTCAAGTCCTTATCATATAGCTCTCCGACCCTTTCCAGCATACCGGACAGATTACCTGATTCTTCACCAACACCCAGCATATTAACGGCCAACGGCGGAAAAACCCGCCTTTTTTCCAAAGAGACCGAGAGCATACGTCCTTGCTTGAGATCTGTATAGACATTGTCCAGGGACTCTCTAAGGATCGTGTTGATCACAACCCCCTTGACAATACTCATGGCTGTCAGGATAGATACACCACTATTTAAAAGAGTACCCAATGTCCTTGAAAATCTGGCAATCTCTATCTTTTGTATTATTGGACCGATCAATAAGAAACGTAGTTTCAAACCATCCCATTTTTTCTTTCCCTGGGGTTGCTCTATAATATATTTGAAGACAACTAGCACAAAACCGACCAATAGCAATATAATCCACCATTTGGACTGCATAAATGTCCCAGTCTGCAACATTAATTGAGTCATCAAAGGAAGGTCAATGCCCAAACCGGAAAATATCTCAGCAAACTTAGGTATGACCAGGGTCAACATAATAACGATAGAGAAAATAGCAGTAATACCTAAAATACTTGGATAGATCATGGCCGAAACAATATATTCTTTTAGTTCTTGAATATCTTTGAGATAGTCAACAAGTTTTGTTAGAACTGCATCCAGAACTCCTCCGCTTTCTCCTGCCCGAACCATATTGACAAAGACTTCCGGGAATATTGGCCTTTGATTCTCAAGGGCCTGCCACAAAGCATTCCCCTCCCGTATCTGATCATATATCTCCTTTATGACCTTGGAAAAATGTTTGTTTTCCGTCAGCTCTCCCAAAAGCCCCAAACTCTTGTTTAAAGGGATACCGGACTGCAACATGATCGATAAGTGTTCAGCAAACAGAATCAGGTCCTTTGTTTTCGGTTTTCTTCTCCAGCTAGAAATACTCTCCCCGGTCAAAAGATTTTTGAGGTACTCCTTAAAGCCTTGTGTTCCAATGATCCCGGCAGAGGATTCTAGCCCACTCTTTGATGTAACTGATGAAAAAGATATTGGTTTGACCTCAAGTGGTACAAGGCCTTGTTTCTGAAGCTTAGAGACAGCCAATGATTCACTCTGACCGGTCACCTTACCTTGCTGAAGCTTGCCATCATATGTTGCAGCTTTATAAAAATATTCCATATAGTTATTTTTAATTTTGTCTAGATCTCATGGTCGAGTCTTTTACCTGTTGCCCCCTATCCCGTAAATTCCTTGAAGTGCAATCTGGGCCCTCTACAAATATCTCCCTAAGTTTATTCATTTCTTTCATTATGATTATCCCCGGAGATCAGATTTGATTGACTTTGTTCATACAATGCCAGACGTTGCATCAAGATGCGGATCTGTCTATCCTGTTTTGATCTGTCAATGTCCATAAACAGCAGTTTTAACAAAATAAGACACCAACTAATAATTATCAACAGAATAGGGGGGTAGTGAATTCCCAGAAACCTTCCAAAATAGTCGATAATAGAAGGGAAAAGTCCTAAAACAATCAGTCCCAGAGCAATACTAATCCACCATAGAGTATAATTCGCTGAAAGGGCATCTTTCCGGACCAGACATACGATTACTGAAGCGGTACAAAAGCCTAAAAAAGCCGTGAAATAGTTATAAACAGGTAGCATTAGTCTATTTTCTCTGTTCCAACTCTATTTGTTGCTCTATGATCATGTTTACATAGGCATAATATTGTGGTTATAATCATATACCTCAAGACCTTGCCCCAATTGGAGAATATCCGGGAATGACCGTCTTGCCTAGATTGCATCTTAACTGATGTTTCCGAAATCCTGATCCCTTTTTTCTGCAAAAGGATCAATGTCCCTACGTCTTGATAATCTAACAGATAGGCACTGGGTGACAATAATAGTTCCATGGCTTTTTGATTGTATACCTTTAAGCCGGAAGTAATGTCCTGAAAGTTCATTCTACTTATTTTATTAAACAAGAACCAGGCCAAGTGGCGTAGTTGACTTCCTCTTTGGGGATAGGAGCCTATAATAAGGTCGGCCTGATCGAATAGTATGTTATCCAGAAGCACCGGTATAGATTCAGTAAGGTGCTGTCCATCAGCATCAATAGTAATTGATAGCTTATAGTCGTGCTTTAAAGTATATCTAAATCCTGTTTGAATTGCTGTCCATGTCCCCATATGGCTGGCCAAGGGAAGGACTTTGGCCCCTGCCAGCTTAGCTTCTCGGATGGTCTGGTCACTACTGTGGTCATCTACAACCAGGGCTTCAACGCCTTGGTCATTCTGAACCGATTTGACCACCTGACCAACTGTTTTGGCTTCATTACAGGCCGGTATTATTGCTAAACAATCATTTCTGAACATTTTTGTTCTTGGATTCTGAACTCGAATGTTTTGTATTACTGCTCTCTTGAGCCCTTTTAATGGCCTCAAGCATTTTTTTCAAGTCAGGAGCCTCTTTGGCCTTGGTATTAGTAGCATTCCTTTGGATATTTTTGTTCTTGATTAATTGATAAAAGGGATTTTCCTTAGGATCTTTCTTTGTCTTAGAAGCTGCAGACCTATATTTATTCTTAAAACGATTGATCTTTGCCTGTATCTTCTGATCAACTGGCAGGGAATCCTGGAGCACTTCAAAGTGATTGTTCACTTCTTCAATCTTGTTCTTATCATTAAGCTTAATGGAGACTTTCCCGACAACCTTACCTTTGGAAGGAACTCTGAGCAGATAGGTATTCTGTTTTTGCTGAGCTCGACGGTATACCCTGCCTTTGCCGCTGCCAATAATAAGGTCAACCGCTTTTACTTTGCCAATCAATTCCAAGTCCTTAGATTGACCCAAGTTGGAAAGCAACAGGATAAGATCGGCTTTCTTTTGTAAGATGGGGATAAGTCCTTGGAGAGAATCTTCCGGATTGGTTACGCTTATCCCCTGTTTAGAGATCTCAGGATTTATATCTGCAGAAGTAAGAGAAATTATAGCAATTTTAGTCTTATTATACTCAATAATCCTGTATTGGGGGAATAAGGGCTTATCCTTATATAATAAATTGGCCGAAATTGTTTTGAGGTCATTGTCTTTAAAATTTTTCAAGATAAAATCTTTGGACTGACCAAGATCATATGAGCCAATAGCAAAGGCCTGGTATTCCATGTCCTGATAAAGATCTAAAATCAATTTAGCCTTGGCCAAATCTCTCTTAGTGAATCCATGTTTGCGTTTAAACAGTGTATTTCCTGCCTCGACCAAAAGATAATCAGTATCCCCATCAAGGTTGTCTCGGATCCAACTGACCCGACGGGCAATGCCGCCCAATGCTTTGCCGCCTCAAGTCGGACATGGTTTCAAGTATCCATAAGTATTACCTGTGTAGTATATATTTACTTCTTTGTCACTGGAAGATCCTGCCCCAACGGGACCAACGAATAAAAGGATGATCAAGTTTAGCAATAAGATCGAAAAATATTTTCTGAAAAGTATTGTCTTATTTTTGGGTATCATGGGAATTATTACTCCTTTTACTTTACCTTTTTAGCCACTTGATTTAGTGAATCAAAATTCAAGCAACAATTATGCCTAATTCTGGATTTTAGCAAAATTATCATTAAAAAAACATAACTGCCTGGCCCATTAAAATCAATTGCCATCTTTACGCCAAACAAGAAAAATACACTTTATCGATCTGATTTGCAACGTTGGAAATAAGAAATTTTTCCAATAATCTCTTTCTGCTATTGACTCCAAGCCAATTTCTGAGTTCGGATTTGGACAATATATTCTGTAATCCTCTTACCAATCCTTGTATACTCTCAGGAGGAACAACAAGGCCGGTGTGACCGTGAATATTGACTTCATTCATACCTGACCCTTGAACATTAGTGGTTATCAAAGCCTTGCCATAAGCCATTGCTTCTAATAAAACCAAGCCAAAGGCCTCTGTTTTCTCGATTGATGGCAAACAAAAAACATCACTTCCTTTTATTATCTCGGCTAATTGTCCATCATTTAGCTTACCTGGAAGAGAGACACGGTCGGCTACTCCTATCTTTTGGCACAATTTTTGGAGCTTATGCCTCAAAGGACCATCTCCTACAACAATGAATCGAGTCTTTGGCAGGTATCGAGCAGCTTGAATGAGATATTCAAATCCTTTATAATATGTAAATCTTCCAACCGAAAGGACTGTAAAATCATAATCTTTAAACCCTTGATGTTTTTTATCTGCAAATCTACAATTATTTATTCCTGTATAGGCGTTGGCATACTCATCAGTCTCTGTCTTTAGCCGATCTAAGGAGACCCCTAAGGGAATAATTTTGCATTTGTCCTTGTATTTTTCTAAAGGACGACTATGCTTGAGATATTCTTCAGAAGTGACAATAATATTTTTGGCTTTTTTTAACAGTCTTTGTTCAAAAAAACGATATCCTGGATAAAGCAATCTAAGTTTCATCTGTCTATTAGAAGTAATAACATCAGAGTGCCAGTGAAGGACTATAGGGGTATTTTGACAAAAGTGGAGAACCCAAAAAGCCGACAAGTTAGGCATATGTACATGGATGATGGACGGAGCAAAGGATCTTGTCAATCTCGAAAGTCCCCGTCCAAACATCGGAGAAACAGGGGCATAAGCAAGAGTACCCCACGAGGCGGCTCGGTATATCTCTACACTGTTTTTAACAGTCAACTCTGCTTTTCCGGCAAAATGTTGATGACAAAGGACCTTGATCTGATGACCTGTTTTGACTTGTTCCTGAACTAAGTCCTGTAGAAAATACTCTATACCTCCCAATGCAGGAGGGTAATATTTTCCTATATGCAGAATCTTCAAAAGAATACCTCTAACTATCTTAGCAGTTACAATTTTTTCTTGACCTTAAAATCAAAACAACTTAATTTTAACGATGTGGTTCATTTTTTAAAAAAACTTAAATAGTACTTTGATTTAGCTCTTTTGAATCATTCCCTAAAGCAAAAAATTTTATGCCCTGTTTTGATCTGAGCCAAAGGCTTTACCTCAATTCTTACTTTTTAGTCAACAAAGTATAAACTCTATGAATATTAAAAAACTATGAGAAATATCATCTTGGCCTTTGTCGTCAGTTTAGGCTTCTCCTTACTTTTCACTCCCTTTATGGCCAAATTGGGAAATGTTTTGAAAGGTATAGATTGGCCCAATAAACGGAAGGTGCATACCAGACCCATCCCCAGAACCGGCGGATTGGGTATTTTTTTGGTCTTTTGGTTATCCTGGTATCTGATCGATCTGTATAATAACATAGGTCTATTTAATTTCCTGGAAAAGGAACAAATCCTGTTTTTTCTCCTTGGAGGCCTGATTGTTTTAGGAATCGGACTAGTGGACGATTTTTTCAGATTGGGTTACAAGACAAAATTTTTGTTTCAAATTGTTGGGGCCTCTCTTGCATTTTTTGGGGGTCTCCGGATTGAGGTCTTTTTTCTAAATGACTTCTATCTTGAATTTGGCTATCTAAGCTATTTTGTAACCTTATTCTGGTTTATTCTGCTAATTAATGCCATCAATTTGATCGATGGTTTAGACGGTTTAGCAGGCGGGATTATCTTTTTTGTCTGCCTTGTCATGGTTGTTTTGCTCAATATTCAAGAATTTCATTTGCTTTCAATAAGCTACTCTCTTTTGGCCGGTTCTGTACTTGGTTTTTTGTTTTACAATTTCAACCCGGCCAAAGTCTTTTTAGGTGATAGCGGCAGTTATTTCCTGGGTTATATGATGGCCGGTCTTTCAATTATGGGCTCTGTATCTGTTAAAAGCCAGGTTAGTACATCTATACTATTGCCTCTATTTGCTTTAGGGGTACCGATTTTAGACACCCTTATTGCTCCATTGCGCAGATTACTGAACGGGAAAAAGATGTTTTATCCGGATAAGGGTCATATCCATCATAGTTTAATGAGACTGGGTTTTTCCAAGTATAAGAGTGTCTGGATTATATACCTTTTGACTATGTTTTTATGTCTATTTTCTATTTACCTGGTTAATGTCAGAAACCAAATGGTTGCTTTGTGCCTGGTGCTTTTTGGGTTAGGATGTATTGTATTCTTTCAGAGTTGCCGAAGACTATACAAATATGCTTTTGACTTGTTTATACAGAACCTGAACAACTTTCCATTTTTCAATCAAATGCATCACAAAGCGACATTTGGTGAAATGCATGAAGAAATAACCAAATCTAGAGATATAAATGAACTCTGGTCCGGTATGACTAGCTTTTTAAAAGAATTGCAATTTGATGAGGCAGAATGCAGACTTAAAATAAACTCTAATGGGGACAAAAATTATCAAAAACAAGATTCGGCTATGGACAGCACTGTTTCCGGACAGGCTGAAGTTAATCAGTCCAACAACAATCTCTTTAAACTTCATTGGACCAGAAACGGCGGTTTGAAATGGAAGGAACTCACTGAGAATACTCTTTACAAATTTGAGTTCGATATTTTGGGAAAGTACAATGATTCCATCGGGAAGTTAATCTTGTTCAAGGATATTCGCCAAAAACCCTTGAAAAGAAATACTCATAAGTATTTAAAAGATATGAGCAAAACATTCAGTCATACCTTACACGATCAAGATCTACTCTCTAATTTGGACAATTAAATCAATTTAAAGCCTAAAAGAGAGTCCCCTCCTTATTATACTATTCCTTTCTATCCTGCTCTATCCTGAGAAAAACTATCAAATTCCACTGACTCTAAATTTTTAAAGGCTTCAAAAATTTTATCATCACTTTTTCCTTGCAGATGATTTACCGATAAAACATATTCATCGTTTATTATTAAACCATACTTCTCATAGAAACGTTTAATACACTGTAACATTTTTTTAGGATTGTATCGAAAGGCCAAATACTGTTTTTCTTTGTTTCCACGTTCCTCGTCAAACATAATATGGTGATGTATGGCAAGAGAAGCCGGGCTATTAATCACTTTCTTCCCTTTTTCTTTTAAGGCATATGAAACTGCAATATCTTCAAAAACATTTGGAAAACCATCGTCGATAGGGAAATCGCCTTTATACAATGTTGCTCCTATAGGCACCCAATCACAGCAATGATACTGTAATGTGCTCAAATCAAATACACTTTTACCTTGATCAAAAAGCCCAAGATTCAAACGCAATCCTGCCTGTTCAACAAATCCTCCTGAAAACTGGAGAACATTATTGGGAAATGTAACCCTACAACAAACTGCTGCAATTTCAGGATCTTCTTCTGCGACAACCAAAATTTCTTCAAGCCATCCAGGAGTAAGCTCGATATCATTGTCCAAAGAAACTATATATTCACCCTGAACATGTTCAAGGGCCTTTATCCTGCCTAAAGCAGGACCGTAGTTCTTTTTAGAATAAAATGCTCGGACGTTTTGTAGAGGTTCTACATGTTTTTTCAAAAATTCAACTGTATGAGGTTGCGAGCCATTATCCCAGATGATTATCTCATGGGGAATATTGACTGTACTCTTAATCGACTCTACACATTGCAAGGTTTGATCCTCTTTACCATAAGAAAGGACCAAAAAAGTCAAAAACCGGTCAAATTGTCCATCTCGAATTGCCATGCGCTTTTTGGCTAAATCACTGGCTAAGGAAATAGCCCTTTGCTGTTTTCCTGAAGCTTGTACAGTCTGTTGTTTGTCATGCCAGCGATGATAATATAGGAATTGGGGTACATGCAAAAATGTTGACGAAGGGAAGTGAAAGGCCGCTCTCAGCAAAAATTCGTAATCTTGAGCTGCATCAAAACGTGAGTCAAATAGCCCAATTTTTTCAAAAACCTTTCTATGGATAACTTTGAGATGACTAGTATACATTTTGCCGTCTAGCTGTTCTTGCAAATAATTCTGACGAGGTAATTCAACAAAACTGACCCTACTGACTTCAACGTCGTCGGTATCAACATAGATTCGATCTGTATAAGCATAAGTTGTATTTGGCGTCCATTGTGAAATTACTGTTTCAAGTGCCTCTGGGGAAAGATAGTCATCACAATCTACAAAGGAAAGAAGACTTCCTCTTGCTTCAAAAAGACCTCTATTCTGAGTCACTGATATGCCAAAGTTATCTTCATTGTAGATTACTTTGCAATATAAATTTTGTTCATAACTTTTCAGAATTTTTCTGACTTCTGGATCAGGAGATGCATCATCTACCAGGATTAGTTCGTAATTTTCGTAAGTTTGATTAAGTACGCTGTTAATGCATTTCTCTAAGTATCTAGCATGATTATAGATTGGAACAATGACAGAAACTAGTGGTTTAGATTTATCCAAATCATCTTTCGATATCAATTGTTGTGAACAAAATCGAGTATAATACAACCGTCTCAAATAATTCCTCATACCTATGGGCATTGGTAAATGCCGAACTGATTTATAAATCCTATGTCTTAGTTTATCTATTAGGCTAGATGGGAGCGATCGTATTGTGCGAAGGGGCAAAGTAATTTTCCAGGAAATAGAGCTGCGCATTCTTTCGATTGATAGAGAAAGGGAATTTACTTGTCTCTCCTTCTCTTCCAACCAAGATTGCTTGACACTCAGATCCTTCTCTAGATCTACCTTAGC
>CAYUNZ010000031.1:0-20616 GCA_964446205.1 uncultured Desulfohalobiaceae bacterium | reverse complement strand
GCAACCTTGCCAAGGTTGAAGTCGCGGGTTCAAATCCCGTTTCCCGCTCCAGAAAAAAATAAGTTTTACACACCCTGAGATACTCTGACCTCAAAGATATACTTCATCTCCTTGGTTTTATTCCCAATTTATATAAATAAGAAAGAAAGTTTTCAAATATATTCAATTATTGTCTTGTCAACTGTCCTTTATCTATAAGCAGGACAAAAAAGAGTCAGCAAATCAAAAAAATATAGAGTAGCCTTGTGATAGAAAATTCCAAAAGAAGTCTCTCCTTTTCACCAAATGCCTCCTTGGACGAATTAATATCAATTGCCCAATCAAGATTCCCAGTAAGTTTCGAAACCATAAAGATTGGTCCCTACTCTCTCGATATTCTCCAAATTAGCGATTTAGAGGCCTATATTGATCATTTGGGATCTGTCACCTCTGAGGGAAAAGGTCTTGAGCTGCCTTTCTGGGCAAAAATATGGCCAACTTCAATACTATTAAGTTATTATGTTCAAAGATTGCCGCAAACCAAAATTGACTCGATTCTTGAACTTGGAGCAGGTGTTGGTGTATGTGGATTATTTGCCGCCAAGCATGGGTTTAAAGTGACTATTTCCGATAACCACGACGATGCCCTACTCTTTAGCCAAATAAATATCCTGAAAAATGATCTCTCTAGCCAAGCACAAGTCCTGCCTATCGATTTTACTCACGATATATTACCCTCTCGATTCCCTCTTATTCTAGGCTCTGAAATCCTGTACAGGGAATCTACCTATCGCCCCCTAATAGAATTTTTGATAAATCACCTTGCTCATTCTCCAACAGCAGAGATAGTTCTAGCTAAGAACTATACCTTAAGTGCCAAGACATTTTTTGAGCTAGCTCAGGAAGAATTCAAGATCTCCGAAAAGACTATTGGTTATAAAGAAGATAACTCCTCTACAGAGAGATCAAGTGAAAAGCATCTTTGTCAGATTTACAGATTAAACCCCAAAGACATATGATCCCTCTTAATACTTGCCATAAACAATATACTCAGGATCTGGACAAAGCACTGCCGCCAAAAGTGACAATTGAGAAGGGGGAACAAACTCTGTCCAGATTCGGAAAAGACCTCCTTCTATCAGTCAACAGGATTGATACTGGCAGACTCAATATTCCTGTCTATATCTCTTACTGCGGATCAAAAGCGCAAAAGGTGATGCAGACAAGAAAACAAATGGGCAAAGGGGCTTCTGAAGAGCAAGCTAGGGCTTCTGCCTTGATGGAGCTTATTGAACGATACAGCTTTTTTTCTTTTTTTGAGGGGGCAGGGTTAGCTTGCTCATTATCCTGGTCAGCAGCTGAAAAAAAATTAGGTCATGATTTAATGTCGATAGAGACTGTTTTACAGGCATTTGAAGAGTCAATCGATCTTGCAAAAGCCAGACAGATAATGGACCTTATTACCTGGAGATTTTGCCCAGGCTTTAATATCTCCAAGCAAGAAAAAACCTACCTCCCTTTGGATTTATTTAAAAAAATAAACGAATTCAATGGATCATCAGCCGGAAATACCTTTGAGGAATCTATCCTCCAAGGAGCTAATGAGCTTATAGAACGTCATGTTGGTGCGATCATAGAAAGAGATCAACCCAACTTACCCACTTTGGACCCAAAGAGTTTCACAGACCCTATCCTTGTCCGTTTGTGGAATAACCTAATTCAAAATAATATCCGGGTCTGGCTAAAAGACCTTAGTCTAGATACCGCAATACCCACAATAGGTGTACTCGCCTTTGACCCTAACACCTTTCCGGATACCAGTGAAATCATCTTTACAGCTGGGACAGCAACATCACCAAACAAGGCTGCAATCAGGGCTTTGACCGAATTGGCTCAGCTTGCCGGAGACTTTGAAACCGGCAGCAGTTATGAACCCTCGGGACTGCCAAAATATCAGACGGTTGAAGAGACTGTTTGGATACAGCAAGGCCCATTGATCTCTATTGAAGACCTGCCTGATATCAGCCATAATGACATTTTGGTCGAACTTACTCATCTGACCCGAAAACTTGAACAAAAAGGTTATTGCCTCTATTCTGTTGATATTACTCATCCAGAATTAGGTATACCAGCCAATTTCAATATAATCCCCGGATTTCTTTTCCGAGAACGTACTTCCAATATAAGTCTTGGACTAGTGGTCGGCCGAATTCTGGCAGAAGAATACTCAATTGATAAGGCCTGTACAGGATTGAATGCTTTATCAAGAATAGAGCCTGATAAACACTATCTCCCTTTTTTTTACGGTCTTTTATCATTAAGAATGGGTGAGATACAAGAGGCTGGACAATACTTTAGCCGGGCTGAACCTCTGCAGCCCTCACCAGAAGAACAGGGTCTTGTGGCCTTTTATATGGCCTATACTCTTTCTCAAATTCAGGCCTGGACCGAATGCCTCCCACATCTTGACCGAGCTATCAAGTTATCTCCCTATGTCAACTCATTCCACAATCTTAGGGGAGTAGCCAACTTTAAACAAAACAGATTTGATCAAGCTGCTCAAGACTTTCATAAGGCACTGAGTCTAGATGGGGGTTCAGCCATTGATTTGGCCAATCTGGGATTGTGTTATAGGTACATGGGCAAATTAGAACTGGCTTGCCAATATCTACAAAAGAGTCTTTCTCTGGATCCAAATATCGACTTTGCCCAACGAAATCTTGACGAATTGACAAAAGATAATCAAAGTTAAAAAGATGAATATAATCAAGGTATAATTAGATCTCTTGACAACATCTTTATTCTACATTTATAAATTTTTTTTAACATTAATGTTGAAAGATCATATTTACGCTTGACCAAATCAAGCTTATTTATTATGAACTTTGTCTTCATTCAATACATTTACAAATAAGGCTTTGTAAACCAACACTTGAAAATGTGGAAAGACTATATTCCCATTTTTCTCACATTTTTAAAACATTCGCTCTAAGGAGGTATAACTAATGGCAACAGTTGAATTTAAAGGTAAGACTTTTGAAATTGATGAAGATGGTTTCCTACAAGATTTTGACGACTGGTGCGAAGAATGGGTCGATTACGTGAAAGATTATGAAGGGATTAAAGAAATCACCGATGAACACCAAAAGGTGATCGAGTTCTTACAGGATTACTACAAAAAGAATGGTATTGCCCCTATGGTTAGAATTCTCTCGAAAGTTACCGGATTCAAGTTGAAAAAGATCTATGAACTTTTCCCTTCCGGCCCTGGGAAAGGGGCATGCAAGATGGCTGGATTGCCCAAACCTACTGGTTGTGTCTAAAAAAGGCATCTCCAAGTTTTGCGCCATAAGAGGGGGGCAGTCTCTACTGCCCTTTTCTTTTAACTCCCGCACAACCAAGCATGAAAAGAATGTGAACCAAGAAATATGAACCGTAAGACAAAGATATTAAAAAATAATTCCTTTATTCTTATTTCTTCGGTTAACGGACAACGGTTCACGGTCAACGTTTTTTCATATTAACCTGAAGTAGCTATTCAATGATGGATATTAATCAAGCTCTTTCTGATCTGAAAGACCATCCTCAATTTACAGAAAAGGTGGGGATGATACTTATCCACAATGGGGTGGTTAGGGAATGGTCCAGAGAGGATAAAAGAGGAGTAAAACAACTTGAGGTCAATCCCGATCTCGAAAAGATTCGTACCATTCAAAGAGACCTGGAAAATAAGCCAGGTATTTTCAAGGTTATAGTCCAGTCAAGCCAAGGGGTATGCAAACCAGGTGATGATCTTTTGTATATCATAGTCGCAGGAGATATAAGAGAAAATGTCAAGCCGGTTCTATCAGAGGCCCTTGAGAGAATAAAGACTGAAGCAATAAATAAACACGAGGTTTATATCTCCTAATTAACATACCTGGTTATCTCTTTGCTTCTTTATCCCTTGATTTGTTGACGCAATTTTTCCACCATATTTTTTATACATTCAGCCATTTCTAATTTATCCCTCTTCAAACATCCTTTAATATAGACTAGTGATCTCTTTTCCAGACTCTTAAGCATTTGTTCAGATTGCTCCTGTGATAAAGGATACCGCTTGATCAATTTAGCCATAGAATAAATCCTGTACAGATCCAGCCCTATGATTTTCCTGGAGAGTTGATCGGCATGCCCCCCATATTTTTGTACCAATGATTGCGGCAAAAAGCCTATAGGATAGTACAAGCAACATCTAAGCCACATATCAAAATCTTCACAAGCTGGTAATGTCTCATCAAAAGGACCTATCATTTCCCAACATTTACGGCTCATAAGAACACATGACGGACTAACCAGACAAAGCTCAAGAGAAGGTTCAAAGATCCAACCGGCCCTTTTAAAATGTTTTAATTTGGGATTGACCTTGACCCCATTTCTAAACCACAATTCATCGGTCTGGGTAATAGCCCATTCGCCGTCTTCATTAAACTTGACTTGTTGAGATATTTTTTGTGGTAGCCAGACATCGTCTGAATCACAAAAGGCTATATAATCGCCATGAGAACAGTTAACCCCTGTGTTTCTTGCACTAGAGACCCCTAAATGCCCTGTCCTAATAACTTTCAAACGTGAATCTTCAATCTTGTTGAGTTTTTTATAGGTCTGATCTGTCGAACCATCATCAACAACTATGACCTCCAAATTTTCATAATCCTGATTTAACACTGACTTAATAGCCTCAAAGACTCGTTCGGCCCTGTTATATGTAGGGATTATAACCGAAACAAGTACTTTTTTATTTTTGGAGTTTGAGCTTACCATGTCTGAATATAACAAAAATTATAACAAAAATGAATTAACTTATTATTTAGCCTCTAAAATTTATAAATTGTTATCTCAAGGTATGAACCTGACCCCTGATATTCTACACTATATCCAAAGCACTTTCGGTCTAAACAGCTCCCGGGATATATATCGAATTATCCTGGATGACAATCATTGCGAACGAGAATCGCTCCTTGAACTCATTTTTTTCCCGAATCAGGAGATGAAAATAGCTTTGGAAAGACCATTGGAGGCAGGTCAGTTCAAATTGAGTGACCATCAAAATATCCTCAAAAACCTCATGAATCTTGATCCCAAAGTACCTATTTACTTTGAGTCTGGAGAACATCTTTTGACTATGTCTCTACCAGAAAACACGGCCTCCAAATTCATCAACCGCCTCTGTATTCAAAACCATCCAGACCGTTCCCTAATAGAAGTGATCGAAAACCTCTTTCCAGAAAAAGAGCAACTTACTATAAGGTCAAAACTAAGACACAAGTCATGCTTTCGTGATGAGGACACTCTCGATTTCCTTAAACAATTTATTAAGAGCTACTCTAGCTCTAAGGATATATTTTGGGAGTATCTTGATTTTGTTTTGAATTTCCTTACTGAGTTTAATAAAGGACCGAATATCTTTGAGGTTCTCATAAGAAAAAGGCTTTTTCTCGAACAGGTACTTTTGCAGTCCAAACACCAAGAGGAGCTTCTCCATAAACAAACGATGGAAACCCTTATACTTCAAGGTCAGCGTATACTTAGTATCAATCCTGATGCAGTGCAAAGATCTGTGGAGATAATTGATGACCTGGCCTTTAAAATTTTTGGTCATATCCCTTTTCCCGAGGATCAATCCAGCCCTCTTGAGCTGGACCTGGAGAACAACTGGACTAATCTTGACCGTATTTTTGACTTATTTAATAACACCAGCCCTTATTGAGTAACAGACTTAAGTATAGGTTCACGGTTAACATGAAAGAATGTTGACCGTGAACCGTTGATAGTTAACCGAAGAAAATAAGGATTAAGTATTTATATCTTAACTCCTTTGTCTTGCGGTTCACGGTCCACGGTAAACGGTCAACGTCTTCTTTCATGCTTAGTTGTGCCTGGGAAGACATAATGGTTAGAAGCAAATAAAAACCATAACCCTGTTATTAGCTACTTGACATCCTGGAAATAGACTTTACAAATAGATCAATTGATCCAATTAGCCCATAACTGTCAGTTAATGAGGAAACCTTTAGCAAGGAGCAAGCTTTTGTATACAGTTTTAGACGGAGCAACATTGATTAACGGAACAGGTCAAACCCTAAATGATGCTGTCCTTATATTTAAAGATGACACTATTCATAAAGTAGGTCCTTCCCAAGAGGTACAGATCCCAAAAGAGGCAAAGAAATATGATCTTCACGGGAAATATATAATTCCAGGGCTGATCGATACCCATATCCACCTCGATTTACATGGCATGCCGGATACCTACCATGAAAGTCTGGTAGAAGACAAGTTGAGAACTATCCGTGCCACCAGAGAAATGGCCAACACTGTCAGGGCAGGTATTACTACAGTCAGAAATGCAGGCTCTGCTAATTACATTGATATCGCTGTCAAAAGAGCCGTGGAAGAGGAACTGGTCGTTGGTCCGCGTATCCTGACCAGTGGTAGGATTATTTGTATGATGACCGCAGGGAATGAATACTTCCAAGGTCTTTACAGAGAATCTGATGGAGTGGATGAAAACCGTAAGGCGGCCAGAGAGCAATTAAAAGAAGGTGCTGATTTTCTTAAGGTTATGGCTACGGGGGCCATAATGAATCCAGGCGGGATTCCAGGCGCGCCACAATTGGACATTGAAGAGATCAGGGCCGTAGTAGAGGAAGGGGCCAAAATGGGAATCCACACAGCAGCTCATGCCCATGGTGCTGAAGGCATCAAAAATGCCATCAAAGCAGGGGTCAGGACTATTGAACATGGCACACTTGCAGATGATGAGGCCCTTAAGATGATGGTTGATTATAATGTCTTCCTGATATCGACCCTATGTTCCAACTATTGGATGCTTAGAGCCAATGAGAAGAATGGTCTACCCCATTTCATGTCTGAAAAGGCTCAAGAGATCTCAAATATCAGGAGGGAGAATTTACAACGGGCCCTGGATATAGGGGTCAAGGTGGCTATGGGCACAGATGCCGGGACACCGTATAATTTCCACGGCAAAAACAGCATGGAGCTGATTCAATATGTTAGATACGGTCTAATGGATGAAATGTCTGCAATTATGGCTTCAACCAAAATTGCAGCTGAGGCAATAAATTGGCAAGAGCAGATAGGGACTTTGGAGCAAGGGAAGCTAGCCGATTGTATCGTCTTAAAGAAAAATCCACTGCAAGACATATATTGTCTTTTGGATTTTGACAGTATGGAACTCATCTTTAAACATGGCCAAATCGTTACAGGCAAAGTTGATAAACGCCAGTGGACTACAGACACTCCTTATGGACTCAATTAATATACAGATTCAGTTTACTATATGAGGTTTTATGTCAGTCAAAAAAATTTTGTTCTTCTGCGATGCAAGTGATATTGATATTGTTGAAAGAAGCTTTGCTGAGACCAAGGACTACGAGATTACATTCGAGACCAGCGAACGTGTCCTGGAATACGGGGTAAAAGACTACTTGCAAAGGACCATAGAACTCATCAACCAACACCCGGATATGTACGACGGGATTGTTGGCACACATGATTCTTCAGCGGTTTTTGCATCTATTATTTGTGATCAAACAGGCAAGACCTTTGCCTCAGTGCAAAGCATTATCAATTGCCAAAACAAGTACCTTTGTAGGACAATTCAAAAAGATCACATCCCTGAAAATACCCCTCGCTTTGCCTTGGCCCTTGACTACCTCAAAAACCCGGATATGTTATCCTCCCCGGTTTTTATAAAACCTGTCCGCTCCAATATTTCCTTTGGTACACATATAATCCATAAACCAACTGATCTCGAAATTTATATCGGACAAGAAACACAGGATATTGCCTTTTTCAACCAATATTTTATCGACGCCATTTCCTTAAGTTCCCAATATTTCAATCAAAGCAATCTTGACACATGCAACAGCTTTCTCTGTGAAGAAATAATCTCCGGGGATCAAGTCACTATTGACGGTTTTGTCTTTGATGATCAGGTTGAATTCCTGGGCATGACCAAGGCAGTCTATTATGAATATAGCAATAGCTTCAGCCATCATGAATTCCCTTATACTTTTTCCCCTGAATTAGAAGCAGCTGTAAAGGCCAATTTATCTAAACTAATGATCCAACTGGGTATTAAAAACAGTTTTTTCAATGTTGAGCTCAGAGCCGAAGAAGACAAAGACTCCTTTACCATAATTGAGGTTAACAGCCGTATTGCCTTTCAATTCGCCAAAACTATCCAATCAGTCAAAGGATACGATCCCCTTCATATTCTCTGTGATATCTCTGTAGGATCTAAACCTGATCTAAATCCTGTAACACAACAGGAACTATTTGACCTTTGTTTCAACTTTGAACTCCATGCCTTTTCTGACAAAAAAATCCTGAAGACCCCAACCCAAAGCGAATATGAAGAGGTCAAGCTCTATTATCCTGAGATACATATTCGTAATCTTATCCATGAGAACACATACCTTTCTGACTACAAACATAACCCAGAAAGTTTCCGCTATTGTATTCTGGATATTCCTGGCAACAGCAAAGATGAAATTATGAACAAATATTATCATGTCATCTCCATGCTCAAATATGAATTTGAGGATATTACTAAGTAAGATTGCAAACCATCAAATAATGATTAGTTTCAGATGCAGGTTCTTTCATACTTGATTATTTGATAATATTTGTAACAGATTGTATTTTGAACTCTTTTCACATAATTTATAGAATTCATAACGTATTTCAGCATTATCCAAGATGACGAGGGCTGATTTTGGAGATCTATCTAGTTGGTGGGGCAGTCCGAGATCAAATTTTGGGCCAAGAAATTCATGACAAAGACTATGTTGTCTTGCACGCTATTCCTGAGGAATTTCTCAAGCACTTTCCCAAAGCCAAAAAGGTAGGCAAGCATGAACCAGTCTATATTTATAAAGGTGATGAATACACCCTTTCTCAAGCGCAAACCATATTTGAAGATCTTCAACACAGAGATCTGACTGTCAATGCACTAGCTAAAACAGCCTCAGGTATTGTCATTGCCCTGCCTTCAAGTCTTCAGGACCTAAGACACCGGCTCCTTCGTCAGGTTTCAGATCTCAACTTTTATCAAGATCCGCTTCGGGTCTATAGAACTGCCAGAATGATGGCCTGCTACCCTGAATTTAAACTTCATCCATCTTTGAGGGAACTCCTGAACCGTATTGGTAAGACCGACTTGCTCGATCACATTGCCCCAGAACGTATTGCCCGGGAAACACTTAAGGCCTTGGCCTGCTCCAGGCCAGGGACCATGTTCCAACTCCTTGAACAAACCCAAACCTTATCTCCCTGGTTTCAAGAATTGACCAGTCTCCGGGAGGATTCCTCAAAAACAGACAAGTCATGTTCCTCTTTTAATGAATTGGTCTCACTTATGAATAACCTGTCTGGAGGAGATCCAATTCAGGTCTGGATGGGGCTGTGTCAAGCTTTGGGAGCCAGACAATCATCTGCCTATTCAACTTCAAGGACATTTGGCTCTGATAATCAGGCAGCTCAGTCTGCCCTGACTTTAGGGCATCGTCTCAGACTGCCCAAAAAATACATCCGGGCCGGAGAATTCGCTGCCAGATGGTTTCAAGCAGGCACCAATTATCCCCTCTTGCCTACAGAAACCAGAGTAGATCTTCTGACAATTCTCCATTCAAAGGACCTTTTGCCACTTTTTTTTCAAGTCGTCGATTTTTTCCAGGGGAGCAATTATTCCCAGCTGGCAAAGGAGGAGCTTGACTCCATACTTTCAGTACAACTCCCTCTTGAGGAGAGAAACAAAGGGCATTGCTCCGGACAACTTCTCAAGCAACTTCGTTGTCATGCCTTGGAAACATCCTGCCCATAAGGAGAAAGATTATGTCAGATAGTACTGGGGTTTACACCTGCCAAGAATATAGACAAGAAATGGTGCTGCTGGGGCTGAAAAAACGTTTGACCCACGAAGATCTTTCAGAAGAAGAGAGACTTTCCCTGCTCAACTCAATCGAATCGCTGGAGAGAGAAATGGGTCTGGATTAGTCCTGGCAGGCCCAACGAAGCATGAAAGAACGTGAACCGTTTACCGTGGACCGTGAA
This sequence comes from uncultured Desulfohalobiaceae bacterium, assembly GCA_964446205.1. GTDB lineage: Bacteria > Desulfobacterota > Desulfovibrionia > Desulfovibrionales > Desulfothermaceae > CAYUNZ01. The sequence continues at coordinate 10,518 of CAYUNZ010000031.1, read as the reverse complement.
CCGCAAGACAACGGTCAACGGTTCACGGTCCACGTTTTTCATGTTAGTCTCTTTTGAGGATCTGCTTGTACTGCTAATGTACTCGCAATACGAACCATAGAGGAGTTAGGATAGATCAGCTGCCTTTCACCCCTTTTTCAATACGATCGCCGATCTCTTTGTCAATATTTTTCCAGTATGCAAACACACGCTCCAGCACCGGCTCATTCACACCTTTTTTGAGATGGCCGACCACATTGGAGACCAGCCGGTCGCGCTGAGAATCATCCATGACCTCCCGCACCAGAGTGCCAGGCTGGCCGAAGTCGTCGTCATCCTTGTGCAGAGTATAGGCGGCCCGAACAAACTCCCCGTTAGCATCCCAGATGGCCATCTCAGGGTAGCGTTCAGGGTCGGCCTTGGGGCCGCCCTTGGAGTTCGGGACGTATATCGGATCAGTGACATTCTCAATCCTCATCGCACCGCCCTTGCTGTAACTGTTCACCTGGGCCTTGGGACGGTTAACAGGGATCTGTTTATAGTTGACCCCCAAACGAGCCCGGTGTGCATCAGCGTAGGACACTAGACGGGCCAGCAGCATCTTGTCCGGGCTGGGACCAATCCCGGGGACGAGGTTGTTCGGCTCAAAAGCCGCCTGCTCGATCTCGCTGTGAAAATCGGACGGATTACAAGTCAGGGTCAGTCGGCCGACCTCATGCAAAGGATAGTCGCTGTGGGGCCAGACCTTGGTCAGGTCAAAGGGGTTGAACCGGTAGTTCTCGGCATCCTCGAAGGGCATGATCTGCACCTTGAGCGTCCAGCTAGGGTAATCTCCCCGCTTGATGGCCTCAGACAGGTCTCTGCGATGGTAATCGGCATCTTGGCCGGCGATTCGGTCAGCCTCCTCATCGGTAAGAAAATCAATGCCCTGATCGGTTTTGAAGTGATATTTGACCCAGAACTTCTCACCCTTGACATTGACCCACATGTAGGTATGACTCGTGTAGCCATTCATGTGCCGATAGCTCTTGGGAACTCCGCGATCGCTCATAAGGATGGTGACTTGGTGGGCGGATTCTGGACACAGGGTCCAGAAGTCCCACTGCATATCGTGGCACCGCAGGCCGGTCTCCGCGCGACGCTTCTGGGAATGGATAAAGTTTTGGAATTTCATTGGATCCCGGATAAAGAACACCGGTGTGTTGTTCCCGACCATGTCATAGTTGCCCTCGGTGGTGTAGAATTTGAGAGCAAACCCACGTACATCTCGCCAGGTGTCTGGACTGCCGGCTTCACCGGCCACTGTGGAAAACCGGGCCAGTACTTCTGTCTTTGTGCCCGGCTGGAACACAGCCGCCTTTGTGTAGGCGCTAACGTCTTGGGTTACCTCGAAGTGTCCGAAAGCCCCTGAACCCTTGGCATGAGGCTGACGGTCAGGGATCATCTCCCGGTTGAAGTTGGCCATCTGCTCCATGAGATAGTGATCCTGGAGCAGAATGGGACCGTTAGGTCCAACGGTCAAGGAATGTTCGTCGCTGGATACGGGGATTCCAGCATCGTTCGTGGTTACTTTGCCATCGCTGTTGCTCATGATATCCTCCTTTGGATGGACATTTAGTTCATAGGAAAATAGAATTCACTACTTTATTTCAGACATTTTAAACTGTTAGTGTTCTTCATAAGACAATAGATTGCTAATAAGATTCATTATTAACTATATTGCCATAGACTATTTTTATTGTCAAAAAATCTAAACTAATATAAGTACAACTAGGGGTAATTGTTATTTGGTAAAACCAAACTTGTAAGGTTTTAATTGGAAACCCTGGTATGGTTATCTCACTTAGGTATGAATATATTTGTAGGTGACATTGACCACCATGTCAATTAAACCACGGTAAAGGGCTTATGACAAGGCTTAAAACAGACTGTAGGACGATTTCTGAAAAAGTCCTATCTGAAAATTTATAACAAACAGAGACAAAATCAGCCGGAAAAATCATATAAATCTTGATATCACAGCCAAACTCAATGACTGAATCAATAGGGTATCTCCTTAACCTATCCAGAGAGCACTACCGGTCAGATTATAGCATAGCTGGGTTGCTACAGAACCGATAGTCAGAACCCCGCGCTTACTTGTACCGGTATATCCTACGGCAACAACACTAAACATGCCGGCATGCGCTTCTTTTTCAATCATTGAAGCTACATTTGATGATTTTAATACTTTAGATTCGACTCTTGATTCATCGATATCATGCTCCTTAAGGGTATTTATTGCCTGTTGAAAGATCATGCCCGGATCTGTCGACTCTTGGTGCACATGAAGGAGAGTGATCTTATGTTCTGATTGGCCAGAGAGGAAAAACCCTGCATGGTCAACCATGCGCAAGGCTTCCTGAGAACCATCAAGGCAAACAAGAACATTTTTTCTGTTTGGATCGATTTGCCGGCAGATCCAAATCGGAGACTTCCTCTTCCCCTCAAGCACTTTGATACTGACACTATCATTGATAAGCTCCTCAAGTCGGCTGATACCACGACGACCAAGGATAATAGCGTCATATAAACCTTTATTCCCTTCAGTAATAATATCTTTGGCCGTACTGACGGTTCGTTTCTTGATCTTGCAAAGGATATGCTCCTGTAAAAATCCTCCATTAATAAGGCTATGCATAGATTTTTCCAGAGCAAGGCTACAAGTATCCCCTTCAGTATCCGGAACTGATGAGGAAGACCGTTGCCCAGATGGGGCAATAAAGAAAAGAGTGAATTTAATCTGATCCTTATTTTGAAAAAAAACATTGACAAAGCGCACGCCAAAAAGGGCACTCGGATCATCACTCACAGTCAAAAGGAGATTTTTTTGCATAATGACCTCATTGATTTACTTAGTTCGATTCCTTTTTCCTCAAAAACCTTGGTACTGTGAACGTAAGCCTTGATGGTAACAAAGGAATAAGAGAAAATTACCGAGAGCAAGAATCTTTTGTCAGTTCAACCTCTTCTAGAATCCTGTCAAGTCGTTGAGTCAATTGGTTTGTGGCCTCTGCATTCTTGTAGGCCATAATAATCAACTTGACTGAAACAAGAAAGAGACCAGCCTCAAGCAATATGTCGTGAGTCAAACCTTTGGTGAAAAGAGCCAAGAGAAACAAAACAAAGGTAATGCCAATAACAACAACAGAACTGATCCCGAGAGGCTTTAGAACGTTAAACACAATTACCTCCTAAAAAATCAAACCCTATTGGGCAGAGAATTATACAAATATCGATGGGCCTAATCTTTGAAAACCAGTTTTCCGCCTAAGTATCCAGCTATAGTCACAGCTGCCAGCCAAATAAGGGCTAAAAGGATAAAGACAATGTTGACAGAAGTAACAACCTCTGGATTTATAAAAAACCAGATAGTCAAAACCAAGCTAAGTAGAAATGTAATCAAGGCACTGACTATTTTGGTTTTGAATAGGCCGGTAAGATTACCGTTATACTTTAATTGCCATTCAATGTAACCACTACATATGACAAAAGGAAGAGAAATCAGTACAAAGACCATATTATAGAGGGCAGTCAAACTAAAGTTTTCAGAAGACAACAATGCTGAAAAAAGGATAAAGAGTATGGTCAAAGGGATAATACCATTAGGTAAATGGGAAGATATAGGGTGAGCATGATGCTTGACCATCAATCTAAAAATCCCATTAAATCTAGTACCTGATATTGGTAGGCTTATGGTCTTTTTCTCTTGATTTAATCCATTCTTGGATCCGAGAAGTTCTTCATCAGTTATCTGTATAAATTTGTTTTTCTCAGCTCCACATACGGGACAGATCTCTGGTGGAGCATCTCCTTCATAAATATACCCACATACAGTACATTTCCATTTTTGCATTACTCTGTCCTCCTTAAAAATTTCTTCTTTAAAAAATGGTTATGTATTTAGATGATAAGCAAAGATAGACATATAAGACAATTAAAGCTATAATAAAATTCATAATTGTTCAAGAATAAAAAGCAATAAAATATGTTAGATCTTTCTAATTGTTACCACTTATTTATCCAGTCTTCTATATGCATATCTTTTGGGAAACTCTTCCTATCAACCCTAAAAAGACAATATCAACTGGGGAGAAATCGTGACTTCTTTGCTGAAAATCCATTCAATTCTGGAAATACAGTGGGAAGAATCTGATTTCCCCTAGTAATCTAGATGCCTCAGGGAAGACAACAAAGCATAAAAGAGTTCATAAATCGTGGACCGTGAACCGAGAGACAAAGAAATTAAGAGATGATCTTGTCATTCTTATTACTTTGGTCTGTTTACTTCTACTTCTTGCCTCTTGATTTTGATTAAATGATACATTAGTAATTTTCGACCTAGGCAAGTAATCTTTTATCCAATTAAGTTCAAAGTTATTTTTAACAGAAAATATGCTAAAATTTTATGCCTCAAAAAGCCCTCCATATCTCACTATCTAATCAAAATCTGGTCGAGCAAGTCCTGAATATTTCTTTTGAAGAATTCGAGGCCTTGCCGGAATATGTTCAAGAACTAGCCATAATATTATGTTCGGAAATTTTTTTGATCCGTTATAACCCATTTATCCCGGCTCAAGAAACCTATAAAAGTGTTCTGTCCAGACTTGAAACCGAAAGACCAAGTATTGATGATCGCACATATACCTTTTTGAAAAATGGACTTTATCGTTTCTGGCAAGAATTCCAAGAAGATGAACGTATCAGGCAAGAGCTATTAAAGAGACTTCAAGAGATCCTGCCTACTGAACATATTATTACCTCGCCTAACTCTCTAGTGGAATGCGCTACTGATGCTACGGATCTTCGTATGGAGATTCCCTTGGCCATTATTTCACCGGCAAGCACACATGAGGTCCAAGCCATCGTTCGTTTAGCCAACGAGCTGGAGTTCAAAATTGTTCCTCGTGGTGGCGGTTCTGGTCTAACTGGAGGAGCTGTACCTGCTTCTCGTAGAACAGTCATTGTCAGTCTGAGCCGAATGAAAGACAACCTAACTATTGACCCTCAGACAATGCTTTTATGTTCTCAAACCGGTGTAATTACTCTTAATGCCATCCAGGAGGCTGGAAAATTAGGCTGTCTATTTACTGTTGATCCAGCTTCCAAAGCCTCGTCTTCTCTTGGGGGTAATATTTCTGAAAATGCCGGTGGACCTTTTGCCTTTGAATACGGAACAACCATAGACAATGTATTTTCCTATACCATGGTTATGCCTAAAGGGGAAATCATACATGTCCACCGGAAAAATCACCCTCGACACAAAATACACCCTGATGAAAACCCTGAATTTGAAATCTATGACGAATTTGGAAACCTCAAGGAAACTATCTCTTTGACTGGTCAAGAGATCCGCTCTCCTGGTCTGGGCAAAGATGTCAGTAATAAATACCTGGGCGGTCTGCCAGGCATCCAGAAGGAAGGGGTTGACGGTGTTATCACTGAGGCCTGTTTTGTCCTACACTCCAAGCTACCGTATTCTAAAACTATTTGCCTTGAATTCTTTGGTCGCTCCATGAATCATGCTATGCAAGTCATCAAGGACTTGGTCAGGCTCAGAGACGAAGTCCGGGAGCAAGGGGACCTAGTAACTATGTCCGCTCTGGAGGAATTTGGGACTAAATATGTTCAAACAATACAATATGAAAAAAAATCAGTAAAATATGAAGGTGAACCTGTTTCAGTATTACTCATTCAACTAGATTCAGCCAATGCAGCAGCCTTGGAAAAGATCAAAGGACAAGTCGTAAAAATTGCCGAATATTACCATAATGTAGATGTCTTTGTGGCCAGAGACGAACAGGAGTCTGAAGTATTTTGGCGGGATAGACATCGTCTAAGTGCCATTACCAGAAGAACTAGCGGATTCAAAATCAACGAGGATGTGGTTATACCAATAGATGTCATCCCGGAATTCTCTGACTTTATTGAAGGTTTGAACCTATATTATCTAGCCCTGGCCTATAGGAGGGCTTTACAGCAGCTCAGTGATGTTGAAGGGATTGATCCGGCTGATGAGTTTATTGAGATGGAGTTTGGTTTTGCCTCTCAAATCCTAAAAGGCGAAATCACAACCAATGACTTGGCAGATCAGGAATTTGAACTACAGATTCACTATTTTTTCCGGGATCTAAACAGCAGATATCCCAAACAGGAGCCCCAATTAAAGGACATAGAGAACCGCCTTTTCCATACACGGATTATGGTTGCCAATCATATGCATGCTGGTGATGGCAATTGCCATGTCAATATCCCGGTCAATTCCAACTATCCTGAGATGCTTCGTCAGGCAGAAGAAGCAGCCAAGAAAGTCTTCTCCAAAGTTTTGGATCTCAATGGCTCTGTATCTGGGGAGCATGGTATAGGGATCACCAAAATTGATTTTCTCTCAAAAGAAAAAATTAAGGCCCTAAGGGCCTATAAACAAAGAGTCGACCCCAAAAATATCTTAAATCCAGGCAAACTCGTTGAAAAGACAATCTCTGTCAGTCCATATACATTTTCCTTCAATCGTTTAATTGAAGATTTTGAAAAGACCTCCTTTTCGCAAAAAGAAAAGCTCATTGAGCTCTTAAAGAATATACAGATCTGTTCAAGGTGTGGGAAATGCAAACAAGTCTGCCCCATGTACTACCCGGAACATGGTTTTTTGTATCATCCCCGCAACAAGATCATTTCCCTGGGTGCCTTAATTGAAGCCATGTATTATACTCAATTGACCCAAGGTCAACCTGATAAAGACCTGCTCGAATACCTACAGGATATGCTTGAACGTTGTACAGCTTGTGGCAAATGTACAGAGGTCTGTCCGGTAAAGATCAATATTCCGGAACAAGTAATAAATATGCGCTCATTTCTGGAAGAAAGTGCCTCTGGCGGACATCATCCCATAAAAAGCAATATTCTTCACTTCTTGTCTGAACATCCGACTCTGATTCCCAAAGCCGCTAAAATGGCCTCTTTCGGACAATCCTTACAAAACAAGGCCATTAATTTTGTCCCTGAATCAGTCCGTAATAAGTTTGACCACCCTTTTATCAGAGGCTATGGACCTGAATTAAAAAAACGCCACCTCCATGAGATCCTTTCTTTGGAAAAGACAAATATCTTTAGCCCTATACAACTAAGCACTCAGACTAACTCCAATTTTGTATTTTATTTCCCTGGTTGCGGGGCCGGACTGTTTTACTATTCTATAGGCTTGGCTGCTCTTAATCTACTTTTGAAAACCGGCACTGGGATTATTTTACCTGATCATCATATGTGTTGTGGTTATCCTCTTTTGGTCTCCGGTTGTCTACAGGATTATGAAAAACTCAAAAAGACAAACACAAAACAAATCAACAAAGTTCTAAACCAAGCTCAAAGCCAGGGTATAAAGATAGATACAATCCTGACCTCATGCGGGACTTGCAGAGAGGCCTTGGCTACATACCAGCTGGAAGCAAAACTGAACCAAAGACTTGAACATATGGATGTCCTACAATTCCTTCTCCAGCATCGAAAAAATGAGCTTTCCGCAGCTTTGTCCCTTCTTGATCAACCTATTCAGAGAGCTCCTCTTGTTTATCATGCTGCCTGCCACAGCGAATGGACCGGACAATCTCCAGAAAAAAGCGGCCAGGTCTACGCCCAAAATCTTCAGGACTTGTTGGGAATCCCAGTCCGTCTTAGCCCTGGTTGCTGTGGTGAAAGCGGGCTTGGGGCTATGACTTCTCCCAAAATTTACAATGTAATCCGGCAAAGGAAACAGGAACAGCTAAAACAGGATCTTAAGGATATTTCTGATGATACACCCATTGTTGTTGGATGCCCTTCCTGCAAAATAGGGATATCAAGAATTATAGTCAACGAAAAGGAACATCAAGACAAACCGGTTGTCCATACCCTAGAATACCTGGCCCAACTTTTGGCTGGCTCTAATTGGCAAGAGACCCTGATCAAAAACATCTCGCAATATGCTGTCAGAGCTTAGTTCTTGACCCTCATCATGCCCTGATTGGAACAACAAAGAATTGAAATAGGCCTGAATTATAAACTGTGAATCGCAAGATTAAGAAGTTAAGATCTTTTGTATTTTTAATTCTTCGACCTACGGTAAAGGATTTACGGTCAAGAAATATATAGAATATGACTTATTTAGGGATTGACTTTGGTACAAAACGTATCGGTTTGGCTATCGGTCATGCAGAGCATGGACTTATTGTCCCTTTAAAAACCTTGTTCAAAAAGGGCAACTCTGATCTTTTCTCCGAAATTATATCAATAATCAAGGAACAAGACATTCAGGTTATTGTCGTCGGTATACCCAAAGATTTATACGGACAGGAGACCCTGACCACTAGACAGGCCAAAAACTTTGTCAAACACCTCCAAAAAAAGACCCAGATACCTATTCAGACCACTGATGAAACCTTGAGTTCTTTTGAAGCCGAAGAACGATTGATTGAAGCCAAGGTCTCAGCCTCAAAAAGAAAATCCATGCTTGACCAAATGGCGGCTGTAATCATTCTTGAAAATTTTCTGGAACAAGAACCGCCCCAAACTTGTTCTAAAAAAAGACCTTAAGCCCATGAAAAAATATCTCTTTCCAATTAGTTTATGTTTTTTTGGCATTATAATTTATCTTATTCTGGCAATTCACCAATACTTATTTGCCCCCATCCAAACTCCTGGGTCTAAACAGGTCATTAAAATCGAATCAGGACAGTCTTTTACTCAGATAACTTATTCTCTGTCCCAAAAAAAAATTATTGATTACCCCAAAATATTTATCCTTTTGGGTAAGATTTTCGGGAAAACAAAACAGATAAAAGCTGGAAATTTCATGATCAACTCAGGCTGGTCCAGGGTAAAACTCCTTCAATCCCTGCTCAAAGGTCAAGAGATCCTATATAAACTGCAGATACCTGAAGGTCTTACTTGGTGGGAAACAGCCAAGCGAGTCCAACGTTCAGGTCTGGCAACTTACAAAAGCTTTAAGCGAGCGGTCCATAACCAGACCATAATAAATAAATACGGTCTTCAAGGCCAGACAGCCGAAGGATATTTATTTCCAGAGACATATGCCATATCCAACTCGACCAAAAACAATGCCCTGACGATCGTTAAATCCTTTATTCAGGAATTTCAAAGTAGAACCAGAAATACAGTTTGGCAAAAAGACTTGCCCTCTCCTGATAAACGTTATCAAACTATAATCATGGCTTCGCTGGTAGAAAAAGAGGCTGCCCTGCCAAGAGAGAGACGACGGATCGCCGGTGTATTTAAGAACCGTTTAGAAAGGCGCATGCGCCTTCAATGTGACCCCACGGTCATCTATGGGCTAGGACCAAAATTTGATGGCAATTTACAAAAAGATGATCTGTTGGATCGCTCAAATCCCTACAACACATATATACATCCTGGTTTGCCTCCAGGGCCAATCTGCTCACCCGGACTGGAATCCATTAAAGCAGCTTGTGATCCGGAAGATCACAATTATCTTTATTTTGTGGCCAAAGGTGACGGCAGCCACAAGTTTAGTCTAACTCTCAAAGGGCACAACCGAGCTGTTCAAAAATACCAGATTCATTCTTCAACCAGGTAATTTTTTTGTTTAATAAACAGATTGATTATAATAAGGGTAAATAAAATCCCTTCATACCTAGGAGATAAACAGAATGTCTAACATCTCAGAAATGATAGCCGCACGTTTGTCGGCAGGCTATAGCACCCTTGATGAGCACCAGGCCAAGCTAGTGTTATCTGAATATAGTACTCCTGTTAACTCGGAGAAATTGGCCTTTTCAGAAGAGGAGGCTGTTGACAGTGCTCTGGAGATAGGATTCCCAGTAGTTCTAAAAGGCTGTGCTCCTGATCTAAAACACAAATCAGAGCTAGGGATGGTCCATCTGAATATAGGTAATGAATCAGAGCTTCGCTCTGCTTATAAATCGCTTATAGATAAAGCCGGTTCCTTGGTAGACAGTGTCATTGTCCAAGGCATGCTTTCTGGCCGTAGGGAATTTGTAGTCGGTATGTTTAGGGATGATCAGTTTGGACCGGTTATTATGTTTGGGTTAGGTGGGGTTTACACTGAGGTCCTTGAAGATATTGCTTTTCGCATCGCTCCGCTAAGTGAAAAAGATGCTCAGGAAATGATTTATGAAATAAAGTCCTCTAGGCTTCTTGGTCCACTTCGCGGGGAGGGTGAGGTAAATGAACAGCATATAATCCAGATTCTGCTAGGTCTTGCCAATCTAGCCCAGGATTATCCAGAGGTTACTGAGATAGACATAAATCCACTTCTTATGACCAACACAGGTGAGTTCAAGGCCGTAGATGCCTTGATTGTTTTGTCCTCCTCAGTTAGGGCCTCAGATCAGACTGTGCCCAATACACCGGACAAGCTGGCCGAACTTTTTTCTCCTAAATCAGTGGCCTTTGTCGGAGCTTCAGGAAAAATGGGCAAATGGGGTCATTCCCTGCCTATAAATACCATAAGTGGAGGATTCCCTG
>CAYUNZ010000030.1:19125-20722 GCA_964446205.1 uncultured Desulfohalobiaceae bacterium | reverse complement strand
CCAGCCTTGGAACGTCCCCTCTTGCGGCTCCAGCCGCCTCTTAATTCCAACTTCCCACTTCTTCCTATTTATTCCCTAACCTCAGTCTCCATCTTGCCAGCAGCCATTTTCTCCTCTCTTTTTTGAACCTTAAAAGAGCGCATCCCTTTGGGAGAGAGCTCGGCAAACACATCCATGCTGTCCTTGAAACCTTCTTTGTAAAGATTAATAGGTCGACTAGTCAGCAAGGCCACAAGCAGACTGGGACCCACAGGCCGGCTGGCCACCAGATCAAAATCCATCTTGCTGGTAGGCAGGTTCAAAGTCCCTGCTTGCATCCGGTTCTGCTTATGAAACTGATTGGGAAAAAGGACAGTGCCCTTACCTTTTGCCCCCACATTAACCACATTCAAGTATCCGGAATAGGGAATTTCAACCTGCATACGCATATGGTCTCCCAGCCTAAAGTTTGATTGGTTCAAACGAATCTTGATTTGCTGCGAGCTCTTTTGCACCAAACCTTCCAATTTTTGCCAGACCTCATTTTGCCCCCCGGTGGAGCCGGCAAGCCGCAGCCCCTTGTTTTTTAACTCACTATCCCCTGATACTTGCGGATGAAATTGCTTGGAAGCAGGCAATTGCTCACTGACAAATATCTGGGCCTTCTCCTGCAATTGAACCGGAGTAACGCTCGCCCCTTTGCTGTAAGCAGACTTCATGGTCTGCCTAAGGGCAAGAGTGAAGATACTCCCCTGAGAAGTAGCCAGGGACTTTTCGTCATCCCTGCAGGAAGACAGGGCAAGATAAGAAAGATTTTCTCCTTTTGCCCTGAAATCAGAAACTGCTTTGGAGGCAAAAGCACCTTTTTTCCAAGCACTTTTGGGCATCCCCGGATAATAAAAAAACTTGACCTGGGCCTGGCTTATGGGAATTGAACGGGGCTCCAGGGAAAGCCCTTTGGTAGCTGTTCCACTATGACAGCAATCTAAGATAACATAAACATCCCGTCCAGCTAATTCCCTCAATTGTTTGAAAAATTTATCATCAGGATAAACTCCCTTAAGCATTTTTTTACCGTTTTTTTGAACAATTCCCAAATCATGCAGACAAAGGACCTCGTCAGAACCGTCCTGTTCATCTCCGTTTGCATCCGGCTGCTGCGAACCGTGCCCGCTGAAGTAAAAAAGCACCATATCCCCTGGGCCTGTGCCTTGAATAAGCCAGTTGGAAATCCTGGACTCTATTGTCCTTGAGTTTACTTCACTGTTCATGAAAACCTCTATCTGGTTGTCGGAAAACCCTAAAAGAGTAGCCATCTCCCGCATCATGGCCACATCCAGGTCAATTCCGTCCAAATTGGCCCTTTCCAGCTCATAATCCCCCACTCCTAAGATCAGGGCCCGGTTTTCAGCCAAGACCGGCGAAGGTTGACCTAACCCAAAAAAAACTGCGCAGGCCAAGAACACTGCCAAATAGCCCAGGTCAAAATATATTAACTTGCATATTATCTTACGCAGTGACATCTTTTCTCCCTCCTCAAAAGAAATAATTAAGCCCAAAGGACATTCTTTTCCAGGCAACCCTTAGTACCTAGGCTCAATACAACGTCTTTCTTGTG
>CAYUNZ010000030.1:7059-19025 GCA_964446205.1 uncultured Desulfohalobiaceae bacterium | reverse complement strand
AAAAAAAGCGGCTGGAGCCACCTCTTCTCTCTTCTTTCTTCCCTTCCTGCCGACCCCCTTCCCCCAAAGAAACAACCTACTCAACCACAGCCAATGGAAAATCCGGAACTGTGCTCGGCTTGGCCGTGGCCGGGGTTTGGGCCCCATTGGTCAGCTTCTTGACCCGTTCAGCTAGATAAAGGTCCAGCTCATTGATGGTAATCGTGCCCTTGCCGGTATAGTCGGCCTGGCCTAAAAGCCCTTCCACCAAGGCCTCGGTAAAGGCCCCGTTCTGCCAGGCATCATCTTCCAGGGAATACTGCTCCCCGGTGGAGGAGGCAAAGACCACCACCCCGTTTTCTGCTGAGGAAAGGTCGTTGACAATGCGGTTGATATTGTTCAGGCCCCGCTTGCGGCTCTGGCCAAAGACATTCCCGGAATGGCAGGTGTCCACAAAGAACAGGGCCTTGCCCGGCAGACCGCTGACCACGTCCTTGATCGTGGTATAGGGCACACAGGTGCGGCGCAGCTTGTCCGGGTCCGCATCTGCCGGCAGAAAATAATAGTCCCCGTCCCGGTCATTGAACCCGTGGCCGGCCAGAAATATGGCGGCTATGTCATTGCTGGTGACCTGCTTTTCGATCCAGTCCAGGCCGTCCATGACCCTGCCCCATTTAGCGTCCTCCAGGACTCGGCTCTCCACCTTGCGGTACAATAACCCTTCCTGGCTCTCAAAGGCTCGGGCCACATCCCGGGCGTCATTGGCCGGGTATTTGAGCTTGAGCCCCTCCCGCTCATAACCTCCCACCCCCACGGACAGGAGGTAAAGCTTGGGCTTGATCACGAACTCGTCCCGTACCGGCTTTTTTGTCCCTTCCCAGGTCAGCCTGGCTGTAGCCGCTTCAGAGGCAGCGTAGCGGTTTTTGGCAATCACCGAGACAGTGCAGTCTCGTTTGGGCAGATCAATCTTGGTACTCCGGATCTTGCCCTGCTTGGCAGCAATTACAATCCCCCTGGATTCGCGTTTGACCGGCCTGCCATCCACTAAAAAGCGGATGCCGGTCACTTTTTCCTGGTTTGGGGTGCGTATGCGATATCTCAGGGTGATCCGCCCCTGGTCAAAACCGCTTCCATCACTTGGAGAAAGAAGGGTGACCACCGGCGGGAGCATCTCCAGCACCGAAACCTCCAGCTTCTTCCGCACGGCAGCCTTGTTGGCCAGGCGCAGGGCCTTGTCCTCATCCAGAGTGGTCAAAATCCGATGGGTCACATCCGGGCGCAGGTAAACCGACCTGAACCTGGAAGCGGAAAAAAAGTCCGGAACCCGATCCCGGCCCCTATTTTTGTGCCAGCCGATCAGCTCGTCCCCACCCGGAGAAGCGGCATAGTAGCCCTTGGGGCTCCAAAGGACCCAGCGCTCTCCGTCCTTGTGCGGGAACAGAGCCAGGATCTGTTTTCCGTCCTGGAGCCTATACCAACGGATTGTCCCGTCACCCAGGGCCGCAACCAGCACCTGCCTGTCCCGGGCAATGTTCACCCCCCAGGCTGTACCAGGAACAGGGGTCCGCCATATACGCTCCCCGGACTTGTCAAAGCAGTAGATATGCCAGTCAGCACCCAGCACGAAGCGCTCCCCGTCCGGAGCTACGGCCAGACTGCGGGAGGTTTCATAATCCTTAAGCTCCAGTCTTTGACCATTCAACTCAGGATAGTTTTCATTTTCCCAATCTCTGACCTGCATCTCCCCTTTTTGCAGCAAAGGTGGATAGAGTTTGTTATCCGGCTGTCCCTGCCGAAGGCTGCGCTTTCTCACTGAAAACACGGCCGGGCGATCATCCCCGTATTCAAAGCCGAAAAAGACCTTACCTCCGTCTTTGGAGAGCAGAAATTCATCTTCGTTTGGTCCCCTGTGATCCGCTATCACCGGCTGCTGATACTCCACGCGCTCACCGGAGTGGATCACCCCCCAGGCCGGGTCACAGGCACCATAGACCAGCCCGCCCCCGGGCAGGGGCTGGATGTGCATAATAGTGTCATCTGCTGCAGCAAATCCGGTGCGCTTGCCCTTGCCCTGCCTGGACCAGGCCAGGATGGGGTTGTCGCAGTCATTTGGATACAGGTCATTGTCATCATACCCCCCCCCGGCAAACAGGAATCGACCGTCGGCCGACCAGGCCACGCGCCCAAGATTACCGTTATCCACCCCGCTGCAGTCTGGAGAATAGAGAAAGTCCAGGTTTAGTCCGGACATGACATTTACTTGGTTGGAATCTTTAAAGCCCACGGCCAGTTTCTGCCCGTCCGGGGAAAAGGCCAAGGAAAATGGCTTATTCCCGCCAGGATACTTTTCCTTGGCCTTGAGCTCAAAATCCCGGTCATAGAGCCGGATAAAGCCGTCGTATGAGACCGTGGCCAACCTGCCATCAGGAGCAAAGGCAGCCCATTGGCTCCTACTTCCGTAATCAGTGTCCTTGGCCTGTTCAGACCAGTTCGAGGTATTATAGACCCGCAGGCCGTTGTCGTTACCCAGGCTTGCGGCCAGGTAACGGCCATCCGGGGAAAAGGCAAGATAATGGATCACATTGGGCAGGCCGGAGATGCGGGTTATGAGCCTGCCGCTATAGCAGTTCAGTATGTAGATATTATGCCCGTTCTGAGATTTGTACCCGGTCCACCCCCCGGCAGCAATGACCTCCCCGTCCGGGGACAGGGCACAGGAATAGAGCTTGCCGTCCTTACCCCTATCAATGGGCACCCGTAGGGTCTTTTCAAGCTTGCCACTTTTAAGGTCCCAGAGCCGTAAAGTCTTGTCCACGGAGCAGGTCAAAAGGGTCCCGCCCTGCCGATCTGTATCGATTCTGTTAATCTTAGCGGTATGCATCCCTGTCTCAATACGCAGGATGGGTTCCTCAGGCGGACCTGCGGCCCAGATTGCTGCAAATGGATTCTCCACATCCGGCACAACCCCAGCCAGTAATAAAATTAGGACCAACAAGGCCACAACAAGTAGATTTGACACTCCTGAGATACTCTTGGCCGAATATGACATCTTTTCCTCCTGTATTATTTTCACCTCGCATCTCGTTACATAGGCTGTTAAACCTTTGCTGTCTTCCGGTTCAGCTTAGGGCTCTGCTCCCTGCATACCGGCCGGACCATAAAGCCTTACAGCAAAATTTTGATCATAAATAAAAATATCTTCCTGATTTTTTTGGATTTGAAAACCTGCTTGATAAAATTAAGTTAATCAACATTACCTCTTTCCTGTTAGCCAATAATTAACCCTCTTGGAATGATTTTTTACATAATCAATGGCAGCCTGTTGATAACTGCTTTCCTTAGCTTCAAGCATTATTTCTTCTAGTTCATGAATAGGTATATGCATCCTCTTGAAGAAATTATATAGCTCAACAGGATAAATATCTTTAAAGTCTTTTCTAGCTACAGCATGGATACTTTCAATTCCACCCAACATATGCTTTGGATCATCAAGAATTCTTAAATTCCACTTGGCAAACTTCCAATGCGGTCTCCAGCCAGTGACCACAATCCACTCGTTGTTTCTGATTGCTCTGGACAAGGCAGCGGTCATGCCTGCACCGCTGGAGCTCAACAACCTATAGCCGGTTTCATCTAGACCATATTCGCTTATGGCATTTTCCGATGCTTGCATCAGGCCAGCACCAGGGTCTATACCTTGTATATGATCGATTCGTCTTCTGACCTCAGATTTATTCAGATCATCTATCGAGCTAACCAATGATTCGGGAACATAATCTGGAACAACCCAACCAAGGCAAGCATTAGTATATATAATACCTACATCGTCTACTCTATTAGAATATTTCTTCCAGTAATTTTTATGTGTTTTCGGTAACCAGGCCATAAGCATAATATCAATATTTTTTTTCGCTATTGCTTGATATTGGATTCCAATATCAGACATAACTAATTGTACATTACATCCTATTTCCTCCAATATATATTTTGTCATTTTAGTAAGCACTTCAGCATCACTCCACGCAGTCCAGCCTATCCTGATATCTTGTGTAACTTCATCTGCCCAGACCTCGACTGATCTGCTGCTTTCTGTATGCTCCAGATCCACATACACATCCAGATCCTCCCCCGCTCTGAGTCGCTCGACCCTATCAACTTCTTCATAACCTTGCTTATCCACCCGGATCTTATATTTTCCAGGCTCAAGCTCGATTCCCTCATGATAATTGAGCCCTATATTCATAATTTTTACACGGGCATCCTCTGGCGTGGGGTGCACATACAACCGCCCCATTTTCTGCATTTCCTCCAGATACAGCCTAACAGTAGCCGTGCGTCCGGCCCTGACCCTGACCCGCTTTTTTTGGGACTCATACCCCTCCTTTTCCGCCCGGACCCTATAACTTCCAGGATTCATCCCTGATAGACTGACCGGAGCAGGACCCCGAGATATATTGTTTATAGTAATCACTGCTCCCTTGGGCTCGGTCCCGACCTTGAGAGTTCCAGTACTTGGTTGCTTGCCCTGGTCCTGCTCCTGCCTCTCCTTTGGCTCATCTATCACCGCACTGCCTCCGGCCAGATAATATTTTTTCACCGGGGTTGAAGAGGTCCAGGGCACCTGCTTTCGACTTGTTTCCTGCATGACCTTCAGCCCGGTCTGCATAAAGACATCCTGAACCGATAAATCTGTTTTTTTTAGATTTTGCAGCAGATGTTTGGTATAAACACCGTTTCGGCCGCTTCCGTCTGCAGCCACCTCACCTGGAGAAGTGGCATAGGCGATAATGGACCCAATGGGTGCGTCCATCTGGGCCAGGCCCTGTTTTTTGGTCCTGAAACTGCGTTCAAAGGGGTTGTTCCGGCAGGCATCCAGAATAACAATATTAAGTTTATTCTCGGCCTCTTCCATCTTGCCCAGGATACGTCCGGCATGCATTGCTTCAAACTCCACATCAGATTCAGATTCCACATTGGCCTGAACAGGGATGAGGAAGTTCCTGCCGTCAATCTGCATCCCGTGCCCGGCAAAAAAGAAGACCCCCACCTCGCTTTTGTGCAGCTTGCGACCGAACTTGTTTACAGCCTTAACCATGCTTCTTTTGTCTGCATTAGTCTTTTCAATGACGTCAAATTCCAGATTCCGCAAGAGAACCGCCATATCCCGGGCATCATTGACCGGGTTTTTTAAAGGTGCGGACTTATAATCAGCATTGCCGATGACCAAGGCGGTTTTGCTGCCTTTGTCATCAATGGTTATGGCCCGGTTTGCCTCTCCCAGATCCGGACAGGCCAGTAAGACAACCAGGCAGATGAAAAGCATGAGGTAACAATTTGCTTGATTCATTCACTCTCTCCAAGCATTATAAATAATCCCGACCTTGATATCTAGTTCTTAATTATACAATCTACTCCAAACCAAACCCCAATTCCTTAAGCCTCTTTTTGCTCTTATCATACTCCTGTTGACTTGAGTGCATCAGAACCACCTCAAAGCGACCCAGGCCGATCCGGAACCAATCCAGTCGCACTGAAGGGGCCTTTTTCTGCAGATAGTCATAAAACCCCTGGGCCCGGTAGGGCTGATTAAAGACAATCACCCTGGTCTTTTTCTCCTGTTCATAAGGTACAAGCTCTTCAATCGGCTCACCACTGTCCGCAGCACCTTTTAGCACATATTGCAGGTGGTGATGAATATATCCGCTGTACCAGGCTGCGCCTTTGGGAATCCTTGCCGGATTAGCCTCGCTTTTTATCCGTCCCGGTCCATAGTTGTAGGCAGCCAGGGCCAGATGAACATTACCGTCATAGCGGTCAATAAGCTCCCGTAGATATTTGGCTCCAGCCATAATGCTGACACAGGGCTGAAATAATTTTGACTTCTTTTCAATGCCCAAATGCCTGGCTGTAATCGGCCAGCGAATCTGCATAATCCCATAGCAATCCTTGTCTGAGGCTGCTTTTGGATTAAAATCCGACTCCCCCCTGGCGACAGCCAAAAGCAGTGAATAGGGCAGATTGTATTTATCTGCTGTCTTTTGAAAACATTTTTTATAAGGGAACTTGCGGGCAGGCTTAAGGTTGGTTTGTTCTTGGACATACTTGCTCCAGAGCTGATTCAACTCTGAACTGTCCGGGATCTTGGCCGGCAACTCCTGTGGGGTAAACGCCAAATAAAACAAAATTAAGGTAAGTAAGGTATAAAATAACTTCAGTCTCCAACTTATCTTTATCATTTTTCAGCCCCTAAGCTTAAATCCATGCCTGTTTCTCTTTCAATAATCTGCACCTTTTGTCTTTTGTCCTGTTCATCCTTATAGGGAAAAGCCACCTGATAGCCATTGGAAACCTGCTTTCTGACCTGAATATCTATTGCGGTCATGGAGCTTAGTTTGTCGGCAAAGCCCTGGGCAGAGCTTCTTAACTGAAAAGGCTTCCAAAAG
This sequence comes from uncultured Desulfohalobiaceae bacterium, assembly GCA_964446205.1. Classification (GTDB taxonomy): domain Bacteria; phylum Desulfobacterota; class Desulfovibrionia; order Desulfovibrionales; family Desulfothermaceae; genus CAYUNZ01. Next base: position 12,603 of record CAYUNZ010000030.1, on the reverse strand, counting down.
ACTTGCCAGGAAGACAATCCTTTTTCAAAAGAAGCATTGCTATTATTTCTGCTTCCAGTCTCAATCTGACTTAAACCAGCCATAGATTCAGTCTGATTAGCAGCCAACCCTTGGGTCGTACCTTCAGCATCAGCCCCTTGAGCAGTCTTATTACTTAAGGTTGTATTGGCCTTAGGCCTTATAATTGTTGCATTGGTTTGATTGCCTGCTTGTTCCGAAGCATTGGAGCTGAAAGCATGTTCTTGCCTGGTTTTGTTTCCCTGTTTTGCTTTCTGGCCGAAAATTTTTATGGAAGCATTCTTTGACCTGGAAGTCAAAGAAGAAGCTGTCTCCTCAACCTTTGCCTCTTGTTCTGAAGTACCTTCCCTTTGACTAGCATTATCTTTTTTAAGCTCTCTCTGTTGTCTACCAGATTTATTTTCCTTTTCTTGTTTAAGCCCCAAGGCAGCCTGAGTAACTTGTGCCCACCCTTTCAGATTAGAGGGCAGGGGGCCTTCACTCTGCAGGGCAAAAAGAAAGACCCAGGCAACCATTCCAACCAGCAAAACCCCCAAAACCATGCCCAGCAATCTACTTAGCATGTCTATTCTCCTTATCACCTATCTTATTTGCGTGTATTCGCGGGCAAAATCAAATTACCTAACCAGCTCCACCCCGCCATCACCTTGAATAACCAAACTTCCCCCTGAATCAGAGGATAAATACTCCTTAATTTCGGCAACACTCCTAGAAGTCAGAGTAACTCCCCAGGTAATCTTCTCCCGGTCAAAGACAGCCACCTTTCTTTTCAGGGCCTGCTTATATTCTTTAGGCACTGTAAAATCAGTCATCTCATAAATCTTTTGCGGTGGGCTAGCTGCTTTATAAGCAACCTGTCCATCTTTAACAGACAGATTCCAGGCCTGAGAAGCATGGATAGCAAAAAATCCGACTTTCCCCTGCCTGATCAGATTCTGCAGGACTTTTTCAGAGGCAAACCTAAGGCTAAAGCCCTTTTTGGGCTCAGGCTTTTGAGCTTGGGTTGCAGTCTCTTTTTTTTGTTCAGTTTTGCTTGGATCTTTTTGTTTTTGAGCAGTCTGTTTTGGTTTGGACTGTTTGTTCGCCTTTAGTGACTGCTTTTCTTTCTCAGCCAAATCTTTTCTAAATCTTTCCAACTCCAGCTCAGTTTTTTGGACTTGGACTTTCTTTTTTTGCAATTTGCTTTTAATCGAAGATAATCTCTGTTTCTTTTTATCCAGGTCAGTCGAAATCCTGGACAGCACCTTTCCCTGTTCTCTGACTTCAGCTTTAATACTGCCCAGCTTTTGCCTTGCAGTCAAAGCCTCCTGCTCCATAATCTTCCGACGCTCTATTAGACTGGTCAGCCTTTTTTCCTCACTTGCCGCAATCAGCTGCAGGTTACGAACTCTGCTTTGCAGTAAATTTACCTGCTGGATGAGCATTTGTTTGCTGTGGATCTCCGGACGATCATCCTTTGGCTTTTGAGGCAGGCTCTGGACCAGGGCAAAGACCACCATCAGGCAAAAGCCCAAAATGGCCACAAAGCGCATCACATCCGTCTGCAAGGCCTCTATCTCATCCGGATTGCTCTGTTTGGACCGATAGGCCTGGCCTGAATAAACATAAAACGGATTCATGTTTTTTGCCCCTTGCTACTTTCCAGACCAGTATCTATTTCCGCCCCAACGGGATTATCCTGACCCCTTTGGGCCAGACTGGCCAGATAATTTTCAATCCTTTCCAGTCTTCCGGCCACTTCTTCCCTTTCTTGGGCCGCCAGGCTGGCGTAGTAGCCCTGAAGCTTTGACCCTACGCTCAAGGCCTTGAGTAAACGCAGAACATATCCGCCAACAGCACCAAATATAGTTGTGGAAAGGGCCAGGACAATCCCTCCGTCCACCAGGCGTTGCAAAATGGTAAAAGCCCCCATCTCAGCTGCAGAAGAAGCAGTCAGTCCTTCCAGGGCCTGTAGTAATGCACTGCGCATTCCAATGGCGGTCCAGATAATCCCAATCCCGAAAAACAGGGTAATCAAAATATCCAGAATATGTTCGGCCTGGGCAATACGGTCCGGAGAAACTTCTTCTTTGCTCTCCAACAAAGACTTCAATTTCTTCAGCGCTCGAAAGTAAAAGATTAGAGTCAGACTAAAAGGTATAACTGAAAGTCTTAGATTATCATAAGCCCAGTACAGGGCCAGCTGAATATCTGGAACCTCTACCACGGAAATGGAAATCAGGTCCGTCATATTCAGGATGTAGGCCAAAAACAGGACCACCAGCACAGCGCAGGCTATGCCAGTGGCCAATCCGCGAACAAAACCCTGAATTATTCCTTGTTTAGACATGCTCTTAGTCTCCGAATGAAACCTGGATTCTTATCCTAGAAGCGATTTCCAGAAGCCTTATCTCTAAAATCCAAAAAGGCAATCCTGCTTTTATCTGGCCTCACAAGCAGTGCAGGTAGCCTCCAGAACCAAAAGTACTGAATCAAAATCATTATTGGCCTGATAATAACGCTTCTTGTCCCCGCAGACCCGTAGCAAGCCCTTTTCCTTCATCCGGAGTTCCTTTTCCATGGATCTGACTATTTCAGCCTGTTTGGCACAATTGGAGCAGACATTGTAATCATCAGGCAAGGCTACAAAAGTAGTGTTAAAATAGCGGTTAAAATACTCTTTGGCCTGAACCCGGTTCAAGATACCCTGCTCATTAGCCCAGACCAGAAAATTGCTGAATTTCTTTCTATTCTCAGCCTTTGGATCACCGGTCCCAATCTCCAAAAGGGCTTGAAAGTATTCATCAAAGCGGTACTGACACTTTTGATGAGTCAAATTGGAACGAGCTTCTGCCATGGCCTGATCCAGATTAACCCCTGTAGGCAGCTGACATTGAAATGGTTTGGGCTTTGGCTCTGGCTTGGAAGCGCAACCGATCATAGGGCCTAGAGAAAAGACCAGAAAAAATATGGCCATTATCCAAATAACCGGTCTAATCCCGAAGCTATATCTCTGTTGCATTCCTTTGCTTGAATTCATATTATTATTTTTGAACATAATTATATCTCCTTGCTTTTCTTATACCTTATATCGAATGTTCTGAACTTTCCTACATCTCCAAGGGACTTTGATATTCTTCATCCTTGCTGCCAGGCGGCGGCCCTGGTACACCAGGACCACCTTTCGCCTCTCCAAAAAGCACTCCCTTAACACTGGAAACAACCTGTTCCATTTCAGGGGTAACCTTGCCCAGGGACCTATTGATCTGACTATAGATTTTAGCCCGTTGAATCTCATCAGAGGTCATGGCAATGAGCTGCTCCACTTCCTTGGTATCCAAATAGGTATTGGCCGCAACCACAGCCAGGGAACTGGAGCCGGCCTTGCCTCCATGCATCTTGACCAGATTATAATACTTGCGAAACCTCTGACTTAGACTGCGGTCCCTTCTTCTATAACGACTCTGTTTTGCCTCTGATCTTTTGCCTGAAAGCATTTTCTGCAGTTCCCTTGGAGTCATTTTCTTGCCCAGCTCATTGCGCAGTCTGGTTTCCAGGCTTGATTTGGTGGACTTGATGCTGCGTTCCATCTTGGGCAGCTGTTCTTCCATCTTGCGCAACATCTCCAGATACTTATCATTGATCTTGTTAATCATCTTTTGACAGCCTTCATCCCCGCTTGATCCTTCGCATTTGGCACTCTTATAGAGTTGCATCTGCTTTTCCAAATCAGAAATAATCCCGTGCAGACTTTCCTCCATATCCTGAGCAGTCTGTCCGGTCTGCTTGATATTTTCCACTACTGTTGTTGGAAAGAGCCTGATTGTTGGCTGTTCCTGGGCTGCCTGTAGCTGCCCTGGAGCAAATCCAAAAAGTAGTCCTAACATTATAACAGCTAAAAATACCTTGAAGTACAATCGGCTGGAATACATGCAAGCCAAACAATTTCCACTGACCTGCCTGGTAAAATTTATTTCCTTTTGCATACCCTTGTCTCCTTAAAGGTTCTCTTTTCTTTTCTTCGTTCCTAGGCTTTTACCCCATGAAACATTTATCCCGTGAAATTCTGAAAGACAGCGTAGTTTACTCGGTTAAATTTCTGTCCATTTAACTGGGCGTATTTCACTGGGATGCCGGAGGTTTACCCGGTTTAACCTTCCTCTTCGTTCCTAGGCTCCAGCCTTGGAACGTCCCTTCTTGTGGCTCCAGCCACCTCTTCTTCTTCTCTCTTCTTCTTCGTTCCTCTTTTCTCTTATCTCTCCCATACTACCCTAACGGGAAATCCGAAAGCGATAAACCGCATAAGGCGGCTGTTCCGGCTTAACCAAGCTTAAACCCTTAGTTGCCAAATCACCGACCTTTGTTGGCAAATCTTTACTTTTCATCCCCTCTGAATCGCTAAACATGGCCACCAGGGCATGTTTTCCAAAGGGCGGCTCGGCCCTGGCCCGGACATAATTGACCTTGTCTTTGTCCACCTCTTTTTTGCTCAAGAGATTCTTCTGTCCATCCGGCTCAACATAATAGAGATAGACCCATCCGGACTCACTGGCCCCATAGGCGATTCGAACCAGGTCTCCGGAATGATAGGCCTCTTGATCGCAGGAGATAAAGACCATGGCAGAATCTTCATCCCTGCTTTGTTCGGTCTGACCTACAAATTCCGCCTCAGGCCCAGGCTGAATCCGCAGATTGATTACCTGAACCACTTTTTCAGTCTTGTCTTCAGCTGTCCTCACCCTTAAGGTCTTGAGTTGGGTCTCAGCCTGTTTTTGACTCATCTGCCTGAATGGACCGGCCTTGGTATACCTTTCCTTGTCCAGATCCAGATACTTTGTGCTGGCCACCATGATCACCTTTTCCAAGCCAGGCTGATCTGAGTAGAACTCCAGATTCTTGTTCGGCACAATATAAGTTGTCTTACCCTGATACTTATTCCCGTGTCTGTCATTAGGGATGAGCAGAGCAGCTCGATTCTTTTCCTTATTGATACTGAACAAATAGAGATAAAAGGTTTGATTGCCCTTGATCCGAAAACGAACAGCTTCATCCACCTGAAAGCTCTGCTTTACCGGCTCAAAACTCACTTTTAACCCGGAATCCGACCGACGTACCCCCAATTCTTTCTCAGAAGAGGACTGAGCCAAGGCCTGGCTTCCAATCAAAAGCAAACAACCTATCAGACAAGTCAAAGTTGCTAATCTCTTAAAGACATTGAACATGTTTTGATTCAAAATCGTTTTCCTTAGCATTTTTCTTCCTCCTTTTGATGCTCAGATATTTAATCTAAATCTTCATTATTCACTTAAAAATATTTGACGGACAGCAGATAAAAAGCGTACCTGATTTTTTATTTTTTTTTCCTTGTTCCAAGGCTCTGCCTTGGAACATCTTTTCTTGCGGCTCCAGCCGCCTCTTATTCCTTTCTTCCCTCTTTCTTCTTTCTTCTTTGTTTACTTCATTGTTAGCCTCAGGAAATACTAGTATCCTATACTCCATTCTGGACTTCAGTCAGTAATTTAAAGAGTGCGGCTGGAGCCGCAAGAG
>CAYUNZ010000030.1:0-6959 GCA_964446205.1 uncultured Desulfohalobiaceae bacterium | reverse complement strand
ACCCTCAACTCACCTCCAACCTCTCCAACAGCCCTTATCTTTGGCCTGTACATGGATTCGGCCAGGGGCGGGGGGACGGAAAAGAGGCCAGGGGTAACCGCCCGGACCAGATAAAAGATAGAGTACTCCTGTTCAGGCCGCATATTCAGGGCACATACATAGCGGTCATCTCTAAACTCCTGGTGCTCAATGGGCACCTGCTGCATAAATTTCCAGACCGGGGTTCCCCCAATCTGAAGCTCAGTCACCTGCAGACTGTGTCTTAAGTTCTGATTCTCTAATTCCAGCCCTGCCGGAAGCAAGTCCACAGCAAGTGCGTCCGGTATCCTTTCTTCAGCCCTAAGATCCAGTCTGACCAGGATCATCTCCCCAATATGAAACTCCCTCTTGTCCAGGACCTGACCTTCTAAGTCATAGAAAGTCCGCTCAATCCTCATTCCGGATTCCTCTTTTTCCGGCGCTGTCTTGGTATAACCGCTCACCAGGGCATTTGCAAAAAGGGTCCCGTTACCAAGCGGACTTATCTCTATGCCTTTTTGAATCTTTTTTAGATCCGGCTCAAATATAATTGCCCCTTTATGGGTAATCCTTTTTTCTTCCGACCCAATCCTTACTTTAGCCGTCCACTTTTTGTCCTTCTTCTTTTTCAGCATTATTCCGACCTTAAACAGGGCAAACTTCTCCTGGGTGCTCAAGTATTCTCTTTTGCGCAGTTGATCCTGCAGATGATACATCAGTTCATATATCCGATTATCCTCTATCCCGTGCTCCAGAAGCAGGGCCAGGCCAAGGGCAGTGTCCCGAAGTTGACTGCCGTAAATAGACCAGCTTGCCTGCTTGTCAGGTTGCATATTCAGGGCCGCTGTCAGGGCCTCATTACCCAGCTTAGAATCCCCCATCCTGTTAAGGGCAATCCCAAGCTGAATCAAAGGCAATCTGGTTAAGCAGTCCTGCTTATGATTGTCGAAAATAGTCCTCAAAGTCCCGAGCGAGGCCCGGTTCAACCTGGAGAGGACATAGCCGGCGTAGCTTCGAACCGCAAAATCATAATTTTGCCCATCCCTTAAGTTGTTATCTATAGGCGGGCCTTGTAAAAAATACTCTTCCACCCTTTTTAAGGCCTTTTCCAGTCTGTCCTGGGACACCTCCAGCCCCTCAGCCCTGGCATATAGTAAAAAATCGGCTGCGTAGACCGTAAGCCAGGGGGCTTCCCTGGAATCCTTGCTCCATTGCCCAAACCCGCCGGTTGGCTTTTGCATGGAGCTTATACGTTCAATTCCCTTTCTGAGCAGGTCCACTCTCTTATCAGGGCCAAGCCCGGGCAGATTTAATTCCTTAAGGGTTTGGCTGCGGGCATAGATAAGGGGAAATGCCCTGCTGGTAACCTGCTCCAGACAGCCGTAAGGGTATTTGATAAGACCCTGCAGGGCGTTTTTAAGATTAATGGCCGGGACCGGAGCGAGCTTCAGGTCTGCCTCCAGGGTGCTGGGCATGATATCCTCAGTCAGGTTGCCCTCAATCCGCAGACTCTCTTTAGCCTGCCCCCCTTTAATCCTGCTCAGCAGCACTGCCTTCTTCCTGGTTACCCCAGGATACCCAGGACGCACCCCCAGAGTCCAGTCCCGGGTCAAGCGAAAATCCTTACTTTTTAAAACAAGCTTGATCCTGGAGCTGCCAAAGGCCTTCTCGGCCTGGACCGGAAAACTGAGCACTGTTTTTTCCTGCTCCTTTAAAACAAAATTTTGCTGGCCCTTACTCAGGCTAAGGGGCGGTTCTGCCTTTATTTCCAGTTGAATATCGCGCTGTTCGCCCGAGAGATTGTGCACATCTAGGGTAAATTCGGTCTTATCCCCTGGGGCCAGAAATCGCGGAGTAGATAGCTGAGTCACAATAGGTGCAGCCACCTGGACCTCTTTTTCAGCCGAGCCAAAATCATCCTTGGTAAAGGCCACAGCCATGAGGCGCAGCCTGCCGTTAAAGTTGGGCAGATCAAGACCAATACTTGCCTCACCTTTGGAATCAAAGCCTACCGGTCCCTGAAACAGGGAGATGATCTCCACCTTGGTCTCCGGCCTCTTTCCCCCCGGCCTTACATCCGCATCTCCGCCAAACCTTATCTTGGCTTGTTTGCCGTGTACGGTCTCGATGATCTTGTTGTAGATATCATAGCTAAGCACATTGTAGCCTCTCTTGGCAAAAAACCACTCAAAGGGCCTGGGGCTCTTCATCCCGGTTATGTTCAGCACCCCGACATCCACTGCAGCCAGAGTGACATAGGCCTTTTTCCTTTTTTGCTTTAGTTTTAGCTTGACCTGGAGCTTATCCTGGGGGGAGACCTCTTTTGGGGCCTCAAGGCTTAAGTCCAGCTCCCGTTTCTCCCTGTTAAGGGGTAGATGAATCACCCCCACTGCCCTTTTAGGGGTAATCAGCTCTTCAGACTCGGCCGGCCTGAAGCACAGGGCGCTGATATAGATATCCTCCCGGTCCCAGGCTGCAGAAACAGGTATGCGCACCACTGTTCCATTGGCCGAGACATTGGTTCGCTTGGACCAAAGGGGCTGGTCCCCTTCTACCAGGATAAGGGCCTGACCTGAATGCGGTGGAGTAACAGTCAGCTCGATCTCGTCGCCCGGCAGATAGGACCTCTGATCCAGTTTCAGCAACACCTTTTTCGGATGCCCCCCCTTATCTCCGCCTGCATCTCCCCACCAATAACCGACCCTGAATCTTAAGCTGGTCATTTGACCGCTGTTTGGGTTTTTCACCTTTAGGACATACCTGCCCCGGCCCAGGTCAGCAGTGTACTTATAAGGCTGGCTGGCATTAAAGCTGAAGCTCTCAGTTAGATAGGTATAGTTCCTCTCTGTATATTCCCGGCTCCAGCCCCTGGAATCAGAGTATTCCCAAAAATAATCCCTGTCCTGTTTGATTATTTTCAAAATCAGGTTTTCCGCCTTTTTTAACTGACCTTGCCTGTCAACATTTATGATCTCAAAGCCCAGCCTGCCCTGGTCCACCTTATCCTGGTCAAAGAGCTTGCGCACACCAACCAGTTCCCTGGCCGGGAAAAATATCCTCTTGATCGTCCTTTTGACCGGACGGCCCCCGCTTTCAAACAGGCTGATAGTGGTCTGCACGGCCATAGGGCTTTTAAGCCCTGCCCAGTGGTTCTTTATCTCAAGATTAGCCTGACCTTGCCCATCTAGACGTGTCTTATCCATTTTCCAATAATCAGTGTATTTTCTTTCCTGCTCCAGACCGAACTCAAAATCCTTGAAATCTGAAAACATTTGCCGTTCGGCCCTAACAAAGACCCGACTCTGGATAAGGTTTTTTGCCGCTGCCGCACCGTACAGATACTCCCCCTTGACCTCCACCTCAAAGGGACTATCCCCATAAAGCAAGTCTTGTTTGCTTTTTAGCTCCAGCTTCATCCGCTCTGGCAGAAACTCCTCCACATGAAAGGCAAACCGCCCTATGGGGACTGCTGACTCGGGATCAGCTCTTACTTCCAGACGCCATTTTCCGGTTTGAGCCTTTTTTGGGATCTCAAGGGCCTTTTGAAAGTAGTTTATCCCTGTGGCATTTAGATCTTTTGGCTGCCAGTTAAAGGATTGGACCTTGCGGTTGTCTGGCCTGATCAAACTGGCTTGCAGGGATCTAGAGCTGACTCCTTTTCCCTGATAGTCCCTGAGAAGGGCTGAGACAATGACCTCTTCCCCGGGCCGGTAAAGGTCCCTGGGGCTGTAAATATAGACCTCCTGATCCTTAAACTCCCTTCCCTTCAAGTCAAAAGCGCTCAGGTCCAGGGCCGGGATCTGCAGAGGCAAGATACCAATCTGCCCTTTTGCCCTGGCCTTAATCAGCCTGAGATTGTCCGGATCGCTTATCCTTTGCTCAAAAATCCCCTTTGCTCCGGTCTTCCCCTTGAGCACCGACCTGGACTCCTTATCCAAAAAGCTAAGCTCAGCTCCCAGAATTGGCCGGCCTGTCTTAATGGAAGAGGCTGCCAGCAGAACCCGGTCTGGATAGACCCTGAGATGCAGGCCAATATCTGTGACCAGGAAATAGGTACAGCTGTATCTGTATTCATACTCCCCAGGGCGGCGCAGGACAGCAATATAGACCCCGGGTTTGTTCAAGGCCTCAATATCCTTGATATTTATATTTCGAATCACCCGCTTGTTCTTGGGCAGATCAATCTCAAACCGGCCGCTGTAGACCAGTTCCCCGTACTTGGAGCTAAGGTTGCGCAGCTTGTAGTAGCGTTTCTTGCCGGTCGGACTGGACCAGTGGACAAAATCCACCAGCCCCTGTTCATTTATCCGGAAAAATTCAATATTGACCACATCAACATTTACTGCAGTCAGAGGAAGCCCTTTGGAGAGCTCAGCAGGCAGGATAAAACCCTGCTCAGCAAAACTGACCCCTGCAGGCATCTCCCTGGTCTTGACTATTTTGCTGATCCTTTTTCCCAGGACATGCCCCTTGGCCGAAGTAAGCCCGGGCATAACGGTTACGCTGTACTTGCTCTGGGGCTCAGTATTTGGGAAATACAGGGTATGCCCGTCCTGGGACAGGACCCAGACACTTTTGAGCATCTTTTCCTGGTTACTGATCCTAAAAAACTTGTCATGGCGGATTTCTGAACTCAAGGCCTCAGAAAAAAGCACGGCCACGGCCGGACTACCCTGATAAGTCCGTTCCCCAATGTCTAAGACCCTGAAACTGGATGTGTTTTTTTGCCCCCAGGCCGGCCAGGAACCACCAAGGACCAATAATACTGCCACCCCAAGGCAAAAAATGCTCCTTTTCTTTTTTTTACCCATAACGCTCTCCTTCTTACAGTAAATCGGGATCAACCCTTATGCGAACAGGATTTAGCCATTTAAACCATTTTCTTAAGTTGTTGACAAGTCAAAAACACGCACTTAAATCAGCAGTGCCTGGACAAAAGTTTTTATATTATCAATTTAGAGAGCCCGGGCGTTTCTTTCGTTCCAAGGCAGAGCCTGGGGAAATTTTTTCTCGCGGCCCCAGCCGCCTCTTAATCCCTTAGTCTCTCAGTCCCTCCGTCCGTCTTTCCATCCTCGCTTCTGTCCACTCCCGCCACCCTCAATTCAACGGAATCAAAATTCCCGGCCAAATCCATGACCGTCAGTCTGTAAGCCCCTGGGCTCTGAAACCTGTAAGTCTTGGATTCTCCCTGACCGGTCCGGGCAATCAGTTTTCCATCCAACAGCCAGTACAGCTCCTCCTGCCCACCAATGGCGCTCAAGGTCACTTTCGGCAGTTTAAGACCTGTACCCGGGGGACGCAGGATACTTTGATCTTGTAATCCAACTATCTTGATATTTTTTGGACTGGTGGGGATTTTTTTCTTGCAGACAGGGTCCAGGGGCGGAACTTTCGAGGCCTTTCTAAACCTTTGGTGCAGCCAGGGACCAGCCGCCCTGGGCCATTTGGCAACCCATCTGGTTTCAGTCTCAGGCACTGGACAATCAGCCTCCACCCGCAGACCGGTCTTTGGATTAACCAGGATCTGTCTGGGATTGGGAAGCCAGAGCTCGTTAGTCCTGTCCGGCAGGGTCGGAGGGACAACATTGTTTAAGACCCAGGCCGTTTTCTTGACCTGACAAAGCTCAACCCTGCCTTTTTTCTCTTCCTTCCATCTCTGCATTTTCTCTGAGGATAACCCCAGAGGCCAGCAGATCTCTTGTCTGGAAACACTTGCCGGCGGCTTTTGTTCAGGTAGATACGACCTGGGCAAAGAGTCCACCAAATTAAACAAGATCGGGGCGGCCACTGCCCGGCCATAAAAGCCAGGAGTCGGCGTCCCGTCCGGCCTGCCCACCCAGACTCCCAGAGTATGGGTATCCGTCACCCCAATGCACCAGGCATCCCTGTATCCATAGCTGGTCCCGGTCTTCCAGGCCACTCTGCGGGAGCTGTCCAGGAATAGACGTCCCCCGGGCAGGTCCGCTCTCTTGTTGGAATAGAGGATCTCCTTAATAATATAGGCAGCCCCTGGCTGCACCATTCTCCTCTGCCTTAAGGGTGCTGCCTGACATAGTCTTGGCTGGCCGGCCAGTCCTTGCCTGGCCAGACAGGAATAGGCCCCAACCAGATCTTCCAGGCTTGTGCCCACCCCACCCAGGATCATGGACAGATTCGGCCCGGCCCGGCCTGGATAGTCTAAATCAAGCCCGCCCTGCTTAAGTCTGGCATCAAAAAAATCCGGCCCCAGCCTATCTAAAAGATCCACGGCCGGAATGTTCAAGGAGCGGTTCAGGGCCTCGGACGCACTGACCGGCCCGGCAAAGCCTTGGGTAAAATTTTCAGGCCTGTATCCGGAAATCGTAATCGGGGCATCCATGAGCAGGCTTTTAGAATGGATCAGCCCCTCTTCCAGGGCAAAGGCGTATAAAAACGGCTTTAGGGTTGAGCCCGGGGACCTTATTGCCCTGACCATGTCCACGCAGCCGAATCTAGATTTGTTGAAATAATCCGCTGACCCGGCATAGGCCTTTACATAAAGGGTCTTATTCTCCGCTATCAGGGCCGCTGCAGAGGTGCCAGGGGGAAAGCCGTCCACCCTGCTCTTGAGCACAGAACGAACAGTCTCTTGCAGATAGGGATCAATCCCGGTTTTGATTGCCCCCTGCCTCTTATGTCTGGCCAAAAGCCTTCTGGCAAGCAGCGGGGCTTTAAAGGGCTGGGAAAAGGACCTGGACCTGACCTTTTCCTTTTTGGCCCGATTAACGGTTTCCTTGTCCCAGACTCCAAAACCTGCCATCCTCTCAAGCACCTTGTTTCTGGCCCGCTCTGCCCGGGCAGGATGCCGATCCGGCCTGAGCCTGCTCGGTGCCTGAGGGAGCACGGCCATCAGTCCGGCCTCGGCCCGGCTAAGCTCCCGGGCCGGCTTGCCCAGATAGGCATAGCAAGCAGCCTGAATCCCT
>CAYUNZ010000029.1:10373-21263 GCA_964446205.1 uncultured Desulfohalobiaceae bacterium | reverse complement strand
TGGGTGAAGGGACTTGAACCCCCGGCCACTTGGGCCACAACCAAGTGCTCTGCCAACTGAGCTACACCCACCGTGTTCTTGTTTAATAAATATAGACCAACTTGACAGCAAGGTCAACAGGTTCATATGGACAAATTGATTATTGAGGGACAAACACCCTTATCCGGTCATATTCGTGTTAGTGGATCAAAAAATGCCGCTCTGCCGATCTTGATGAGCTGTTTACTCATCCCCGAAACCGTTAGTCTCCATGATACTCCATGTCTAAGAGATATCTTCACCACCTTGGAGCTCCTTCGACTCCTTGGCTGTTCGACCAATATGGAAGGCAACACCGTCTTTGTTGAAGCCGGCCAATCCCTCCAGCCTGAAGCTCCTTATGATTTGGTGAAAACCATGCGGGCATCAATTCTGTGTTTGGGCCCTCTACTAGCCAGGCTTGGACAAGCTAGGGTGGCTTTACCTGGAGGTTGTGCTATTGGTAGTCGACCTGTCGACTTACACCTAAGAGCTCTGAAAAAAATGGGGGCTAAAATTGATTTAGATTCAGGCTATATTCAAGCTCGATGCAATAGGCTTAAAGGCACTCATATATCATTTGATTTCCCAACAGTAGGAGGTACTGAAAATCTTCTTATGGCAGCAATCTTTGCAGAAGGAGAGACGATTATCGAAAATGCAGCCCGAGAACCGGAAATTCAAGACTTGGCCAATTTTCTTATTCATTGTGGAGCCAATATTCAAGGACATGGTACAAATCTGATTTGTATCAATGGAGTCAACCAGTTATCCGGGGGTGAATATCGAATTATGCCGGACAGGATCGAGGCCGGCACCTACATAGCCGCAGCAGCAATCACGCAAGGACAACTATATCTAAGCAATTGCCCGCTAAATTTTATGGAATCTACTATCGGAAAATTTTGTGAAATGAACGTTTATATCCAGAAAACCTCTAACAACCTCTTTGTCCAATCTTCTTCAATGAATGGCATAGACGTTGTCACCAAGCCCTATCCAGGATTCCCAACAGACATGCAAGCACAAATCATGGCCCTTATGTCGGTATCCCATGGTTCCGGCACAATCCAGGAAACCATCTTTGAAAACCGTTTTATGCATGCCCTTGAGTTAATGCGTTTAGGTGCTGATATAAAGATAATTGGAGATACCGCCTTTATTCGAGGGTGCCCTGAGCTCAAAGGGGCCCCCCTAATGGCCTCCGATCTGCGAGCCAGTGCCTCTCTTGTCCTGGCCGGTATGGCAGCCCAAGGGACTACTGAAGTCCACCGTATCTATCATTTGGACCGGGGTTATGAATCTATGGATGACAAACTTATACAGGCCGGAGCCAAAATAAAGAGGGAAAAGAACTAATGAGTTTCTCTATCTCCATTGGCCCCCAAAGATATATTTTGGAACGCCCCCAAGATCTGGAATCCCTTTGGCAGCAGATGAGTCAGGAAGAATTTGCCCAAGACGAACGTATTCCCTACTGGGTCGAACTTTGGCCGGCCGGAATTGTCTTAGCTGAATGGTTGTATTCTCAAAAAAATAGACTCAATAAGACCTGTTGTCTTGATATCGGCTGTGGTTTAGGGATAACCAGTTTTGTTCTTCATGTTTTTGCCACTCAAGTCTTTGCCATGGATTATGAATTCCAAGCCTTACAATATGCCAAACACAATGCTAATCTCAATTCTCTCCCTTCGCCATGTTGGCTCCAAATGGACTGGAGGTATCCGGGATTTCAGCATCAGGTCTTCTCCTTCATCTGGGGGGCTGACATTATCTATGAAACCAGGTTCTTTCACCCTTTGATGGAACTATTTGAGCACTGTCTAGCTACGGATGGAATCATTTGGCTTACAACACCAAATCGCCAAGTAAATAAACACTTTTGGCAACTCCTTGACAGTAAAGGATGGCAAATTCAAGAAAGGGATATTCGGACAAGGCCCTCACCTGATGGCCTGCCAACCAAGGTCTATCTCTGGGAAATTAGCAGAAGAGAATAGCGCTTAAGACAGAATATTTTACCCCAAAAAGCTGCTTTTCAAGAAAAACCATGTTAGTTAAGCCCTGTGTTTCCATATAGGGAATTTAAAAATTTACGGCTAAACAGTTACGAAAAACCAAGTTAAAGCCAACAATGCTTCTTCCAAAGTCATCTCGTCTTTTCTCAATAGGTCTTGTTTTACGGCAAAACAAGCTCGCCTGCTTAGGAGGATTTATCTTTGTCCTTTTTTTTGTCACTGCCATAATCGGTGCCTTTCTGACTGCAGGTAAAGACCCAGTTATGGACCCTTCACAGGTTCGACTTCAGGAAAAACTTCGTCCTCCACTCACCCAAGCTGATCTAAAGGTCCTTAGCTGCAAACAGAGTCCATTCTTTGGGGTATACATATTTGGTACAGATAATCTAGGCCGGGATGTTTTGGCTAGAATGTTACAAGGAGCCTGGGTCTCCCTAACTGTAGGCTTTGTTGCTGTAGGCATAGCTGTGTTTATAGGCATTATCATGGGAGGGCTTGCCGGATATTTTGGTCCTAAAAATCTTTCTGGATCTCATATCCTGACCAGTTTACTGGTAATAGCTATAATTATCAGCCTTCATTTTAGCTCCTTTTATTGGGCTTTAATACTAACCTCTTGCATCGCCCTATTGCAAATTATATTATACTTTGAGGACAAAAATCTCTGGCCTAAACTTTTTAAGTATCTAACCTGTATTCTAAATACTTGGGGTATATCCATAGACACAATCGTCATGCGTTTTGTTGACATAATGCTATGTTTCCCAAGCTTTTTCCTGATTCTCACGGTTATTGCCCTTCTTCCGGCCAGTATTTACAATATCATGATCGTCATCGGCCTGACCAGCTGGATGGGTACGGCCAGATTCGTCCGGGCAGAGTTCCTTTCCTTACGGGAACAGGAATTTGTCACAGCAGCCAAAGCCTTGGGCCTCGGTGATTTAAGAATTATAATCAAACACTTGTTACCCAACGCCATTGCTCCAGTCCTAGTCTCAGCCACCATTGGGATAGCCACGGCCATACTTACCGAGGCCGGTTTAAGCTTTCTTGGCTTTGGTGTTCCACCACCGCAAGCGACTTGGGGGAACATACTCTCTGAAGGTAAACGATTCCTCTTTGACGCCCCTTGGCTAACTCTCATACCTGGCACAGCTATCCTTGTCGTTGTCCTAGCCTTCAACCTGTTTGGTGAAGGCCTCCGCGACGCACTAAATCCGCAACTTAGAAATTATTAAAATTTTTAGGCCGATAGTCAAGGTTTGCTAAAATAAAAGATAAGACCCAAGCACTCAACCGCTCCAGAGGTATGATAAATGCGTGGACAGGATATTGCCACTGAAACAGTCCCTGGCAAACCATTATTAAATATCAAAGATCTCCATATATCATTCCGGACCGACTCGGCCGAATCCAGAGTAGTGGAAGGTTTGGAATTAAAGATAGCCCCTGGAGAAACTGTCTGCCTTGTCGGAGAATCAGGATGTGGCAAGACAGTAACTGCCTTAAGCATTCTCGGCCTAATACCTCAGCCCCCTGGGGATATCTGCAAGGGATCTATTTTCTTCAATGACTTAGATCTACTCAACTTACCAGAAAGTTCCTTGCAGAGACTGCGTGGGAAACATTTGTCCATGATCTTCCAGGACCCTTTGACCTCCTTAAATCCTGTCTTCCCTGTTAAAGAACAAATAAAGGAGGTCCTGGTACATCACGAAGAATTAGGCCCTAAAGAGGTCCAGGAATGGATCCTTGAGACCTTGATCCAGGTTAATCTTCCGAATCCTGGGTCAATCCTCTCCAAATATCCGCATCAGTTAAGCGGTGGACAAAGACAACGAGTCATGATCGCTATTGCCCTTGTCTGCAAACCATCTTTGCTCATTGCTGATGAACCGACAACAGCCCTTGATGTAACCATCCAAGCTCAGATCATCCAGCTCTTTCGATCCTTACAAAAAACCGGAGCACGTTCCCTACTATATATTACCCACGATCTTGGAGTCGTGGCTTCTTTGGCTGACCTCATTTATGTAATGTACGCTGGAATTATCGTAGAAAAGGGTACAGCAAAACAAATATTCTATAACCCCAAACATCCCTATACCCAAAGCCTCTTGGCCTCTTTGCCACGCTTCTCAAAAAAAGGGAGCCCGCTACAGGCCATCCAGGGAACAGTCCCTCATCCTGCAGCCAAACCAAATGGCTGCCCTTTCCATCCCCGTTGTCGGTATACCCAATTTTCCTGTACCCAAGAGATTCCGAAATTAATAACAGAGACTTCAGGTCATGCCACAAGATGCCCAGTTCTTGCGGAAAAGTCCTTCTCAGATTGTTAAATGAGACTCAAAGATATGATAAACACAAAGGAAAAGAATCTCCTTCAAGTCAATCGGCTGAAAAAGACATTCCCCGTTCAAGGCGGGATTTTTCAAAAAACAAAAAAATCAGTTAAAGCTGTAGATGAAGTTAGTCTTTTTATCCTCCAAGGACAAACCCTTGGGCTTGTCGGCGAGAGCGGGTGTGGTAAATCAACACTGGCCAGGGTTATTCTAAAACTGATACCCCCTGATGGAGGCAACATCTTGTACAAAGGGCAAGATATTGTCCCCCTTCCAGAAAGGAACTTAAAGTCCTTTCGACAAGAGGTTCAACTCGTCTTTCAAGACCCTCATGGTTCGCTAAACCCTAAAATGACTGTTGGCTCGACTATTAAAGACGGGCTCAGGGTTATGGGAATAGGTAAAAAATACAGAAGTAAGCGTCTGGACGAACTAATAGAAATGGTTGGACTGCCCCAGCAGATTACCAAGCTTTACCCTCATGAACTAAGCGGTGGACAATGCCAACGTATCGGTCTGGCGAGAGCCTTGAGCGTCAATCCACAGATTATTATCCTGGATGAACCTATCTCAGCCTTGGACGTATCAATTCAGGCCCAAATCATCAATCTTCTGCAAGAACTCCAGGAAAGACTGCAAATCAGTTATCTCTTTATCTCTCATGACCTCAATGTCGTCGGTTATCTGAGCGATTTTGTGGCAGTCATGTATCTTGGGCAAATTGTTGAATACGCAACCTCTGAAGAGCTCTATACCTCTTCTTTACACCCTTATACCCAAGCCTTGCTTTCAGCCACACCTCAAATTTCAACCGAGTTCACCGACAATCAATACTACAGGCTAACAGGAGAAATCCCAGACCCTACTGATCCCCCTGGTGGTTGCCGATTCCATACCAGATGTCCCTATGCCGATTCAAAGTGTCAAAATACTACTATCCCCCTTTTTTCCCTTAATAATTCACATCAGGTTCGGTGCTTAAAAATTGCTTAAGCAGTTATTTCAGTCCCAATACCTGCCTGAGTAAACAATTCCAAAAGGATTGAATTCTCCAATCGTCCATCGATTATATGGGCCTTCTCTACCCCTGATTGTACTGCTTCTAGACAACATTTGACTTTGGGGATCATTCCGCCCTCAATCGTCCCGTTATCTAAACCTTCAAAAGCCTCCTTTCTATTTAGTGAGGACAGCAGCCCTTCTGAACTCGTAATACCGGAAACATCTGTTAAGAGGATTAATCTCTTAGCTCGCAAAGATTCAGCCACAGCCCCGGCTACTGAATCAGCATTAATATTAAAGGTTTTGCCTGAATCATCTACTCCTACCGGGGCAATAATTGGTATAAACCCAGCATTTTCAAGACTTTTAATCAGAGTGGTTTCAATCTGAACCACTTCTCCAACCCGACCAAGATCGATTATTTCCGGTGGGGCATCTTTACGAGAAACCACCATCTCTAGTTGTTTGGCCCTTATCATCCAGCCGTCTTTCCCGGAGAGCCCAACAGCTGATCCCCCGTTAAGGTTGATCAAGTTGACAATCTCCTTGTTGACCCGACCGACCAGGACCATTTCGACAATATCCATGGTCGCCTGATCTGTTACCCTAAGCCCCTCCCGAAACTGACTAGTAATATCCAACTGACTAAGCATATGACCAATCTGTGGTCCACCGCCGTGGACAATAACCGGATTGACACCAATGTACTTTAAAAGGATCAAGTTTAGAGCAAAACTATTTTTTAATTGCTCATCCTGCATGGCATGACCACCATATTTAATAACAACAGTTTGACCATAGAACTCACGTATATAGGGCAATGATTCCAAAAGTATTTTGGCTTTACCTATCTCTTCTTCCATATCCACTCCTTTGGCCATGACCGAACTTATAATCAGACAATGAAAAAATATATCTTCCCCTCATTCCTGCTTCAACTCCCGTCTCATCAGCTCCTTAACTGCTACAAAAGGCTCTTTATGTTCATAAAGAATCTGATAGACCTGTTGGCTTATCGGCATATCTAGTCCATATTTTCCAGCCAGACGGATAACCGATTCCACGGTTTTAACCCCTTCTGCCACCATCTTCATCCCTCCTAGGACTTCTGCCAAACTGAACCCTTGACCCAGCTTTAAACCTACTGAGCGATTTCGGCTCAAATCACCGGTACAAGTTAGTATCAGATCACCTAACCCAGAAAGACCCATAAATGTCTCTTTTTGAGCCCCCATAGCTTCACCCAATCGAGACATTTCAGCCAGACATCTGGTTATGAGGGCTGCTCTGGAATTGGTTCCAAAACCCAACCCATCGCAAATGCCTGCCGCAATAGCCATGACATTCTTTAAGGCCCCTCCGAGTTCAACACCTCGAAAGTCATGGGTGTAATAAACCCTAAATGTATCAGTTGAAAGGATCTCTTGTAGAAATTGACCCTTCAAGGGATCTGCACAACCTAAAGATACAGCAGTTGGCAGGCCTTGAGAGACCTCTTTAGCAAAAGAAGGGCCTGATATTACGGCATATTGACAATTACTTCCTCCTAGCTCCTCTTCCACTACCTGTGACATAGTCTTTAGTTGTTCCACTTCAATCCCTTTGCTGGCACAAAGTACAATCGGATTATCCATAAGATAATTTCTCATCTCCACAAGTATGTATCGAACATATTGAGAGGGGACAACAAGAACTATATATTCTGAACTCTTAGCTACCTCAGAAATATCATCAGAGATTCGAATATTTTTTGATAAGCTGATCCCAGGCAAAAACCAGGTATTTTCAAAGCTATTTGACATAATTTCAGCCAGTTCATACTCCCGAATCCACAAATGGACAGAGTAACCTTTACTGGCCAAAAGATTGGCCAACGCTGTTCCCCAAGAACCTGCACCAACAACTGATATACCCATAAGCATCTCTTGTTTATTCAATCATTTTTTCTAGTATGTTAACATAAAAAGAATATTGACCGTGAACCGTTGACCGAAGAACTGAGAATAAAGGGATAATTTCTTAACATCTTCGTCTCACGGTTCACAGTTCACGGTTCTCGGTTCACATCCTTTTCATGCTTCCTTGTGTTCGTCAGGATAAGTGGGTTAACTTGTCAGTAAAAAATGGTCAAGATATAAGGTTGTCAGATACAAGAAAAACAGTTACAGCTCAGTTGCAGCTGATCCTTTCCAGTTTCTATTAGAGTAGTAATCATGGATGACTATAAGAAAACTCAATTCACTGAAATAGAAAAAAATATCCTTCGTATCGTTCAAAATACATTGCCAGATTCTCCGACCCCTTTTGCCGAAATTGCTCAGCATCTGGATTTAGATGAAGAACAGGTCCTTAACTTCTTAAACGGATTGAAACACAAAGGATATATTCGTAGATTCGGAGCCACACTGCGACATCAAGAGGCAGGATATGGCTGCAATGTCATGGTTGCCTGGTATGTAGAAGAGGAATATATTCAAATTGTCGCTGAAACCATGATCAATCGTCAGGAAATCACTCATTGTTATCAAAGAGAAAACTGCCTTGAGTGGCCTTACAACCTCTACACCATGATCCATGGAAAAACAATCCAGGAATGCCTGGATATTATAAAAGAGTTGCAAAACTTAACTGGACTTACTCAATACGAACTCTTGTTCAGTCATGAAGAACTCAAAAAAACCTCAATGCAATATTTTTGAAATCTTCAAGGAGATTCCCGAATGACTAATTCAGAAGAACTTTTTTCTCGGGCACAGCGCCTTATCCCTGGTGGAGTAAATAGTCCGGTCAGGGCATGTCAAAGTGTTGATACCTTTCCCCTCTTTATCTCCCAAGGAAAAGGTAGCCATCTTATCAGTGAGGATGGACAAGAGTTTATTGATTACGTTATGTCTTGGGGTCCGCTGATACTTGGACATTGTCCTGAACAGGTCATTAAAGCAGCCCAAGGATCAATAGACAAAGGTTCTAGCTTTGGGGCCCCTATCGTCTGGGAAATTGAATTGGCTGAAAAAATCATCCAGGCAGTACCAAGCATTGAGATGATAAGAATGGTCAATTCCGGGACTGAAGCAACTATGTCTGCTGTACGGCTAGCCCGGGCCTTTACAGGACAAAACAAGATTGTCAAATTCACCGGCTGTTACCACGGTCATGTTGATAGCCTTCTGGCTCAAGCCGGTTCAGGAGTGGCCACTCTATCCTTACCAGGGACCCCTGGAGTACCAGAAGACCTTGTCAAACATACACTCCTTGCCCCATACAATGATCAACAGGCAATACAAGACTTGTTCAAGGAACACGGACAGGACATTGCTGCGGTCATTGTCGAGCCGGTAGCTGGCAATATGGGTCTTGTGTTGCCGCAAGAAGGTTTTCTTCAATTCCTTCGATCGCTGACCAAGGAATACAGCTCCTTACTAATCTTTGATGAGGTCATTTCCGGATTCCGAATTTCTTATGGTGGAGCACAGGAGTACTTCAATGTCATACCCGATCTAACCTGTCTCGGTAAAATAATTGGAGGTGGTTTCCCAGTTGGTGCCTTAGGCGGTAAAAAAAAGATTATGGAGCAAATTGCACCTAGTGGTTCCATGTATCAAGCCGGAACTCTGGCCGGAAATCCAGTGGCTATGGCAGCTGGCCTAACTACTCTAAAAATCCTTGAGAACAAGGACTATAACAGCCTTGAATTGTCTACAAGAAGTATGGTCTCTGAACTCAGTAATATTTTAAACAAGAAAGGACTTCCGGTTCAATGCAACACATTGGGCTCATTAGCGACCCTTTTCTTCACCCCTGAACCGGTTGTTGATTTTGCTTCTGCTCAAAAAACAGATACTAACCTTTTTAAGAAATGGTATCTCCAAATGAGAGAGCAGGGTATCTATCTAGCACCCTCTAATTTTGAGTGTATATTTACCTCCTTCGCCCATACTGAAAAGGATTATGAACAAACATTAGAGGCGGCCAGAAGGATATCTTTATAGTTTCTCCTGGGGATACAACTGTTTAAACCAAGAAAAGTTTTTGGACCTGTGCAAAAGATTTTCTAAGGCTAACAAGCAGAGTGAAAATCTTTTTCAAAAGTCTAAACTCATACCAAAATATAGTGGAAGGTGTACTCAAAACTTGACATATCTAAAAGAACTGACGTAGACTTACAAAAACAGTAAAGGAGGTCTTTGAAAATGAAAAAATCCTTGGTATTGACAATTGTGAGCCTTTTTTTGGTTTCACTGATCACGGTAACTGCTCTACAAGCTATGAAGATGCCTTCAGCTGAACTGACAATGAATGCATCCAAGGGGAAAGTACAAAACCCTATGTACACACCAGTGACTATGCCTCATCAGCTCCATGTTCAAAAGATAGGCAACTGTATGCTCTGTCACCATAAATTTAATGACCCCAAAGAGCAGTTTATAAAATGTACAAGCTCAGGATGTCATGATCAATTAAATGCTCAGGGCAAAGAGATGAACAATGTCAATGCTTCCTACTTTGCATATCATAGTCGAGGTAATATTAAGAGTTGTATTGGATGTCACGAATCCAGAAAAAAAGCTGGGAATGCAACCGGCCCAATTTCCTGCACCAAGTGTCACCCATGTAAACAGGACAAATAATAACTAATCAGTTATTTTGGATTTTAAGGACGACAGGCCGAGAAAACTAGAAGTGCTAAACGGCCTGTCCTATTCGTAAGTCCTGTCCGCAATCAAATGATCGAGGTGAGCATGCCTTATTCTCCTTCAAATCCTAATCAAGATGATATCTTGGAACTTACAGATGTCATTGAAGAAGGGTTCAAAAGACCCCAAGATGAGGGCGATAGTGTTGGTGACAGTAATCTTGACGATGAGCTCAATGTTCTCTTTTCTTCCCAAACAAAGGAATCTAGCCAATCATCTCAAATAAACTCGGATAATCAAAACGATATTGAAGACGATCTGGATTTGAACTCCTTCTTTGAAGAAATCGAGAAAAGGAGTGAAAACAAAGATAATCATCCTTCAAACAAGAAGGCAAGTCAGACTGTTCCTACTAAAGATAAAGATGCCACTGAGAATCAGATCTCGAAAATTCGAGAAGATACCGGCCAACTCCAGATAGATCTCCAAAAGCTATCTGCACGGCTTGAATCTCTGGAACAGTCAATGATTAATCTGACTGAGAAAACAACAAACCCTGAAAATCAAGAATTCCAACAAGAAGACACCTCTAACTTTGAACAAAGACTTGTTGAACGTGTTCAGAAACTGCTAGATCAAAGAATTAATACCCAGGTCCAGGAAATCGTTGACAACTCATTGAACAAGTTTGACATACCAACTATTAAAGAACAGATACAAGAAATAAGAAAAGAGACTGTTAAGCAAAGAGAGATTGAATCACTACGTTCAGAACTTAAAGAAGAACTTTCCCAATACATTCAAAAGAAAATACCAGCTCTAGCCGCCCAAACAATCAGAGAAGAAATTCGTGCCCTGACCGAAGCAGATTAGCTA
>CAYUNZ010000029.1:0-10273 GCA_964446205.1 uncultured Desulfohalobiaceae bacterium | reverse complement strand
GATAAGACTTATCTTTACTTTTAAGAAAAAACAGGAGGGGTGCTTGCCCGGTTTCTCTCCTTTCCCGTCCGGTAAATTGTCTCTTGGTCGAGACCATTTCCCCAACCGGACGGGTTTATAATCCATACTGGATCCAACTTATTGGCCCAAAACATTAAGATTTCTTATTTCCTTCAAACTATCTTAAGAGTCCAAGCTCTCTATATAATCTTCTGTATTTATTGTTAATTCGATTTACTAACCATGAATGACAAATAAACTCTATAACCTTTTGATTTTATGATATTTTTCACTTCACTATTAACCGATAACAAATAACTTTTTACTGTTTAGAAACTATGAACAAGATAGAAAAGGAAGCCATTCAAGTCACTAAAGAGATAGTGGTTAAATTTATTGAAATCGGAAGGATCTCTCCAAACAATTTTGATCAATTTTTTTCCGCCATTTACAGTGAAGTCCTAAAAACATTCACCCATCACTGCGCATCTAACAACTCAGATACATGAAATCTGGCAGTCCATACCAAAATTCCCTTGGCCAAGAACATAATGTCGGTTCTATGTTTGTTCGTATTACCAAATGGTATGACCTACTCAACCATATCTTGAGCTTAGGCACTGATCTTTACTGGCGTAGTCAATTAATCAAAACCATTGCTCGTTCCCATCCAGAAAATATTCAATTACTCGATCTGGCCGCCGGTACACTGGATGTCTGTAAAGCAACACAAAAAAAAATGTCTCAGGCTTCAATCCTGGCCCTAGACCTAGCTTTCCCCATGATTTACCAAGGTTTGGCCAAGATAAGCCACTTACGGTTTTTAGGCCTATGTGCAGATGCCAAAAAAATCCCCATTCGGGATGAAAGCATTGATTGTGTGACCATGGCCTTTGGAATACGTAATATTGTCCCACGCCATATAGCCTATAAAGAGATACTGAGAATACTTGTCCCTGGCGGGAGTCTTTATATACTGGAATTCGGTTCAGGACAGCAAAAGATTGGGTGGGGATTATACAATTATTACTTGGACCATATCTTACCTAAGATTGGAGGTCTTATTTCCGGAGACCCAAAGGCTTATTCTTATCTATCAGATTCTATCAAATCTTTTCCAAAAGCGGATGAACTCCAATCAGAAATCCTCTTCTCCGGATTTCACCGTGTTACCTTCAAGTCCCTATCATTTGGTATTGCCTACCTTCATATGGCTACTAAAGCTCCATCTCTGGTCCATTAACACACCAAAAAAAGTCAAAAAACAAGTAATACTCACCTGAGTCTTAGCTAATAAATCTCTTTTTTCCTATTATCTGCGAATATAAAATTTATTTCGGTCCTTGGATCCTTAAAGAGATCTTCCAAGATAAACAAGTACAAGACCGAGAATCAAAGCCCCTATACCCATCTTTCTTAAACTAGCAGGAGACTTTTCCAGGAGCATTTGTAGCATCCTGGGCATTCGTTCAGCAAAAAGGAAGTAAGGCAATCCCTCTAAGATAAAGGCAATCCCTACAGCGGTTATAAACATAGAGAAATTGATATGAAACATGGGCTCTCAATTCTCTTATATGGTTCCCTTTCTATTTGTCTGGATCGACTAGCAAGCTTTGTTAACACCTATACTTTCATCATTTCTCAACATAGCGGTCAAGATATGGCTCTTGAACCACTGTTCGTTGGGTCTGATTCTGCCAATTCATAGGGGGATAGATCTTTAATATATCAGATAGACGGTTTTGAGCCTTAAGACGTTCATATATCTCATACCAGGCACAGGGTATATCCGGATTGACCTCACACATGCCTTTATTAGTCCCACCGCAAGGTCCATTGAATAGGCTCTTCGCGCAACGAGTAACAGGACATATACCCCCAGTATAACCAATAACACAATGTCCACAAGCTCGACACCGTTCCTCGTAGACCCCGACATCTCTATCTACTCCAATAGCTATTGTATTAATGACCGGGAATACAGGTTTGTAGGGAAATCTTTCAGCTATAAATTGAATCCCTGCAGAACAGGCCATAGAAATGATACAGTCGTAGCCATCCACAAATTCATCAAGCTCCTCCAAAAATCTCATATTGCAGGCCCTTTCCACAGTATGGTCAGCAAAACGTTTTGGTTTGCCTTCTTGTTTAAAAGTCATCTCAAGTTCAGCATTCAGGATCTTGACTTCCTTCTGCCCCCCAGCAAGACAAACAGAAGCACATCCACCACATCCTATGTTCAATATTTTCTGATAATCTTTCAGACAATCCTTTATTTCCTCAAACGGTTTCCTTTTAAGCTTGATCATTATATCCTCCTCAAAAACCTACAAATGATGCAGATACAAATATATTGTATTCAAAAATAATCAAATCCGAAATTAAGCAACCCCAACATAATTTACTGATATTTTAAATTGTCAACAACATGTCTTTGCATAACACTGTTAGAGATTTCAAAAAGTTATGCAAAAGGTTACTCAATGTGGATCAAATGAAAAAAGAGAGAATTTGTTCTTCAATTGTCATATGTGAAATAAATACCTTGTGAACGGCAAATTTTTCGAGTCAAGGAAATCAAATCCGGTATATCAATACCCAAAGGGCAATAACAACGTGTGCATAAGACGCAACGATTCCAGACAATGTCCTTGATACTCTCCATCTCTTCTTCGTTAACCTTACCTTTTTTCTTATATAAATAACCAAGTGAATTCATAATCTTATGTGATGGCATATACTTGGGGTCTTGATCATGATTCATAAACAAAAAACAACTCTCAGCACACATACTGCAGTGAGCACATAAAGACAAAGACTTCTTTATCTTGGCCTTATTTTTTTTCAAGACTGCTTTTATCTGTTGACTGTCAATGCCATTATTTTTTTTATCGAACATTTTTAGGCCTCCACCTCCTTCCAAATACGTTTTCCTGGACCAAAACTATATTCACTCTTGATAAATATACGGTTCAAAAAGAAATAAACCATATGGACAAGCCTTGTGAAAGGGATACAGACCAACATCAACTCCCCGGAAAGTATATGTAGAATTAACATTGTCTTATAATCGGAAAACTGGTGATAGGCAAGAAAACCAGTCACAAATGGTGCAAAAACGACAATAAAAAGAACATAATCAGAGACAGAAGTTATGGCCCTGACCCTAGGCACAAAAAGACGGCGTGACAAAAAAAATATCCCAAAGGCCATTATAATAAATGTCATTATATCTGTAATACTTTCAGGCAAAGAAGGAGGCTGGAAGCCCCAAGAATCCTCTATCAAGATGTTATGGGCCAACAAAAAGATAGGGCAAATAATCAAAAGGATGTGAAATATAGTGGTCATAACAGCCATTCCAGGATTCATACCTAAGACAGTTCCCTTACGTCTAGCCTTTTTACGGACTTCCCGAGATGGTTCTATTTGATTTTTAGGGGCTTTTTCCGTCATAGGGATCCTGACCAAGGGCTGCCATTTCTTGGTCAATGAGAAAAACAGAAAAATTTGATAGCAGATACCCAAGAAAAATATACAAAAAGCCACCAAGGCTAGTGGTCCTCGAACAAACTCGTACATGACCCCTCCTTAAACGGATATTTATCTCATTGAGATACCGAAAACTTTATTCTGAGTTTTGGTAGAAAATGGCCTTATCCAAGGCCAGGCAAAAACCAAAAAGGTTTTTAGCTGATAAATTCTTGTGGGAAAAAAGTCAAGAAGAATTAACTGAATCTGAATGCAAAAGGGAAAATATTTGAAGTGCCAGCCAATCTAAAATAAGAGACGGGTTGGCCTGGGTCTTTAAAGCCTCTAAGGCCTTATGGAGGATATGTATAATTGAGACTTCGGTTCTCGGGGATTTTCTCAGATTAAAGAGATTAAACAACGAACTTTGGTGGTTACCTTGATGACCCTTTATTAAGGACTGCTGACAGGCCCTAACTATCTCTCTGACCAGGTATTCATCAACTTCCCCCTTTTGAGAGGTATGCTCGAAAAGCCCTCTCCCAGTTCGCCAAAAGGAGATCAAATATTCTGTCCAATCCTGGACCAACTCAGATAAATCCCCTCCAACTTGCGGCTGCCATGGCAATGTAAAGACATAACTCCTTGAAACAACGGTATTTAAAAGCCAACTCCTGAGTGGTGTCAAAAGAACAAAAAAGTTCTTGGGCAACGGCTCTTCAAGGGATTTCAACAAGGCATTGGATGCCGCGTTGGTTAGACCTTGAGCCTCACTAATGACAAAAGTTCTTAGACCATTGGCACTTGGCTTCTCCCTCATAATTCTTCGTATATCTCGAACCTCTCCCACACTCAGTGACTCACCCCTTGTAGTCATAAAATAGAAGTCTCGGTAGACATGTCCGACAATCCGCTGACAAGACTGACATTGACCACAAGGGGGAGGTGAGTGCGGGCAATTCAATAAAGCGCACCAGTATGAAGCCACTAATTCTCTCTTCTCTAGACATCCCCCCTCAATGATTAAAACAGGAGGGGGAGAGGATTGGAGTCGATTGAGAAAAAGGCAAACTCTCTCTTGCTCTGATAAACTCTTAAATAGATTATTGTCAAAACTATTGGACATGATTGTTACCGAACGAGTGTTTGCTCACGATCTGGCCCAACAGAAACAATTGCCACTTTAACCTCAAGATCATTCTCGATCCTCTGAATATAGTTCTGAGCTGCCAAGGGCAGTTGGTCCCATTTTTTTACTTGAGACAAGTCTTCTTCCCAACCAGGCATAGATTCATAAATAGGTTCTACATCATACAGTCCATTCTCTACTTGCGGAGGCCAATCATATTGCTCTCCCTTGTATAGATATCCAACACACAGCTTAAGTTCATTTATCCCGGTCAGAACATCAAGTTTAGTCAAAGCGATCTCTCTCGGATTATTAACCCGGACAGACTCCCTCATGACAGCCAAATCAAGCCATCCACACCGACGTTTCCTACCTGTTGTCGCTCCAAATTCAGCTCCCTGTTGCTGAAGGATTGCTCCGGTATTATCAAATAATTCGGTTGGGAAAGGCCCGGAACCTACCCTAGTGGAATAGGCCTTGACTACAGCTACAACCTTATCTGGTGAAAAGACACCACTCCCGGTCCCGGCAGCAGCATTTCCGGCAACAGTATTGGAGGAGGTGACAAAGGGATATGTACCGTGGTCTATATCTAAATGAGTCCCTTGGGCCCCTTCGAAGAGTATAATCTGATCATTTTTTCGTCCTTGCTGGATCTGGGCGGAAACATCAGCCAAAAAAGGAATCAAACGTTCTGTCCAGGGCAGGATCTCTGCCATGATATCATCTGGATTAAAAACCCCTGCCTCAAAATAATGTTTAAAAAGGACATTCTTTTCCTTTAACCCATTGTTGATCTTTTTCCTCAAAAAGGTCTGATCTAATATATCAGCCGCCCGAACACCTATCCTGGCTACCTTATCCTCATAAGCTGGACCTATCCCTCTCCCTGTAGTACCGATCTTCTCCTGACCAGACTTCTTTGTCTCCCTTAATCCATCTATCTTTTTGTGGTATGGAAGGATTAGATGTGTTTTGTAACTAACTTTTAATCTGTCAGGGCTTATGGATAAGCCACTTTCTTGTAATGTATCCAACTCCTGGCAAAAAACCTCAGGATCCAAGACCACACCATTGCCTATAAGGCATTTCTTGCCAGAATGGAGTATACCGGAAGGGATCAAATGAAGTATGATTTTTTTGTCGCCAACTACTACAGTATGCCCGGCATTATTGCCTCCCTGAAATCGAACAACCATATCCGCCTTTTCAGTAAGCAAATCAACAATCTTGCCCTTGCCTTCATCTCCCCATTGTCCTCCAACAACCACAAGGTTACTTTTTTCCATTCTCTCCTCCTTTCATTCTCTTTCCTCTCATATAGTTTTGCAGTAAAATTACCTGTATCAGGTTACAAAAGAATATATCTGATCAACTAACTTTGGTTTTTCCGAGCAACCTATCAACCCAGATGCCTTGGCAGGCCCAACATGCATACATAATTCGTGAACCGTGAACCACAAGATCAAAAAATTGAAAAATGATTTTTCTATTCTTATTTCTTCGGTTCAGAAATAACGTCTTACTTCCTTTCACCACTGGACTAGATCAAGTTAAATCCTCATCCTCTTGTCGAAAAGGGATAATTTTGCCTTTTTTTGGTTGAAATTCTCGTATAGTAGTCTTATTTTTTGAATTATCATTAGATTTTACCGGGGAATCCTTTAGGGGGGACAAGGAATAACTTTGCTGCTCGGACCATTTTGAATTGAAGAGCTGGTTCTTCCACCTTACAGCTTGAATCATAGACAGAACAATCACGGCCTCTTCCCACCTTTTAGTCGGTTCAAACATCTTGACTCGGTCTTGATATTTATCCCATAAACTCATAAGAGAAGCTTCATCAACAGATTGAAGCTGCCTGGCCAGACGTTTTAACAATTTTTCCACAGCAACCTCCAAAAATTTTATTCTGGTTTGTTTGCCCTGCTCAGAACACTAACCTGCAAAATTGCCTCTCTTCAAGTCTTATGTTACAAAAAAATCTCTTTCTAAAAAACAAATCTTAAATTAGCAATCAAAGAGAAACAGCTTTTAGCCTGAAACCTTCCAAATAGAAAGGAGAATTAGGAATGAGCCAATTAAAAAAGATGTATTTCTCCCAACTCAAGGATCCTTTTCCTGGTGAACTACATCTCACTTTAGGGGATCAAGAACTCATCTTCAAAAAACGCTACTGGTCCATATCAGGAGAAGAAAAAGGCCTGCGTTACGGTGAAAATCCCGATCAACCCGCAGCCCTTTATGAACTCCACCAAGGGAAACTTGAGCTAGGTAGAGCCAAGATACGAACCAGAACCACGGGGCTTATATCGTCTCTAACTAGTGACAACATTATTCAATCTGGTAAGCATCCGGGGAAAATCAACCTGACTGATGTTGATAATGGCATCAATATCCTCCAATATCTCCATGCCAAACCAGCAGCCATTATACTCAAGCACAACAATCCCTGTGGTGCGGCTTGGTCGGAACAAGATATCTTGCAATCCGTCAGTAAGGCCTTTTATTGCGATCGAATAGCCGCCTTTGGTGGAACAATTGTGGTCAATTCACCCTTGACTAAAGCCTCAGCTGAGTTCATTCACTCTTCATATTTTGAAGTTGTCGCTGCCCCTGAATTCGAAGATGGAGTTATTGAAATACTCAAAAAAAGAAAAAATCTTCGTATCCTGCAGCTTCCAGGTTTAGCCGAACTTGAACAACTGAAATCAACCCCCTGGTTGGACCAGAAATCTCTTGTCGACGGAGGACTCATACTCCAGTTCTCCTACCAAAACAAGATACAAAGCCTGGATGATTGGTTACCAGCTGAAGGACATCAAGAGGAAGAATCAATTTGGGCCCGCCAACCCAATGCTCAAGAGGCCGATGACCTCTTCTTTGCCTGGGCTGTAGAGGCAGGTGTTTCCTCCAACTCGGTAATTTTTGCCAAAAATGGAGCCACCGTTGCCATAGGTACAGGAGAACAAGACAGAGTAGGATGCGTGGATTTGACTATCCACAAGGCCTATACAAAATATGCAGACATGCTGGCTTTCAATGAAACACAATTATCTATATATCAACTCAAATTCAAGTCTAAATCAGATAAATCACTTGCCCAAAAGTATGATGAGATCCAAAAAAGAACCAATGAAATCAGAAGTGGTCTGCCTGGTTCAGTCCTTGTATCGGATGGTTTCTTCCCCTTTCGGGACGGAGTTGACCTGGCTATTGAACAGGGAGTGACTGCCATTGCCCAACCTGGAGGTTCGGTCAATGATTTTGAAGTTATCAAGGCAGTAAACGAAGCCAAGCCTCAGGTAGCCATGGTATTTACAGGGCAGCGTTCCTTTAAACACTAGCTTACTTGTTTGATGTTTTCAATTAAAGACAACACTTTTTGAGCTGTGCAATATATTATATAAGCTTGTATTATAGGTCTCCGGTGTAACATGTTGACTGTTTACAGTAAGAAAAAGAAAAAAATTACTTCTAGTTCTTAATTCTTCGGTCAACGGTTAACGGTGAACGGTCAACGTAAAGTAGCTAATACGGCAACTGCACAGCTCTATATTCTTTGAGGGTCACCTCATCTAGCAAATATTTATCAATGCTTAATTAAGACAATGCCTATGAATAAGGATTTACATATAGATATCAATCAAGGTTGTCTTGTAGAGTATCTTCAAGACAACCAACCTGTTTTGGCTTGGATCCTGGAAGGTGATACTAAACACCTCCGGATTTTGAATATCAATAAAAGAATACTCAAACTCCCCATTTCCAGAGTACTTCCTTGGATTGGTCCATCATTCCCCAGAGACATGACCAGGGAAGATATCCTGCACAACCTAGCATTACATCATAACTACAGGAATAAACTGATAGAAGCCATAGACCCACTTGAAATATGGGAACTGACCTATGAGGAAATAAATAAGGCCAGAGTTCAATGGTTCGCCGGTCTGATATGGAATGATCCTGACAGCGATCAAATTGCTGCACTTGGCCGGACACTTTTGCAATGTAGAACACACTTCAAATTCATAACTCCTGAATTTGAGGTTTATTCCTCCCAAAAAGTTCATCAAAAAATTGTCGAACAACAAAAGATCAAAGAAGAACAAAGAATTGTCCATTATGGACAAAGTTTCTTTTATAGACTTTGGCAAAAAACACAGAACTCAAATCACAAAAAACCACTACCGGAACTTCCTCCTGATATAGAAGATCAGCTAAAAAAGATCCTGCATCAAGGGATTTCAGGGACAGAGGATAATGACTTCTCAAAGATTTGGAAACAGATAAAACATGAACTGCCTGACGTCCCGAATCTGCCTCTTATTTTGGCTCAAAGTTGGGGTTTGGTCCAGCGACATTACAATTTTCTTCTGGATCAAGCCGGATATGTTTGGGGTGATGAGTGGTCAGATGCCTTTGCTGATGAACTAAAAAGACAGGAAGAAGCCCTTTTACATCAAAGACCGACCCCTGACTTGAACTCTTTTATAAGTATAGATTCCTCTACAACCAGGGATATTGATGATGCCTTTACTATTTCTTTGGATGATCAGGGGAATTACCACCTTCAGATCGCCTTGGCATGTCCGGTCTTATTCTGGGAGTTTGGTTCTGAATTGGACCAGGCTGTTGCCCACAGGACGACGAGCCTCTATCTCCCGGAAGGAACTTCCCATATGCTGCCTGAAAGACTAGGAACAAATATCTTCAGTCTGCATGCTGAACAAAGCAAGCCAATCATCTTGTTTGACTGCCATATTAATAGCAATGGCGAGTTAAGGTCTTATGATTTTCAAATAGAATGGGGTAAAATAAGAAATAATCTCAGCTATTCCCAGGCTGAACATGCGCTTTTCAACAACACCTCCCCTGAACTCAATCTCGCTTATGAACTTTCAAAGAAATTGCGCCACAAAAGGATCAACCATGGGGCGGTAATCATAGAGCAGGAACATCCCATAATCCATTTGGAAAATAATGACCATGAAACCGAGGTTTGGCTTGAATCACCAAAGACCTCGCCCAAGGCCCAACTTGTTGTTAGCGAATTTATGATTATGACCAACACTGTCATTGCCCAATGGTCCAAAGAACATCAAGTTCCCTTGCTGTACAGGACTCAGGACATTGTCTTACCTCTACATACAGCTGGAATTTGGACCAATCCTGTTGACATATATCAAATTATCAAAGAGATGAGCAGTTCACGCCTGGATTTTGTCCCAAGATTGCATGCCAGTTTAGGGGTCAAGGGCTATGCCCCGATCACTTCACCTCTAAGGAGGTATACTGACTTTATCAATCTCGGACAATTGGTCTCTTATCTTCAAGAAGGAAAATCTATCTGGTCACAGGATGATCTTCAGAGAATGATCTCCTATCTGAGTGCTCGAATTGAGTCTGTCGGCAAAATTCAACGCCATCGTACCCGCTATTGGAAGTTGCTTTATTTCAAAAAAAGGTGTACAAATACTTACTGGACAGGAATTGTGGTCTCGGATGACGGACCAAATGTAACCCTCTCCTTACCTAAAGAGCAGATCCTTCTTAAGGGACCTAAAAAACTATTTGGTGATAAGCTATATCTTGGTCAGCGCTTTCGTCTTTCTCTTGGTCATATTGATCCTTTAAATAATGAGATAAAAATAACAAATGCATGGGAGGAGT
>CAYUNZ010000028.1:0-21498 GCA_964446205.1 uncultured Desulfohalobiaceae bacterium | reverse complement strand
TTGGTTTTGGTCTGGTAGCTGCTACAGCTGCCTTGCTAGGCAATATGCTCCTGGATGGAAATTGGCTAGAGCTTTACAGGAGGCGCAAGGTGCGAAAGAGACTACAAAATTATAGTAATCATTACGTGATATGCGGCCATGGCCAGATGGGTCAGATTGTTGCTGCTGAATTGTCCAGACACAAGTTCTCCTTGGTGGTCATAGACAACGACGAGGAAGCTATACTACGATGCAAAGAGCTTGGAATCCCACACTTTGAAAGGGATGCAATGGAAGAGGAAAATTTGATTGAGGCAGGGATTGAAAGGGCTAAGGGCCTTATTTCTGTAGTTAATCGTGATGCTGATAACGTCTTCATTGTTCTTACCTCCCGGTCCTTAAACCCTGATCTATTCATTTGTGCCCGGGCTAGTAGCAAAGGGGTAGAAAAAAAACTTTTCCGGGCCGGAGCTAATCATGTTGTCTCTCCCTATGCTAGTGCGGCAATGCGTATAACTCAGAATATACTTCGACCGACTATTACCGATTTTTTGGAGCTGGCCCTTTCCGGAAAAGGTATGGAACTAAAGCTTGAAGAATTGAATATCCCAGGCAATGCTCCATTTGTGGGCAAGAAGCTGGTTGACTCAAATATTCGCAATGACTTTGATCTAATTATTGTGGCTATAAAAAGGCTCGATGGTACAAGAATTTACAATCCCTCTTCCATGGAGATAATCCGAGAGGGAGATACGTTGATTGTCATTGGTCCTCAAAGCAACATGGATCATTTTTTTGAAAAGACCTATGGCAAGTCTAACAAATATAGTAAAAAACAAAAAAAGGCTGATTCGAAGCAGAAATAATTAAACTAAATTAAGCGATTATCTGCAAAATAGCTTGGGGCTCATGTCATTGCGAGCACCTAAAAGTTGGGTGGCTGTCTAATCCTAACGTCCTGAGATTGCTTCGCTTCGCTCGCAATGACGGTCAAAAATCTCTCAATTTAGAAAAATGTAGCAGATTGAGGGGTCTGTACGTTGGATGTCTTTGAAACAAGAACCTTATTTCTTTTTGACTTAGTACAGGAGTAGATAATATGCAGACAAAGTATAAGATCGCTTTTATGCTCTTTTTTTGTCTTTTTTTTCTAATGGTTGCCAAGGCAATGTTTGCCTTTCGAAATGAACCTGAGGGATTTCGGGGGATAAAATGGGAAGCTAGGAGCCACGGTATCCAGGGACTCAAACTGGTGGAGACGAAAGAGACGGGCAACGGAGAGCATCTAGATATCTATGTCCGAAAAGGTGATCGACTATCCTTTGGTCAGGTGGAACTAAAAAAAATTCGCTATGTTTTCTATAAAAACCGATTTTTTCTGGTCCATCTGGTGGCCTTTTCCCACAAGGCTAACAAATCACTAAAGCAAGAGCTTGTGGACAGGTTTGGGGAACCAAGTGATTCATCTTCTAAGAGAGATCTTCTTTATTGGGACGGGAAAGAGACTTCGGTCTATTTGAAATATGATGTATTGCCGAAAAGAAGTGTGCTTTCGTTTTATTATCAGCCGATAGGAGAGAGTCTTCAGTCAAAGCCATGAAAGGTTATTTTCTGACTTTCTACCGAAGAATGGAGGACAAAGTTCGAATGTAATTTAACCTGAAAGAATGTTGACCGTGAACCGTTGACCGTTAAATGTTGACCTTTGACCGAAGAAATAAGAATAAAGGGGTTATTTCTTACCATCTTAGTTTTACGGTTCACGGTTTTCGGTTCACATTCTTTTCATGCAGGCATGGACGTTAACATGAAGATTCAATCGTGCATTCTATGGTACGTCCTTGTTCCAGATCATAGACTTGGTCCCTGACTTGGACTTTGATCGGTAAAGCACCACTCTTAAGGGCTTCGATTCTCAGGCGGTTGGCATAAATGTCCAGATCAAGCCAGTGGCCCCGGTAGCGTAGGTGAAAATTGACCCGTCTTAGCTCATCCGGGAAGGCCGGGTTGAGTCTTAGAATATCACCTCTGGCCTCTAGACCGGTATAGGCCCTTTGGATGATGTCAACGCATCCAGACATGGCTCCTAAGTGGATGCCTTCGGCAGTAGTTCCTCCTTGAATATCAGAGACATCGGTCTTTAAGGCCTCTTCGAAAAGTTCCCAGGAATGTCTTCTGTCCCTACGAGTGGCTACCCAGGAATGTACGACATAGCTTAGGGAAGACCCGTTGGAGGTACGCTCGAGATAGTAATCGATGTTTTTTGGTATTGTATCGGATTCAAAGGTATAACCAAGCTGAGAGAAAAGGTTGGCCAGGTGTTCTGCGCTAAATAGATAGAAGAGCATAAGCACATCGGCTTGTTTTGATGCCTTGTAACAATTGCAGGAATCACCTTCTGATTCCAAGATCCTATCTAATCTTTGGATATTACCATATTTTTCTTTGTACCCCTGCCAATCGAATTCTTTTAGCTGTTCATAGCCTTCAAACTGGCTAATGATACCATCAGTCTGGAAAACTATTCGCATCTTGTGGCTGATTTCCTCCCACCTGTTGATCTCAGCTTTTCTGATGTCCAGTTTTTCGCAGAGCTGGTCCCACTCCTGTTTGGGGAGGACATCGGATAGTTCCAAAGCCCGGTTCATAACAAAGACAACCATGATATTGGTGTAGGTATTGTTGTTTAGACCGGGCCTATCTGCATTCGGGTAGGCATCATGATATTCGTCCGGTCCCATGACCCCATGTATTTCAAACTTGTCAAGCTCCTCATTGTAAAT
Organism: uncultured Desulfohalobiaceae bacterium; assembly: GCA_964446205.1. GTDB lineage: Bacteria > Desulfobacterota > Desulfovibrionia > Desulfovibrionales > Desulfothermaceae > CAYUNZ01. The sequence goes on along the minus strand of CAYUNZ010000028.1, from coordinate 18,736 downwards.
AGTGATGCTTGACCAGAATCTGGCGATCTCCAGGATCATTTCCGCTCCGAAAAAGGATAGGAATTCAAAATCACCACTTATCTGACAATACTGCCATATATTGTAAACAATAGACACGTTGACATGTCTTTGCAGGTGAGAGTTGTCAGGTAGCCAACGACCTGACTTGGGATTTAGGTGCATCTGCTGAGTCTCTTCTCGTCCATTGCTGCCGCTTTGCCAGGGATACATGGCCCCCTTGTATCCGAGATTGTTGGCCATTCGTCTGGCCTGACCCAGTCTGCGGTATCGATACATGAGTAAGGTCCTGGTAATTTGAGGAGCACGATAATTCAGATATGGAAAGATTATTAGTTCATCCCAGAAGATGTGTCCTCGATAGCCTTCGCCATGCCAGCCTCTGGCCGGCATTCCTACGTCAATATCCATAGAGTGCATGGAGGCGCTTTGAAGTAAGTGGAAGCAATAAAGGTGTAATGTCCTTTGGACATAGTGATAATGATCAAAACCTGATCCCGAATCTGCTGGGGCGCCGTTAATATTGAGCTCTATCTCCACTGCAAACCTTCGCCACAGGTGTTTCCAGGCGATGGAGTGGCTTTGAAGTAAAGTTGTGAATCTACCGGCCTCAGAGACTGCATTGGCGGCCTCCAAAAATGACTCGGAAATTGTATAATCTCGGGAAGTGTACATGGAAACCACTTTTTCCAGAGATAATCCCTTACCCTGACTAAGGTGGATGGTTAGATCCTGGGCCACGTAACCTGGTTCTTGCAAGTATCCCCGGCTGACCTTGACTGGCTTTCTCTGCTTGAAGACCTCGGTTCTGGCGGCTTGAGCCACAAAGATATTGGATTGATTAGTTTTGACTTGTAGACCGATGGTATGATTATTGATCAGATTTGTAAGCACAGGCTTTAGATGTTTGTTGTTCAGGGTCTGATATCTTGCAACACCTGAATTTACTACTTGGCCGTTTATAGCGCTTCGAATATCTATCTCTCCGGACCAGTTTATCGGAATAATGGCAGTTTCCATAGCTGCCAGATGCATCTGGTCCATACAGACTATACGGCGATGGAAGATTTTTGTTTCCCGGCCGGATTCATCCCGAAAGTGTATGGTCCGATAGAGTACACCGTTCTTCATATCCAATTCCTGGCGATAGGAAATGATCTCGACATTGTCTACATTGAACCAATCCTGATCCGGCAAGCGAAAATTAAGACAGAGCCAGTTAGGCATGTTGACTAGGTCTTCGTTCTCTATGATCCGGCCAGATATTTCACTCTTTAGACGGTTATAACCTCCGGCCAAATAGGTACCCGGATAGTGGATTTTGTTGGCTACAGTCTCATAACCTGCTCCTCTAGTGGCAAAATAACCGTTTCCAAGAGTGCAAAGGGCCTCACGTAATCCCTCTTCATTTGGGGAATATTTATCGTAAACAAGTGACCATGTTCTCCAATTTCTGAGGTAGGCCTGAAGCATGAACAAGAAAGCTCTGACCTCATCAACTGATTCCAATTGATATTTGGCACTGGTTGGGCGGGATTCATCTCCAACAACCAGGGTTACTCCTTTTTTGGAGAAGACGCTAAAGGCATCTTCATCAGTAACGTCGTCACCGATATAGATAGGAATGACCCCATATTGGTCAAGTTCAAGCTTGGAAAGGAGCCAAAGGACAGCCTGCCCTTTATCCCAACGTATATCCGGCTTTAATTCAAAGACTTTTTTGCCGTAGCCTTTACAAAGGCCAGGAAAACTGTCAATATTTTTGTCGACAATCTGCTCTACTTCCGAGGTTTGTTCTTTAGCTACATTTCGAAAATGGACAGCTATGGAATACTTTTTACGTTCAACCAATGAACCAGGAATTGCATTTAGCTCTTGTCTTAAGCTCGCTTCGGTCTGGTCCAAGACTGGAATCACTTCCTGGGCCTCCTCAAGCTCCATGTGGACGTCATTCGGTCCTTTAATTTCAAAACCATGACTCCCAGCAAAAAAGAGATCCTCAATACCTACCAGCTTACTTACATCTGCTAGACCACGGCCGCTTATAATAGATACCGTACATTTTTTGGTAAGACCTATCAGGGTGTTGCGCATGTCTTCCGAAAGACAGGCATCTTCAGGTCGAGAGACGATTGGGGTCAAGGTACCGTCATAGTCAAGGAAGACAGCTACCCGCTTGTCTTTGAATCGCCGTCTTATCTCTTCGAAGAAGATCAAGCCGTGTGGGAGATTCAAGAGATCGTCATTTAAGTTGATCTCTGAGAGGTCGTTAACTACTAGGTTGGCTCCGGCCTGTTCAAGGTGTTCTCTGTTATGCCCCCGATCGACTCCCACAACTAGACCAAAATTACCCTTATATCCGGCTTCAACACCGGAACTAGCATCCTCAAACAAAACACACTTAGAGGGCTCAACATTAAGCAAGCGAGCGGCTTCCTGAAATGCATCAGGGTGAGGTTTACCTTTTAAATCAAGATGCTCGATATCAATGCCGTCGACCCGGATATCAAAGAGTTGGCTAATGTTGGCGGCATCCATGACGGCCTGGCAGTTTTTGCTGGAGGAGACAACAGCAATCTTAAAACTTCGACTCCTGAGCTGGAAAATCAGATCGATACTGCTGTTATATATATCGACACCTTTTGATTTCAGTGCCTTGGTGAATAACTCATTTTTCCTGTTACCTAAGCCGCAAACAGTCTCCATATCTGCAGAATCGTCAATGTTCCCATAGTCTAGTTGGATGCCTCGGGAATACAGAAACGATTGGACTCCCTGATATCGTGGTCGACCATCAACGTAAGTCAGGTAATCATTTTCCTTGTCAAAGGGTGTAAAGTCCCCGTTCTGACTCCGAGTACTTAAAAATGAGTCAAAGAGCTCTTTCCAGGATTCTGCATGAAGTCTGGCAGTGGTGGTTACCACTCCATCGAGATCAAAAATGCAGGCCTTATAGAGAGATCTTGAGATGCATGATTCTTTTTTTAACATGTGTTCTCCATCCTTTTTCGTCCTTTATTTATCCAATATGACAAATGTTTATTGCAGATGCAAGCCAAAAAATATAGAGCTGTGCAATTGCTATATCAGCTACTTTACGTTGACCGTTGATCGAAGAATTAAGCACCAGAAGTAATTCCCTTTTCTTTTTATTAAAGTAAACAGTCAACATGTTAAACCGGAGAGCTATAATACATGCTTATCAAGTCTATTGCACAGCTCCAAAAATATTATATATGAGAAGATTAGTCGGCATGACTGGGATATCAAATAAAAAAGGCCATCGGATAGTTGATTATTTTTAGACATTTTTTTGTTCAAAGGAAGTTAAGACATCTTGGAGAACTGTTGACAGGTAGGCCAGATTAGGCCCCCCGCCCATGGCCACAGCAACTTGGCCTGCTTCGAGTATTTCTTCTTTGTTGGCTCCTGCTTCCAAAGCATCATAGACATGATGGGCGATACAGAATTCACAACGTTGACTGATGGCTAAAGCCACAAAAATGAGTTTTTTTGTCTTTCTGTTGAGGACACCGTCTTTGGCTGCTTCTTCTGAGAGGTTGATCATGTTCCGGACAAAAGATGGATTGGTTTTGGCGAGTGTGGTTATTCCAGTGTTCAATCTGTCCAAGTATTGATTACTCATTTTTGATCTCCTTTTTTGACTTATAATGAACTTGAGTTGGCAATTGCTTCTTTTGGCTACAAAACGTTGACTGTTGTCCGTTAAGCGGGAAGCGAAGAAGATTAGTCTAGGTGCTTTTGATAGGTTTAATTGGTATATTGAATATTTCCTCTGGAAATCTTTATTTTGTCTTTGAACCTCAGTACAAAACTTTTATCTGATCAGGTATATATGCTTTTAGATCTTTAATTGCGAGCTAAGGTTTTTAAATAAGACGATTGTCAAGTTTGAAGGATTCGGTTGTCACTGTACAAATAAACGGTTTTATGCATTTTAAAAGCCGCCTATATAAAGGGCCCATAGTTCAGGACCGTATAGCATATAGGTCATGCCTCCAAAACTTAGAAAAGGACCAAAAGGAATAGCTGTTTGCATACCTTGTTTTATGATTTGAGTATAAAAAAAGATGATGGATACTATTAGGCCGCTGATAGCACCAATGAAGACTATAAAGGGCAGGCTTGGCCAGCCAAGGAGAAGTCCTAGGAGGGAAATAAGCTTGATATCTCCAGTACCAAGCCCCTCTATACCTTTAAGGATCTTATAACCTTTTTGCAGGATAAGAAAGGAGCCTGCTCCAAGAAATCCTCCAAGCAGGGTGGAGGTCCAGGTATGATCAAGTAGGTAGATAGCAGAAGGTATAGCAATCACTATTCCTGATATGGTCAATAAATCTGGTAAAATAAATATTTTTAAATCAATTGTGCTCATAATGATTAATAGTCCACCGAAGATCATAAAGACTATCCAAGGCCAGCTCAGACCATATTGTAAGGCTAGCAGTAAGGCCCAAAATCCAGAAGTAGCTTCAATTAATGGGTATTGCCAACTTATGGAGGCTTGACAATGTCTGCAACGGGCCTTTAGCAGGGCAAAGCTAAATAAGGGGATGTTTTCCCACCAGGACAAAGAGTGACCACACTTAGGGCAATGAGAGGCAGGTCGAATGATAGATTCATTTTGCAGATATCTAGATATGCAAACATTATAAAAACTACCCAAGATAAGGCCTAGGATTCCGGAAAAAATAGGATGAAAGAGAAGGTAGTTAAGCTCAATATTTCCCATGGCCCTTTTTACCTCGGGTTGAAAGGATGAATCCAAGATTGATGGTCCTTGGAAATCAAGTTCTTGGGAGGAATCAGAGTATCACTGACAGTATCCTTAAGAGTGTATACTAAGCTCAAGGTACAAGAGGGGATATTTCCAGTCCTGTATCCAGGTCAAAACCAAACATCAAATTGGCATTGGCCACGGCTTGTCCGGATGCTCCTCGACAGAGATTGTCAATAGCTGAGACAACTACAAGACCTTGTTGGCTTTTATCAACCGTGATACCAATATCGCAGAACATTGAATTTCTGACCCACCTGGCTTGAGGCAAGGTCCCAGGTGGCAAAACCCTTATCCAGGGCCAGGATTGATAATAATCACTATAGATACGCAGAACCTCTTCTGTGGTTTTTTCAATCTGGAGGCAGGCATACATGGTAGAGACAATACCACGATTAATGGGTACCAAATGTGGATTGAAGGATACGGATATATCTGTTTTGGCTATTAGACTAAGCTCCTGGTCTATCTCCGGTGTGTGGCGGTGAGTACCAAGGCTGTAAGGTTTAAAATTATCGTGGACCTCACAAAACAAAGAGGTCTGTTTGAGGGTTCGTCCAGCTCCACTAGTACCGGATTTGCTATCAACGATAATACGTTCGGTGTCAATTAATCCTAAATCTAGAGCCGGGCATAGGCCTAAAATTACAGAAGTTGGGTAACATCCAGGATTGGCTACGAGCTGGGCATGTTGGATTGACTCATTGTTCAATTCAATCAAACCATATACAGCCTGTTGTAAAAGATCCTTATGCTTGTGATTGACAGAGTACCATTGTTCATAGATTGGGGCGGATTGAAGTCTAAAATCGGCACTCAGGTCGACGACTTTTTTGCCCTGGTTTATTAAAGAAGCTGCCAAGTCCATGGCTGTTCCATGGGGTACGGCAAGAAAGATGAGATCACAGTCATTAGCTATTGATTCCAGATTGATATCACTTATAATTATATTACCTTCCGGATGACCATGGAACTGAGGAAATAGTTCCTGCAAAAGCCTATCTTTTTCTTGTCTTGAGGTTACTGTTTTCAAGTCGAAAAAGGGATGCTGGCTCAAGAGTCTTACCAGCTCCATACCGGTATATCCTGAGACCCCGATAATACCGACAGGTATTTGTTTGTCCATAACTACACCTATTATGTTACTTTTTGGACGTATTTCATCCTGAGCTCAAAGAGGATGTTCTTGAGAAGATCATCTTCATCCGGTTTCAAGTTGCCCTTGGTTTTCTCTTCCAACATGGCCAAAATATCTATAGTGTGCCTGGCTAAAGAGAGATTTTTCATGATTGTCCCGGTTTCTGGTTCAGGGACATCGCCCAATTGAACAAGGGCTGAGGAGCTTAAGGAGAGAATAAAGGTGTTCAGATCTACTTTGGGAAGGGGATCATTTTCAGAGGTATCGTGAGCCTGAGCCGAATAAGCTTTTGCTGCGTCATGCAGTTCTTTTTCGGTCTTACTGAAAGATGATTGGTCGTTGTTGTCATTTTCTTGTCTTTTATGCTCTTCGTCAGTCATGAGCACTCCTTTGAAGATTGTAATTGTTGCTTTAGATTAATGTTTTATCCTGCTCTCATCAGTTTGGGTTGTTCTTGCCAGGCCTGTTGATAGGCTGTCATGGCCTGCTCCAGGTAATCTTTTTTGTCAGGTAGTTGACATCCACAGGCTTGAGCAGATTCCCTTAAGGCATAAAGACCGGCCAGAATATCGGCCCAGTCAACATAGCCCATATGTCCAATCCGTATAATTTTCCCTTTGAGATCTCCTTGGCCCCCAGCCATAACAACATTGAAATGCTTGTTGGCGTAGGAGGCAATCGATTGGCCATCAATCTGCTGCGGGAGACTAATGCTAGTAAGACCCCAAGTAAAATCAGAGTTGACAAGCAGATCAAGACCCATAGTCTGTACCCCGGTTCGGGTCATTCTGGTCATGGCCCAATATTTTTGATAGATCTGTTTCAGGTCCTGTTCGAAAAAGAGTTCAAGACTTGTTTTCAGGCCCATAATCAGATTTACAGGCGAGGTGAAAAGGGTTTGTCCTTGTTTGTTTTTTTGTTTTTCTTGCAGCAGGTTGAAATAAAAATTTTTTGGATTGACTTGCTCAGCTTTTTGCCAGGCCTTTTCACTCAAGGCGATAAGAGCCAGTCCGGGAGGGAGCATGATTCCTTTTTGCGAACCGGTTAAAAGACAGTCAAGACCCCATTTATCCATGGGGCAAGGAGAAATCCCTATGGCCGAGATGCCGTCAACAACAAGGAGTATGTTTTCATCTTGGGTCAGTTGAGCTATTTCTCTGATCGGATGCAAGACCCCGGTAGAGGTCTCTGAAGCTTGAATAAGTATTCCGGAGATATGTTTATTTTGTGACAAAATGTCCTCTATCTCTTGAGGTTGGACAGATTCACCTGGGGGCACCTGGACAGAAATGACTTCAATACCGTATGTCTCAGCTATTTGTCGCCAGCGTTGTCCGAATTTCCCCCCTTCAACAACAATAACCGTCTCTCCGGTTGAAAACAGGTTTGATACTGCAGCATCCATAGCCCCGGTACCAGAACAGGAAAGTGGTAGAACAGGTTGGTTAGTATTGAAGAGATGTTGCAGATTGAGCTGAATCTCATTCAATATGGATTGAAATTTTGATTTCCTATGGTGAATCATATCTTGAGCAAGTGCCAGACGTACCTGTTCAGGGATAGGGGTTGGTCCGGGGGTCAATAAACGGAGTTTGTTGTGCATAGTTTACCTCGATTGCTATTTTCAGGACATTGTCAAATGCTTTAGGTTTTAAATTAGTTTTTAACCGGAAACTTTCCTTTTTAGTTGCAAACGGCTTCTAAACAGTTACAAAATGTAAGTCCGTCAGATTAAATCAGAGTTCAAAGGCTATGCCGCTAGATTGAGCAGCATCAAATTCGCAATCCAGTTTGATAAAACCAAAATTGAAGGGCTATATTCCCTTAATAATATGCTATAATGATCAGTGGGCCAAACTCCAATTTTTGCCTTGTCCCCATTCGACAGTCAAGGGGACTAAGAGGGGATAGACCTGAGACATTATCTGAGCTAGACGCTCTCCGGCCGACTGGGCCGAATCTTCCGGGACCTCTAACAGTAGTTCATCATGGACTTGGAGTATCAGTTCAGCCCGATGCTCTTCTCTTAATTGTTGATCAGTATCTACTTCAATCATGGCTATTTTGATTATATCAGCGGCACTACCCTGAATAACGGTGTTGATAGCCATTCGAACAGACTGTTGAGCAAGATTGTCATTCCTGGAGTTTATGTCCTTGAGAAGACGTCGTCTTCCGGATATTGTTGTGACATATCCTTTTTCCTTCGCCTGTTCAGATATTTGATCATAAAATGCCCGAACCTGCTTTAGTTCTTGGAAATAGATTTGAATAAACTCTTTGGCTTTTTGTAAGGAAAGCGATAATTCTCTTCCCAGTTTTTGAGGTCCCATTCCGTAAATCAGACCGAAATTGATCGTCTTTGCTTTACGTCTTTCATCGTCTGAGATGTCTGAGGAGATCTTGTTAAAGAGGAGACAGGCTGTTCGAGTATGTATGTCTTCTTTATTGGAAAAAGCGGTCAAGAGATGAGGGTCTTGAGACATGTGGGCCAAGATCCTAAGTTCGATTTGGGAATAATCGGCTGCGATCAAGGACTTATTATGATTAGCTACAAAACACTGACGCATTCTGGGGCCGAATTTGCCTCGTATGGGAATATTCTGGAGATTGGGGGTGCTACTTGATAGCCGGCCGGTGGCTGTGGCCAGATGATTAAAATGGGTATGTAGACGGCCACGGGCATCAACGAGTTGGGGCAAAGGAGAGAGATATGTGGAACGTAGTTTCTCCAGACTACGAAAGCTAAGAATCTTTTCAACAATCGGATGTTGACTTTGAAGGCTTTCCAGGACCTGACTTGAGGTCGATGGTTTGCCACCTGGGGTCTTGCGGCCTGGTTTGAGTTTAAGATGTTCAAACAAGATTTCAGATAGTTGCTGTGCTGACCGGATATTGAACTTTGTTCCGGCCAGTTGGAAGATGTCCCGTGAGAGTTTGCCAATCTCTGTCTCAACTTCGGTTAGGAAATTTTCAAAAGCCTCTAAGTCGATACGGATACCCCGTTGTTCCATTCTAACCAAAACTGGTATAAGTGGTAGCTCAATGCTATACATGAGATTTAGGAGATTGGCCTGGTTTAGTTGTTGCCAAAGGAGCTTGCCAATTCTAAAAGCGGCAATACCTTGATTTTTTCTGTGCACACTGACTTGGCCAAGATATAGGTCAAGAAGACGGGCCCAGTCATAGCTCCTTTCTTCAGGGTTTAGGAGATAGGCAGCCAGGCTGAGATCAAATATCTTATCTATGTCTATTTCCTCCCAGACCATATTTTGTTCCAATAATTCCTTGTATGAGGTCAAAAATACAGTCTTGGCCGATTTAAGTTGACTAAGAATTTGTTCCACTTCTTCTTGAGATGGGTAAAAAAAGCATTCCCCGGAACTATTGCCTAGATACATACCCCCATCAGAAGAGAGTACCAAACCAACCAGGTCGTTTTGACTGATAAAGCCAGAATCTTTTGTCCTTTGGATTTCAAGAGAGATGCTAGTATCTTCAGGCCGAGTGGAGTGGTTTTCAGGTCCTGGGGGGAGTTCTTTATAAAGGGATTTAAATTCATATTCCTGGAAAAAATGCTGTAATCTCTGGATATCTTGTGCTGAACAAAGTAGATCATCTAGTTGTGTATTAGGGCAAAGATCTGTTCTTAATCTGGTTAACTCTTGATAAAGAAAGAGCTGATCCAGATTTGAGGCCAGCTTTTTCTGTTCTTTACTGCTTAGATGGTCAAATTGAGAATAGAGTTGTTCCAGGGAGTTGTAGCGTTGCAATAGTTGGATGGCTGTTTTGGGGCCTATGCCTGATATGCCGGGGATATTGTCACTGCTGTCTCCAACAAGGGCCTGGTAATCAGGCCACTGATCCGGGGTCAATCCCCAGAGATTCAGAAAAGCGTCCCGGGTAACGACCTTTTCCTTTTTCTGGCCTGGATCCCAAAGGATGACTTGATAGTCTAAACACTGACAGAGATCCTTATCCGAACCAACAATGACTACAGGTCTTTCGAGTTTAAATCGTTTGCAGAGGCTGGCGATATAATCATCCACCTCTCCTCCTTGGCTGACCATGTTAACCAGTCCCAGATGAGATATGCCTTCAAGAAGTGGTGTGATTTGTTGGTTGAGGGATTCGGGCATTTTTTGTCTCTGGGCCTTATAGGATTCAAGGAGTTGATGTCTAAATGTAGGTTCTTTCCCATCCAGAAAGAAACAGCAATAAAAGGGATGCTCTTCCCGGATTATTTTTATAAGCAGCCTTAGAACGATATAAATGGCGTTGGTCGGGAATCCGTCCGAACGATTGAGGTCGGGATAGGCATAAAAGGCACGGTAAAGGAAGGAAGTCCCGTCAATGAGGTAAAGAGGCTCCTGAGACCAATTAAATTTAGCTTTCAAGCTCATTGTTTTGCTCTAAAACTTCTTGATTAGTATTAGTTTGGTCCTATGAAAAAGGGGTTTTCTTGTGAACTTACGTTGTCAGGCTTAGAGTTTTTATTGTTGTTAGAAGGCCTGTTTTGTATAGCCTACTCTTCTTCGCGCAGGCTTTGGCCATCAAGCATGGTCCTGATCTTTGATCTTTGGATCAATTTTTGTTTTTGGAGTCGTTCCCAGATAAATTTTTGTGGGTGTTCATTCTGGAGATAGGAGAGTGGGACTTCGGCCCTGGCCATTGACTTGTGTCCTCCAGCTGAACCTACATCCCCAAATAGCCGAGAGGCCAGGTTGCCCATATCGACCTTTATTCCATCTCCTCTAAAGATTGCTACAAGGGTATCATTATGTATACCACTTACTATGTCCCAAGAGATGTCATGAACACGGAGGAAGAAATCAGCCAGTATAACCAAAATATCCGTGGAATCGACATTGTCCATAAATACAGTCAGGCCGTCCCCCAACAACCGCATCTTCCGAAAGGCATGGGAGAAATATTTGAGCCATTCGACCCTGAATTCACTCCGGACGATCTTTCTAAGGATCATATGGTCGGCAAACTTGCTTAAATAACGAAAAGCCTTGATGTCTGCATCGTGAAAGTGTTGTTCAAAACTGTGGGTATCGGTTTTGATGCCATAGAGGAGAGCCGTTGAAAGGAATTTGCCGGGACGTAAATTAAAATTGTATATGAATTCAGTCATTAAAGTGCTGTTGGAGCCATAATCAGACTGAATCTCCTGAAAATCTGCCTGAACAGGGTGTTTTTTGCTTTTGGGATGGTGGTCGATGACTACGGAAAATTTAATGTCTTGAAAGTCTGGATGGTGGTGAGGTTGAGAATCAACAAGGGCGAAACGGTCGTATTGGGCTAAAAATGGAGGTGTAAGACGTTTAACTGGAATCTGTAAGTACCTGACCATAGCTAGATTGTCCGGTCGAGTTATCTCATTGACCATGGCCAAGCCAACACTCTGTACTCTCCGGGCTAGTATTCTTTTCAAGGCCATGCCGGAGGCCAGGGCGTCGGGATCCCCGATAAACAAGATCAACCAACGCTCGTTCTTGGAAAAGAGGCTTGTTAATTGTTCTAGTTTGGTGTCTAATTTTCGGAAATAGGACATAATACGTTCATGTCATTAAAAGGTAAAGTGGTTTATAGTTTGATAAGCCTAAGATCGGCTGTCTAACTTTATGTTCATCCAGAGATCCATTTACTAATCCAGGTTGAAAAAATGTCAAGGGATTCTTGAAGATCTTTAGGGGTAAAGACTTCAAGTACAATGACTGTCTCTTGTTGAATACTGGACAATGCTGAGTTGAGAAGTGACTTCCCCTGCTCCGACAAAAGGGACAGGGAGCTGTGTCGGTGACCATAGAGATTACCATATATATGAAGCATGGTTATTTTGTCCCAAAGATGCCTGTAACTCATAATATGTTCTTGTGAAAAAGCAAGGATGTGTCCTAGGTCCAGACAAACTTTACACTCAGTTTCAAGCAAATCCGGCCACAAATAATAGAGATCGTTGCCCTCAATATTTTCCAGGAAAAGCTGTTTGGGGCTTAGGCCAAGGTCTTGCCAAATCTGACAGAATGAGAGGAATTGTTCCCTTTGAGGAGGTGGATGAAGCACATATCCCCTTGGAGAAAGATAAGCAGTCTTGTCCACCAGTTTTTTTACTGCCTCCATGACGATAGGCACCCCAAAAGACCAGGGAAGATCAAGGGGGAGGTGAATGTGATAGCTGAGGTCTAGTGAGGCCAGGTCCAAGGAGAGATCATTTTCGGTATATTTAAGGCATGCTTGTGTTTCAAAAAGGATTATCCCAACTTCCTGAACCAGATCTTGCAGTTGATAACAATTTTCCCTGACAGTAGTTGGCCAGACAAAGGATGGAGCGGCTATGACCATATTGGGTTTGATTTTGTTATTAGAAGAACAAGTAGACACAAGAGGATCCTTTTTTAGAGATACTAAAAGAATCGAAGCTGTTTTTCACGTTTGATTGTTTGAGGCGTATTCTGGATCCTTTTGGCCCTATCTAGTGGTAGGATTGATAGAAATGAACTGGCAGGAAAATAATATTTTCGGCCATATATATTACGACTAGAGGCCTGACTGAGAAAGAGTTGTTGTTTGGCTCTGGTCAATCCGACATAAAATAGTCGTTTTTCCTCTTCCCGGTCAGTAGTGATTGCAGGGGGTAGCTTATTGGAGTCAAAAAGATGTCGTCCGGCAAAAGGGAGGATGCCTTCCTCCAAACCTGGTAGAAAGACTGCTTCGAATTCCAGACCTTTGGCAGCATGAAGGGTCATAAGGCGAATTTTTTGTGCCTTTTCCCTTAGTTGGAACATATCTTCTTCCAAACGAATCCAGTTCAGGAGATCTTTCCAGTTGCCATAAGAGTTGTATTTTCTTTGCAGTTCCTTAAAGGCTTTGCTTTCCCAAAAGAGACTATCGAAATAAGGATTGTCCCGGAGATGCTCAGTTAACTTGGATGGTCCCTTAAGAATGATCTCTTTGGGGCAGTCAATGAGTTGCTCTTCGCAATATTCAGTAAGGCCCAACTGCCATGAAACTGTTTTTAAGATCAAGGCTATTCTGGGTTCATGCCAAAAACCTCTTTCCTCAGGTAAAGTGCAAGGGATTCCCTGTTCGGTCAGTGATTTTTTGATTGGATGCAACAGGGCCTTGAAACGGGCCAAGATGGCTATGTCTCCTGGACCAAGACAACCGGTCTTTTCCTGATCAGCTTCTAAATGGGAGGTTCCTCCCAGGAGTCTTTTGATTTGGCCGGTTATCCAACGGCTTTCCTGTTGGCCGGTTTGACAGTAATAAAAGGTTAATGAACCGTTGTTTTCCCCTATGGATTTGAGATGTGAGTTGTCAGGGAAAAGTGACTGAGAAAAGTCAAGGATGTTTTGTCTGGAACGATAGTTCTGATGGAGATGAAGTATGGTCAAATCTTCCCAAAATTTCTCCAGAGTGTAGCTAATGTTGGTCAAGGCACCTCGGAATGAATAAATAGACTGGGCCGGATCACCAATGGCAAAAAAACCTTTGCCTTTTGGGGGGGTAATCTTTCTTAAGAGGTCCATTTGTAGAGATGAGAGATCCTGGACTTCATCAACAAGGACATGAGAATATTGGCAGTCGAAAGCTTGTGAGGATAAATCATTTGACCAAATTTCCAGAAGATCGGTATAGTCAAGAAAATTATGTTTATCCTTGTGATCTTTGTATCTTTTTATGTATGCACTCTTTTCAGTGATAGATTCTTGTCTTTCACGAGCCAGTGATAATTCTTCCCAGCATCTTTTAGCTGTTTCCTTGTCCAATTTTGGATTGCAACGGGCAAAAAGGAGTCGAGCTTCCTCTTCAGTAAGTAGTAATGGCTGGGTTTGTCCTCGGTTAAGGCAATGTTTGTAGGCCAAGGCATGCAGGGTATCAACCCTTAATAAATTGTCTTTATGTTCAAATAACTGGTCAAGACGTTCTTTCACTTCTCGAGCTGCATCTCTGGTAAAGGTGACTATCAAGATTTCTTCTATTGGAATATTTTGGGCTATTAGGAATTGAGCTCGGCCAAGGAGTGTTCTTGTCTTACCTGTGCCCGGTCCGGCAATAACCAGGAGAGGAGTCTTTTTGCTTTTAATAGCTTTTTTTTGTTCTGTATTCCATATAGGGGTTGTTTGTGAATGATTATTTTCTGTTTGTGGTTCAGATATATAGGGTCCTGCATACTTGGATTGAGATGATTTGGTGTGTTTCCCCTTTTTGGAAATAGGGATCATCCTTTGTCCATGCTGAATCTCTTTTTGCTCTTTTTCCGTAAAGACTGATATACGTCCATATTGACCGTCAAAACCAGGTTGACGAATAACCTTTTTTTGTCGCATACGCCTGATGGCCTCAGCGATAATTGGTGAATATGTGTGAATTTCTTGTATAGGTATGTTCTGCAAGATAGACAATTCCGACCCAAATAGCTCCAAAAGTTGCCCATAGGTTCTAGTGACTGTTTTTGTCTTTGAGCCTCGGCCAAGTATCTCAGCCAGTATCTCTGGTAAGGGAATTAAAGAGTCATAGTCCGGAGCTTTTGGGGGTTGTCGTGGTTCTGATCTATCTGCAAGGCGAAGGATCCTGTTAAAAACGCCGATTGTCAGAGGATGACCACAGACAGGGCATGTTGCAGTTAGGTTTTCTTTGTCTCTGGGGTCTATCACTACTTTACATTTTCGATGTCCATCTAAATGGTATTTGCCCTCTTCTGGAAAAAATTCGATGGTTCCCATAAATTTTGTGTTTTGATCAGATTTTTTTAAAGCCTTATAGATTGTCTCATATGAGGTTTGTCCCCAAAAGAGGTTGGCTTCCCGGGCCAGATTGGCCCCGGAATGGGCATCTGAATTTGAGACTAAAACATATTGGTCTAATTGGCTCCATAACCAATTCATGGCTGGGTCTGAAGATAGCCCGGTTTCAAGGGCAAAGATTTCATCAGATAAGTCAGCAAAACACTCTTCAAGGCTGTTGAATCCTGATTTTGATCCAAAGAGAGAGAACCAAGGAGTCCAGATGTGGGCCGGGATAAGGAAGGCTAGTTCATCAATCTCCAAGACCATTTCCAGAAGGTCTCTGGCATCTAGGCCAAGGATCGGGCGTCCATCAGAGGCAAGGTTGCCGATTTGGGCAAGACGTTGATTAAACTTTTGGGCCTTTTCCAAGTTAGGCATAAAGACAAGGTTGTGTATTTTTCTGACCAACCCGTCACGTTTATAGATGGAACTTATTTCTGTACCGAGAATAAAACGGGTAGAAACTGGTAGTGACTGTCCGGGGAACCAAGGTATCTCTTTAGTCAATCCTTCCGGGTCGTTCAAACGTAAGAGTCCTGAGTCCTCCTGAACCAGGTTCTCCTCAATCTCAGCCATCCAGCCAGGATGGGTAAAATCGCCAGTAGTCAGGATGTCCACCCCTTTTATGCCTGCCCAGGCAGCTAAATTTTGAAGGCTTAATTGCTTGCTTGTGGCCCGGGAAAATCGAGAATGGATGTGGAGATCTGCACAAAAAGGTTGCATTGTTTCTAGTCCTTATTGGTCTTTTGGTTTTCATCGGTGTTTGGGGTGATATAGATCCTTGCTTCGGCACCTTTGGTTGGTAGATTATGGAGTTCAATCCAGGATTGGTTCTGAACAGCCAATCGTTGTGCGATTGCCAGCCCCAATCCCGTTCCTTCTTTTTTGGTGGTTACAAAAGGATCGAATACAAGATCTACTTTCTCAGGATCTAAGCCGGGACCATTATCTGAGAAAGCAATATAAGTACCCTTATGATCTTGGTTCCAATCTATATCTATGTGTGGAAAATTTTCTTGATCTACTGCTTGGGCAGCATTGATTAATATGTTTAGAGCTACCTGTTGAAAGTGTTGGATGTCCCAAGAACAGGAAAGATCCTGGAGTGAGTCGCTCAGACTGATATTGACATGTTGCTTTTGCAATTGCACTGTCTCAAGACAAGATTTGATGGTTTGAAATACATTTAGAGATTCAAGGTCCGGTTGAGAGGGTCTGGCAAATAAAAGAAAATTGGATAAGAGATGATCCAACCGATGAATATCTTTTTGAATTATTTGATATAATCTTGTTTTATGCTCTACAGTCAGCCTGTCTTGATTGATCAGTTGTAGACTGGCTTTAATCCCGGCCAGTGGGTTTTTGATCTCATGGGCAAGACCTGAGGCAAGCTCTCCTATTGTGGATAGTTTTTCCATTTGTCGGACTTGCTTCTCGAGCTCTTTGATCTTAGTAATATCAGAAAACAGGATGAGTGAGCCCTGATCTCCAGGTAAAGGTGTAAAGGTAACCCCAAATAATTGACTCTCCAGGTTATGTGATACCTCTGTTCGGAGGATTTGTCTCTTATCCCACCGAGACCACTCTTGTTCTAGCTTAGGGAAAAGGTGTCTCAAAGGCTGGCCTAGAATAGGTCGACCATTATTATCTTCCTTCCATTCCAGGGCCTTACGATTAATAGTTGAGATACAGCCCGATTTGTTTACAACTAGAAGACCGCTATTCATCCAGTCAAAGACCTGAGATTTGAGTGTTTCAGCCCTTTGAAGCTCAATTTTGTGATGGTTGAGGGATTTGAGCAGTTCTTTTTCTCGACCTTTGCCCAGGCTTAAGAGAAGCAGGACAAGGATAATGCCCAGGAGTTGAAGGATGGAGTAGTAGCAGAGCTGGTAGAGGGAGAATTTTTCAAAAGGCCAGATAGATGGTTGGAGATAATGTAAAAAAGAAGTGGTTATGAAGAAGAGGCCAACGGAAAGGGCATGGTTTATAGCAGTTTTGATACCCAGTATACGTCCGTAAAGGAATATGAGTCCTAAAAGGAGGAAGGAAAAGTTGCTGGTTATGCCCCCGGTTAAGAGAAGGAGGAGGAAAATCAGTAAACTGTCCACAATTAATTGAATGCGGAAGAAGAAGATAATGTCTCTGAACCATGGCCAGGAAAGGAGAAAAAATATGGTCAGAGCAAATCCGACAGTCAAGAAAATTGTGTAAATAGGTTCCCGGAAATGAAGAAATATCTCCTGATGCAGGGGGTGACCTATCCAAAAGAAGGCCAGAGGTATAAGTATTAAGACCAGAAAAAATAAACGGCACAAACAGACCTTGACCACGATATTTCGAAGGTGCTCGGAGATATCTCCGGCTAGGAGCTCATGAGAGTTCTGTTGTGCAATCTCCTGGGTCATCATGTATTTTGTCCAGGGTGTGTTTTAAGGCTGGCAAAACAGCAGACAAGTTCTCTCTGACTGCTTTGGGACTACCAGGCAGGTTGATTATCAGGGTTTTTGAGGCAATACCGACCACAGCTCTGGAAATCATACCGTGAGGTGTTTTTTTTAGAGATGTCGAGAGCATGGTTTGTTCAAAGCCTGTAAGTCTTCGGTCGATAATTGCCTTAGTTACTTCCGGGGTAATGTCATTGGAGGTGACGCCAGTGCCACCAGTAGTACAAATGAGATCAAACTGTTGTTCAAAGATCAGGTTGGACATGATCCCCTTTAGTTCATTTTTGCTATCAGGGATGAGAAAGCCACGATGGATAGAAACCGGCAGTATATCTTTTATCATTTCAGGGATAAGGGGTCCACTTGTATCAGTACGCTCACCTCGAGAACCTTTATCGCTCAAAGTAATCCAAGCCAGACTCCAACCATTTTGCCAAAGGAGATAGTTTTGGGAGCTGTTGTCTGACTGTGTGTAGGAGATGGTTTTTAACCAATAGCCCTTTGTAGTTGAAGTATGATCCCCTGGAAACCATGTCCTCATCAGGATCTGAAAGGTGGTTGATGCGCTCTCAGTCCCCAAAAAGGAACCAACAGGTATTTCAGGCAATAAAGTCGAAGAAATAAGGCATTTTGACCACTGACAGGACAAGGCATCATCTTGTTTTAGTAAAACAATATCACCTTGATTTAGATCCGTATTCATGGTCGGGGTGCAATTTATACTCATTGTGGTCATAAATTGAGATTGTAAAAGGGCTAAAGTTCTAGATCAGTTTATCGTGGTCTCTAAATAACAAGAGAGACGAGTCCTGTCTGCATCTCCCTTATTCCAGATTGGTTACAGAGATTTGTCTTCAGGACCCTGGAATTGTTTGTGTCTCTGCAGAGGTTTTGTTCTGCCAAGGTATTTCATGACCTCGGGCTAGGCGAACAATATTTTCTCGGTGTTTTGAAATTACCATAGCCATGATTATCAACGCCAGAATCAAGACAGAGAAATCTCCGCTCAAGAAGACAAAGATTGGTAGAGAGGTCATCAGACATAAAGAACCTAAGGAGATATAACCGGATGTCCAAATAAGGATAAGACAGAGGATCAAGGCCAAAAACAATGGTCCCGGAGCTAGTGCTGCAAAGATGCCTATGGAAGTTGCCACTCCTTTCCCTCCTTTGTGCTGCAGGAAAATGGAGTGCATATGACCAATTATGATAGCCAGACCGGCTAAGGTCAAGAATAGAAAAGACTGGCTAATAGTCAAGGCGATCAACATCGGGATATACCCTTTGGCCATATCGAGAATAAAGGTTATGACCCCAAACCTTGTACCGCAAGTCCTGGCAATATTGGTAGCTCCAGTGTTTTTACTGCCATGGAGTCTAGGATCAATATTGTGGTTGATTTTGGCAATCAGTAGCCCAAAAGGAAAAGAGCCAATAAGATAAGAGACAATTATCCATCCTAATTTAGCAATAAGGTGTTCCATTACTCCTCCCATGCATTTGTTATTTTTATCTCATTATTTAAAGGATCAATATGACC
>CAYUNZ010000027.1:0-21791 GCA_964446205.1 uncultured Desulfohalobiaceae bacterium | reverse complement strand
ACCGAAGAAATAAAGCCAAAAACTACATAATTACCAGTTCTGCATGTAAGGCCCCAGCTGCTTTTATAGACTGAAAAATGGTGATTAGATCATGCGGCGTGGCCCCAATAGCATTAAGAGCTGCAGCTACTTCTCCAAGGGTTACTCCTCTATCCATTACCATCATCCGCCCTTTTCCTTCCTCAACTTCCATTTCTTCAGTCTCCGGCACCACTGTAGTTTCGCCTCTACTAAAAGGCAGTGGCTGGGATACGCCTATCCTGTCTTTAACCACCAATTTTAGATTTCCATGAGAAATAGCAACCTTGGACAACTGAACATCAGCGCCCATGACAATAGTACCTGTCTTTTCATTAATTACCACTCTGGCTTTTGTATCTGGTCTAAGCGCTAATCTTTCCAGCTTTGAGACAAAATTTACTGTCTGCCCATTGTATTTGGCCGGCATATTAACTATTACGCTACCGCTATCTTCAGCAAAAGCGATAGACTGACCAAAATGACTGTTTATAACTTCCACCATTCGAGATGCAGTTGTAAAATCCGCCTGGTAGAGATGGTAGACTAAATCCCCTTTTTGAGGCAAGGAAAAAGGAACTTCTCTCTCGACCAAGGCCCCGTCAGGTACCCTGCCCACTGTCGGATGGTTCTTCTGCATCTGGGCTGTTGCCCCGCTAAATGAAAATCCCCCAACCAAAACAGGTCCCTGAGCAACAGCATAGACCTGACCATCAGGACCCATCAAGGGTGTCCTAAGCAGAGTACCTCCAAACAGGCTCTCAGCATCTCCTATAGAAGAGGTAATAACATCAATCTTTATACCACATTTAGCAAAAGGAGGCAGATTGGCCGTGACCATGACAGCAGCCACATTACCGACATCAAGCTCTTCCCGATCTACAGTAATACCCATATTTTCCAGCATGTTGGCTATTGTGCCCATAGTCATGCCTGTAGTGTCGGTATCTCCGGTATCGTTCAAACCAACGACCAGACCATAGCCAATAAGCTGATTCTCCCTTACGCCTTTTAGTTCGGCTATATCTTTGATTCGGGCCGCTTGGACATAGCTTTGACATAAAGGAGATACAACCAGAAATATAGCTAAAACAGACAACAAATATCTAAATCTAATGTACATAACAAGCTCAATTAGGACCTTTAAAACGGCCAGACCGTATCCATTACTTGCATAAGCCATCCAGGTTCCTGCTTTGCTGAGACCACACCATCGCCAGTATAATCTATCTGGGCATTCAAGACATATTTAGAGTCAACCAGATTATTGGCCGTAATGTCTGATGGTCTTACTATCCCGGTTAATTGTATAATTTGGGTCTCATTGTTTACCCTGACTGTCTTGCTGCCTTGAATCCTGAGATTATTAGTTGGCAAGACATCTATTACTTGTGTTGTCAATGTTGCTGATAAAGTTTCCTCCCGAGTAGTCTCACCTGAACCGGAGAAGTCGTTATTAAAATCAGCATTGACCAAGTTGGATGGGTTCATCTGAGAGACAACATCTGATTCTAGACCGAAAAAATTGGGTATCCCTGCTGAAACAGAGCTTTCCCGATTAGTGGCTGTATTGGCCTCTTTACTGGCACTGGCCTGCTCTGAAATAACTACTGTCACAATGTCGCCAATATTTCTAGCCTTGTTCTCAGCAAAAAGTCCAGCCTGATTGGGATCCCATAAGGACCCGGAACACTTGGTTTCAGGTTCAACAGATTTCTGCTGGGTTGGCGGTAATTCCATTTTCGAGACCTGTTTATTCTGTGTACTTGCACACCCTGCAAGCCATAGAATAATTGCCAAAACAAAAAAGATGCTCCGAAACATACTCAATACTCCACCAGGGCCTTGTTTGAAGAGACAACCTTACAATAGACCTCTTTCTGGGAACCAATGTTTTTGACCTTGATAACCTGATCCTTTTTGGCATCAGAGCAGGCAACACCGAGTGCACTAATCATAAGGGAACCTTTGGAAATATACATGGTAATCGTCTGTCCCCTTTCGACCAGATTAGGTCTTACCAGCCATCTTTTTTCAAGTACCTGTCCCGGGTATATGCCCCGCTTAACCTCTTTGCCAAGAACAAGCTCTTTATTCAATACCGGATTAGTGCATGAGGTAATATCCTTGGAGACCATTTTGATATCATCTTCCTCGATCACCTGATCTCGTCTCAATTGATATCGAGCCACAGCCACTTTATCAAAGGCGTGGATCTGTCCACGCACCCTTATATTTTTGACTACATCACCATGCATCCGGAAAATAATGCTGAATTGTCTGGAATCAATCATATTGGGCGATGAAGGAACAATCTCGTAAGAGATTTGTCCGTGAGGTAAAGTAAACGGTTCAGGCATTGACTGAACTTCAAATTTGATTTGAGATTCAGGGACTTGGGAAAGTTGCTCTTGAATATAATTATCAATAATCTTATAGATCCTTTTCTTACTGATCAATTGACCTTTTTGTCTGACTGTAACAACATCAGCACCAGTCCACTGTAGTTTCTCTGCTTCATGGACAGCTTCCTGCACATAAGCCATTAAGGTCTGTGCCTTGTATTGCCTGGTTTGTCCCGGATCAGGAGCATGAAAAAGGCACTTATCTTTAAATTCTTTTGCCTTATGCTCAGGACTGATATTAGCTAGATCCCCTACTGTGAGTTTTTCCCCTCTCACCTCAACCAAGTCTTTAAAATCAAAAGTAAGCCCTAACAATGTGTTGGCAAAAAGCAAGAGAAAAGATATAGAAAGCAATAAGATTAGTAGATAATTAATTTTATATTTTGAAAAACAAGTATATAGCATAAGTAAACTCACCTTGAGGGTATGACCGTGGGGGAAAATTGGCATTAAGAATGCGGATTGCAAGAGCAAAAACAAAGAGAATTAAGCCAATTGATTGACCATTTGAAGCATTTCATCAGAGGTCTTGATAGCTTTGGAATTGACTTCATAGGCTCTTTGACTGGATATAAGGTTTACCATTTGTTTCATAACACTTACATTTGAGCTCTCTAAATACCCCTGAGCAATCTCACCCAAGCCTTCTTCACCTGCTGTTCCAAGTATAGGATCACCTGAAGTGAGCGTCTCCTGATAAAGATTCCCCCCAAGACTCTTCAATCCGGAGGGATTACTAAATCGGGCAATCTCAATCATTCCGACCTCAGTCCCTTCTGTCTCACCGGCCTGAAATACTTGTACTGTTCCATCCTCACCAATAGCTATTTCCGTAGTATCTTCAGGTATAGTTATACCAGGATCAACTGGGTAGCCATCAACAGTGACCATCCTGCCTTGACTGTCTTTTTGAAAGCTCCCATCCCTGGTATAGGCGATCTCCCCGTTGGGTAGTTCGACTTGGAAAAAACCATCACCTTCAATAGCCAGATCAAGCTCATTGCCGGTCTTTTCTATTGATCCCATGGTATGTAAACGCTCTACTGCAGCTGTGCGTACACCCAGACCGACCTGAATACCAGTAGGGACATCCGTAGTTCCGGTCGAAGCACTGCCAACAGTCCTCCGACTCTCATAAAGGAGATCTTGAAAAGCTGCCCGGCTCCTTTTAAATCCTGTTGTATTTACATTGGCCAAATTATTGGCAATAACATCAATATTTGTCTGTTGGGCTTCCATACCCGTGGCTGCACTGGAGAGCGAAGTCAACATAACAACTTACTCCTTATCAACTTATTTTACCGATTTCATTGGCCTGTTTTGAGACTTCCCCGTAGGACTGCAAGGTCTTAATCAAGGCCCCGAATGACCTTTGCAAAGAAATTAGATCCTTTGTCACCAGTAAAGGACTAAAATTGGCTTCCTCAAGTACTCCCTGAGAAATCGATGAAGAGTCTTGAATAGTCTCCTCGGCTTCGTCCTTTTTAGTCCAGTAACCATAACCATCTCTTTGGATATTTTTGAGATTATCAAAGTCGTAAACAGTTAATGTGCCTAATTGATTATTGTCCTGACCCCAAATTCGACCTTGACTATCTACTTCAACATTGTCTGTAGGCAAGTTTATTGGACCATTTTCGCCAACTACCTGATAACCATCAAGAGTGACCAGGTTACTGTTTTGATCCAGATGGAAATTCCCTTTTCTAGTATACAAAAAACCTTCATCACCGGCCACCTTGAAAAAACCCTGCCCTTGAATACCGAAATCCAGAGACCTGCTGGTTTCTTTTAATTTTCCTTGAGAAAAATCAGTGGCTTTATCAGAAACATTAACATAATTAATACCTTTTGAACGCTCAATTTGATCTGAGGCGCTTAGATATGACTCAAAAATATTCTTATTTGTCTTATAACCGGCATCACCGACATTGGCTAGATTATTCATCGTCACCCTCAAAGTATTTCTTTGCGCCAGAGCCCCGGAAAGGGCACTATACATACCAGATCCCACTTTTTACCCCCTTAGTGTTCAGTCTTTTAACCACATATTCAATAAATCGACATTAAAACCACTTTCTTTAGCTCCAAAATATCAGTCCTCGGTAGCCTCTATATCCCTATCCTCTAGTGCTATTTGGGACAACCTGACTAACTGGTCAGCCTCTTGAGATGAAACCTTGAGAATCTCAGCTATTTGTAAACTAGTCAGACCTTGTTCCACTAAGCTGTTCACATACTTATATCTCTGAGGGGAACTAAAACCGGCATCAAAAACCTTGATACGATTGGTTATTCCCGCTTGTTCCAGACTGGATTCAAAATCCTGTTTATATGTATCCCTATGGGCTTCAATCTCCTGAATACGTAAATCCAGTTTTGAATAATTCCTCTCCAGCTCTTGAAGACTCGAATGCTGTGTCCTCAATCGCAACCAGAGGATACTGAAAACACCACCAGTAGCCAAACTCAACATCGCCACTGCAAATAAGACATAAATCATATACTAATCCACTCTGTTTCGATTATATTATCTTAATTGTAAATATACGAGGAGTTAAAGACTATCAAAATGCACCGCTCCGGATTGCTTCTCTAGGAATAACGGACATTTTTAGCCACTTGTTTACTTACATTTAGCTTGGATGAATATATTCAGGCCGGTGAAACAGGATTGCTGGAATGATTATGTAATCTTTTACCCATCTTGACTTTGAGTTTGTGCAGGGCCTGGCTATGCAATTGAGAAATACGACCTTCCGTTAATTCCAAGACTTCGGCTATCTCTTTCTGGGTCAATTCTTCATAATAGAACAAAGAGATAATTAGTTGTTCCTTTTCATTCAATTCCTTTATAGACTGACTCATACTATCGGTCAATTCCTGCATCTCTATACGGTTTTCAGGGACTACAGCCTGAGGATCTTCTAGGATATCCTGAAAGGTCATGTCATCGAATGACTCGGATATAAACTCATGAAGACTGACACATCCAAGATGTGATATCTGGCTCAGTAAAGAATAATAATCATCTAGGCTCATACCCAAAGCCTCAGCAATCTCAACTTCTCCCGGTTCACGGCCAAGCTTGTTCTCCAGATCATGGATAGTTTGATTTAATCTGGTCTGTTTTTGCCTGGCCGAACGTGAACACCAGTCCATCTTACGGACTTCATCATATACGGCCCCACGAATACGCCATTCTGCAAATGTCCTGAACTGAAACCCTTTTGAAGGATCAAATCTCTGAGCAGCATCAATAAGACCAGTCATAGCTGCACTTGTTACTTCCTCTCGACTCATAAAATGAGGTATCTGAAAGGACATCCTCTCCACCAAAAAATCAACCAAAGAAACATGTGACTTGATAAGCAAATTCACTTGTTCCTTTTCACTAGATGAGCAATTATAGGAACCGCAGGGATTCATGAAACCACTCCCTTATAAGAGAAAAATCTCTCCCAAAAAAACTGCAATGTCCCTTTTGGCTTGGTATTAAGTGCATTCTCAGTCAATCGACCAATAATCGACCTAAAGGCATTGCTGGTCCTGGAACTTGGTTCCAATTCAACTATGGTCTTCTGCTTACGAATAGATTCGGACATATGTTTGTCATACGGGATATCTCCTAAAAAATTTAGTGAGATATCAAGGAATTGACCACTAACCAAAGTCAATTTTTTATATATATCCAAGGCCTCATTTCTCTTGGAGGTGCAATTGACAAGCAAATGAAAATCCCTCTCATGGTACTTGAGGAACAAGAGCTTCATCAAGGCATAGGCATCAGAAATTGCCGTCAAATCGGAAGTTGTGACTACCAGTATATCATGGGCAGCTACATTAAAGTAGGTCACATTCTCTGAAATACCTGCTTCAGTATCGATAAAGACAATATCAAATTCACCATTTAAGAGTTCCAGATTGGTCAGAAAATTCCTTTTTTGATCTTGGTTAAGATTTGTATAAGTCTGAATCCCCGATCCGGCAGGTAAGATCTTAATCCCCTGGGGACCATCCAAAACAATTGTCTCCAGGTCCAAACTTCCGTCAAAAAAATGGTTCAGGTTGTGCTGTGGGGTCAAACCGAAATGGAGGTCGATATTGGCCAAACCCAGATCAGCGTCTATGATCAAAACTTTGAAACCTTGCTTAGCCATTTCATAAGCCATATTGGATACGACCGAGGTCTTCCCCACCCCACCTTTACCGCTAGTGACTGAAATGACCCTGGTCATATGAGACTTTTCTGTGGTTTCACCATGGCTGTCTTCCTGTGGTGCTGATAGCCTCCTCAAGGTCATCGCCTGATCTACATATTCCTGTTCTTCCCTCATAATCTCTTTCCCTTGCTATTCTTCATGACAAGTTCTGCAATCAACTTTGGTTCTGCAAAAAGCAGATCCTCAGGAACTCTTTGACCTTTTGCCAAGTAAGAAATTGGATATTCATGACAAAAATGGACGTTTAATATCGAACCCAAAAAATCACATTCATCAACTTTGGTAAAAATAGTACTCTTAGGGGATAATATATCAAAGGACTTTATGATATCAAAAAGCTCCTCTTCTCTTGTTGTTGCAGACAAAACAAGATGTGCCTCTATATCCTTAAATGGATCCAGGACAGCTTTCAGGTCATGCATCTCTTCATCATTCCTGGGGCTGCGTCCGGCAGTATCTATCAAAACCAAGTCCTTGTCTTGATATTGATCCAGAATCTTGCCCAGCTCTTCCGAGGTAAAAGCAACCTCTACAGGTATGTTCATGATCTGACCATAAACTTTTAGCTGCTCGACAGCAGCTATCCTGTAATTATCTATAGTGACCATGGCTACATCTTTGTTTCTATATAGCATATATTGAGCCGCCAATTTGGCTAAAGTAGTTGTTTTGCCTACTCCGGTCGGACCAACCATGGCTATCCTTTTTTTGCCCATACCTCCGTTAAAAACAGCATCATTTACACTTACCCATTCCGATATCCTGTCTTGAAAAAAATGAAAAACAGTCTGATAATCCCCTATCTCTGTTTCTGAAAGAGACAAAGAGGCAAGCCTTATTAGCTGATGCGAAAAATCACTGTGCAATCCTAATTCTTCCAAGATGGGATGCCTGTCATATAAGGAGCCTGTCTGGGAAGGCAAGTTAGATTGGTAAGAGAATTGGGTATTGACTCCTTGTTTCTTTACTTCATCTTTCTGACTTTTTATCTCTTGAACTGTTTGCTTTAGCTCATAAATCTCAGATTGCAGCTGCATAAAATCATCTGATAAAGGCTGCTTGGAAGATGCCTGAGGTTGTTCTGTACTTTTCATGTCCTTCTTACTGTTATTGACCTGACCGGATCGGTTATAGACTAAAAAATCATCAGTAGCAGAGCCCTTTTTTTGACTCTTGGAATCTAATTCTTGCCCAAAAGAGGCCTTCCCTGTCTTATCTTCTGGACTGTTTTTATCAACCGCAGCCGTTACCTCAACATAGGACTTGCCCGGAAACCCAAATCTTTTGTTCCTTCGCAGCGTCCTTGTCGACAAGATCAAGGCCTCTGATCCAAGTTGCTCTTTTACTTTCCGTAAGGCCAAGGACATGGTGTCAGCTTCAAAGACTTTAACTTTCATGGAGCTTGATTGTCCCTAATGATTGTATTTTTAAGTTTGGAGACAACTCATTATGCGAAATGACAGCCAATTGCGGTATATATCGCTCTGTCAATCTCCTGACATGGAGTCGAATATTTGGCGGACACAATAAAACCGGTTGTACATCTTCAGTCTGAGAAGAGACTTGTTTGCTTAGATTGTTCAACAAAGCCTGGGCTTTTTGAGGGTCCATAGCTAGGTAATCACCTTGAGGTGTTCGCTGGATCGACTTCTGAATCATTTCCTCAAGAGAATGTTCCAGGGTAATAACCCAAAGTATGTCGTCTTTACCAGCGTACTGACTACTGATATGTCTAGCCAGGGCCTGACGGACATACTCTGTTAGTAAATCCGGGTCTTGCACGGCCGGACCATAATCAGCCAGGGTCTCTAAGATTGTTCTCATATCACGGATAGAGACGTTTTCTTTTAACAAATTCTGTAACACCTTAAGTACTACTCCCAGAGTCAATGTGTTGGGGACTAACTCCTCAACCAATTTAGGATAATGCTTGGCAATATTATCAAGCAAGTTCTGTGCCTCTTGCCGTCCTACCAATTCATGGGCATGGGCCTTGATTTCCTCGCTTAAATGCGTAGCTACCACGGTTGTGCAATCCACTACTGTATAACCAGCTATCTGAGCCCTTTCCTTCTTTTCTTCCCCAATCCAGATCGCCGGCATACCAAAAGCCGGTTCCTTTGTTGACACCCCCTGAATAGATTCACTAGCAGCACCGGGATTCATGGCCAGATAATGGCCGGGCATAACCTCGGCAGAAGCAATTCGAACCCCCTTTAAGAGCAGTACATACTCATTGGCCTGAAGCTGCAAATTGTCCTTAATATGAATGGGGGGAACTATAAAACCATGGGACATAACAAACTGCTTTCGAATAGACCTTATCCTGTTGAGGAGTTCCCCGTCCTGGGAAGCATCAACCAAAGGGATAAGACCATAACCGACTTCCAGTTCCAGCATGTCCACAGACAGATAGTCCTCATATCCTTCCTCTTGAGGGCTTTCAGTCGGTTGCTCTTCCACAGGGACAATGCTCTCTTCTTTTTTCTTGAAAACCTCTTTGTTCAGGCTAAAAGCCAAGGCAAACAATAAGCCAGACATGATCAAAAAGGGAATAAATGGCAATCCCGGTATGAGAGCAAAACCGAAAAGGATACCTGAGACAACCCAAATAGCCCTGGGATTGAAGGTAAATTGTTTCTTCAACTCCGAACCAAAGTCAGATGTTCCACCGGTCCGAGAGACCAATATCCCGGCTGCAGTCGAAATGATCAAGGCAGGTATTTGGGTGACCAAACCGTCACCTATAGTCAAAATGGTGTAATTATGAACAGCTTCCATAAGCGGCATACCCATTTGTAGGATGCCTATGACAAGACCAGCACAAATATTGACCATAGTAATAATAATTCCGGCTATTGCATCTCCCCGGACAAACTTACTAGCCCCATCCATGGCCCCGAAGAAATCAGATTCATTGTTTATTTCCTCGCGTCGCCTCTTGGCCTCTTGTTCATCAATGAGGCCAGCATTGAGATCAGCGTCAATGGCCATCTGCTTACCTGGCATAGCATCCAGAGTAAATCTAGCCGATACTTCCGCCACTCTGCCGGCACCTTTGGTAATGACAATAAAATTGATAACCACCAAAATGATAAAGATCACAAATCCAACGACATAATCACCACCAACAACAAATTGTCCAAAGGACTGGATTACCTTCCCAGCAGCATAAGCCCCGGAATCACCCTTTAAAAGAATAAGACGAGTCGAGGCAACATTCAAAGACAAACGGAATAATGTGGTTGCCAGCAACAATGTCGGAAATATACTGAATTCAAGAGATGTTTGAGTATAAAGGGTAATAATAAGAATGAGCAAGGCGACCGTAATGTTCAAAGAGAGAAAAACATCCAATATAAAAGGGGGCATGGGAATGATCATGACCATTAAGATGATCACCAGCCCCAAAGAAACCATCACATCACTGCGGGCAAAAACCTTGGTCCACCTATCTGCTAAGACACCTATGTCAATCATGATCTCTGATTTCCTTTAATTCTATAAACATAAGCCAGTATCTCAGCTACAGCCTTAAAAAGATTCTCAGGGATTTCCTTCCCTATATCTATCTTATTCAAGACCCGGGCCAAGGAAGGATTCTCCACTATCGGCACCTGATTATCCCGGGCAAGCTCCTTAATCCGGGAAGCCAAAAAGCCGCTTCCCTTAGCCGTTACTTGTGGGGCACTCATGTCCTGCCGATCATATTTCAGGGCCACAGCAATGTGGGTTGGATTGGTAATAACCACATCAGACTTAGGTACTTCACTCATCATCCTCTGTTTGGCCATCTGACGCTGCAAAGATTTGATCCTTTGTTTGACCTGTGGATCACCTTCTGTCTCTTTATGCTCCTCTTTGACCTCTTGCTTGGTCATTTTCATCTTTTCTTCCGTCTCCCAACGAACAAAAAGGTAGTCCAATACCGCCAAGATTAGCAGGACAATACAGGACATAGTCATAATTGAAAAAAAGGTGTTGGCGATAAACACGATAGTTATGGACAAGTCGGAATCAACAAGACGCAAGGCCTTTTCAATCTTGCTTTGTATAGTCAAATAAGCGATTAAAGCAACAATTATCACTTTGGCCAAGGACTTGATTATCTCCACAAAAGACCTCTTGGAGACAAACTTGGCCGCCCCCTTTATCGGATCAAGCTTGGTCAGATCAGGTTCCATTGGCTTAAAGGTAAAGAGCCAGCCAAATTGCACAAAACTGGCCAGTATACCGATCACTGCCCCAGTCAGAAAAATAGGCCAAAACAAATGGAAAAAATATTTGACGATAAAATTGAGAAGATAACTGATCGCCCGAGGATCGTAAGCAGCAAATTCACTCGACCCACGCCAGATATGTGTTATAAAGGCCTGCAGATCATGCCAAAAGCTTGGCATATAAAAATACCAAAGCAATAAACTAGCCAAAAACAAAAGGGCGGTATTGATCTCTTTACTTTGAGCCACCTGCCCCTTTTCCCGAGATTCTCGACGTCTTTTTTCTGTTGGCTCTTCGGTGCGTTCTTCCTGGGATTCCTCAGCCATATTCTTCCTTACATGAGTTGGAAAATATTTATAAATCGCTCACTCAGTGATTGAAATTCATTGCCAAGGACACTGACTACCAAATCCAGGGTAAGCCCCATAACGATCATGCCTAATCCGATATTGACCGGGAACTTGAGCAAAAAGACATTTAATTGAGGGAAGACCCTGGACATTATAGCCATAACCAGATCAGACAAGAGCAATAAGGCCAACAAAGGGGCACAGAGTCGGATGCCCAATACAAACATATCACTGGTCATATTCATAAGATAGGGAATGACATCACCTGAAAAATCCAGTGGGGCGACTGGCAACAATTCGAAAGATTTGACAATAGCACGGATGAAAAGATGGTGAATATTCAGGGCCAAAAAGAGGAGCAAGGCGATAACATTTTGAAACTGCGAGATTAATGGGGTCTGCTGCTGATTCTGGGGGTCCATGATATTGGCTGCGGCAAAGCCCATCAAGTAACCGACTACAGTACCACCGAATTGAGCGGCAAAAACAATCAACTTAGCAGTAAAGCCAAGAAGATAACCCAAAATGGCCTCACTAACCACAATAATCCCAAAAAGGAGAGGGTGATGAGGAAGAGAGGAAATACTTGAAGCTACACCGGGGACAATAATAAGGGACAATGTAAGAGCCAAACCAGCCCTAACCCGCAGAGGAGTTTGAATTCCGCTAAATATCGGCATCCCACCGATAAGACCACTAATTCTGGCCAAACAGACAAAAAAGACAAGCAGTTGTTCCGAAGAAAACCCCAGAAGTTCCACGACAAATTTTAACCCCCAGCCCCGGAAATAAGCATTGAAGTCAGGACCTGTTTGGTAAAAGAGAGCATTACATCCATAATCCAGGGTGCAAAAAGTATAAGGGCCCCCAAAACAGCCACAATCTTGGGTATAAAGGAAAGTGTCTGTTCCTGAATCTGGGTAGCTGCTTGAAATATACTGACAATTAGACCGATAACCACCCCGGAAACCATCATGGGCGAAGCAGTAAGAAATACAGTTTCCACCGCATTTCGCCCCAAATCTATAACCAACTCAGGTGACATAGCTCCCTTCACTTACATTTAAGATTAACATGAAAAGAATTTAGCCCACGAAACACACGAAAAAACACGAAAAGAAGAATGCAAATTTATAATAATAATTTTAGAATGTTATTGGCAACTTTTCATTGTTCGTTGTCCGTTTACCGTTGACCGAAAAAATAAGAATTAAGGAATTAGTTTAGTCTCATGAAACAGGGATTCTCTTTTGAACTTACTTTATCAAGCCTGTTTCAATTAGCTACAAACAACTAAACAGTTACCATTTGATTCACAAATTAGAATTAATAGAAGCCTTGCACCAATGAACCAACGACTAGATGCCAGCCATCAACCAGAACAAAAAGGAGAATCTTGAAAGGCAGGGAGATAATGATAGGCGGCAACATAAGCATTCCCATGCTCATAAGTACAGATGCGACTATCATATCCACGACCAGAAAAGGGACAAAGAGCATAAAACCTATTTGGAAGGCCTTCTTCAGTTCAGAGAGCATAAAAGACGGCACCAAGGTCAACATGCCGATATCTTGTCTATTCTCAGGTTGTTTTTTTTTAGCGATCTCAAACATCAATTTGAGATCTTTCTCTTCAACCTGAGAAAACATAAATTCCCGGATAGGCTGGGCTGCTCGTTTCAAGGCACTTTGCTCATTTATCTGCTTATCCAGGTATGGCTGAATAGCCTCAGTATTTACCTGTTGGAACACAGGAGCCATAATAAAAAAGGTAAGAAACATAGACAGACCGATAATAATCTGATTGGGAGGCATCTGTTGGGTGCCCATGGCATGACGGACAAAGGACAAAACCACAACAATTCGGACAAAGGAAGTAGTCATCAATAGAATAGCCGGAGCCATTGTCAAAACAGTCAATAAAAATAAGATTTGAAGCCCGACAGCAACCTGCTCCGGATCGGAAGTCTCTTCAATCCCGATGCTGAAACTTGGAATCCCCTGAGCCTTCGAAACTTCGAACATCAGAATCAGTATTAGTGTTGTCCATAGACAACAAACAATCCAACGCATTCAGCCCCCTCTTTTTTCCTGCAAAGCCTTCTCAAACTTATTTTTTCCCTCCTCAGGTGGATCAAAGTCATATAACAAATCTATCCGTTCACTGCTTGTCCCTATCATGAATTCTTTGCCCCTGACTTCAACCAGATATAAATTACTTTTCCCTCCCAGACTGATCATCTCATTAATCTTAATGCCCCCTTGTTTCCTTGAGGCAAAAAATTTCCATCCTTTACGTTGCGAAGCATAGAGTACAAATAATAAACCGCCAACCAGTAATAAACCTCCTAACATCTTAAATGCAGAGGATAAAAAATCTGGGGAACTTCCACCATCAACCGCTAAAACAGGCTTAGCCAGAAAAAAGAAATACAGAAGTAGAATGTAACGCATAGCTATTCTTCTTAATGTTCCTTAAAGATGTGAACCGAGAACCTTCTAAAATTATTCTTATAAATTTTCATTCTTCTTTTCGTGTTTTTTCGTGGGCTAAAATCTTTTCATGTTAACCCAATTTTTGCAGTCTTTCAGAGGGACTGACAACATCTGTCAAACGGATACCTATCTTTTCATTGACCTTAACTGCTTCGCCTCTGGCTATTAATCTTGAATTAACATAAATATTTAGCGGTTCACCAGCTGTCTTGTCTAGTTCTACAACAGAACCTTCCTGCAATTGAAGGAGTTCTTTTATTAGGACTTTGCTTTTGCCGACCTCGACTGAAAGCTCCAAAGGGACATCAAGTAAGAAATCCAAACCTTGAAGCTCAGATCTTTGTGCCTGTCCATCCTTACCTCTCCCTTCCGGATCTGATTCTTTCGCCCCACCTTGTTTTTCTTCCTGACTTTGCTGTATATTTTCTTCCGTATTATCAACCATACCAATATCATCCTTAATATCAATTATTCTCATCAGCACCTATACGGTGCAATATCCGAACCGCCTTTTTACCTTGTTTTAAACCAACTATCCCATTAAATTTCGGCTTCCGATCAACTAAGATCTGAAGCGGGCTGTTTTCTTTGGAATTCAGGAACAGGATATCTCCTTCTTGTAAGTTGAGAATCTCCCGTATAGAAATAGAGACTTTGCCGAATTCAGCTGCTAGTTCGGTCTCCATCTTTAAAATATTTTTTTGCATCACATCGGTCCAGGTCGCAGATTTGGATTTGCTGGACGGGCTCATAAAAACATCTTTAAGCGTATCTTTGTAAGGTTCTAGTGAATAATAAGGGAGTAAAAGAGTGATATCACCTTTTAGCTCGCCTAAATTGACTGTAAAATGTGAGACCATGACCTCTGTATCATCGGACACGATATTGACCACCCGGGGATCAATGACCACATTCATTAAATCACACTGGATTGTCTCCACCTGGGCAAAAGCCTCCTGAAAATCGTGACAAACCGTTCTCATAAAACTCCTTAGTAGATTGGTCTCTATCATTGACAACTGACGATCCAGGACTACCAACTCATGCTCCTCAGAAGAACCTAAAAGCAACTCAAGTAGATAAAAACACAATTGCTTTTCAAAAAAGATTAGTCCACTCCCTTTTAAGGGATAGGCCTCAAAAACCCCAATACCTCCTGTCCCTTTTACATTCTGCATAAATTGCCTGAATTCATAGGAGTCGACCGATTCTCTTTTGACTGACACACTGGACTGGAGCTTTCTAGACAAGGTCACGCTAAAGTTTCTAGCAAATGAGTCTAAGATAATATCAAAATTAACTATCCGCCACTTGAAAGAATGCCTTATTTGGGTCAGATCAATTGAGGTCGGGGTCACCCCTTGATCTTCAGGAAGAGGACTCCCTTCTTCCTCAAGTTCGGTATCTATCTCCCCGGAACTAAGAGCGGATATAAGCTCTTCAATTTCCTCTTTGGACAGAATAGGTTCCAAAGTCTTCTCCTTAATGAAAGTTCCTTGAAGACCGTTTATCGTCGACCGTTTACCGTTCTTTTATTGCACAACAAATTCTGTAAAATAAATATTCTCAACCTGGCCTTGAGGTAACAAGGAGTTGATTCGTTGCTGTAGTTCAGCCCGTAATTGCAATTTGCCTTGCAAGTCACGGAGTTCATTGTATTTTTTATTGCCCATTAAGAGTATTATAGCATCTCGAATTTGTGGGTTCCTGTTCTCGACTTCTCCTTTTGTCTGTCCATTGTTTACTTCTATTGTAATTGATGCTTTGAGATAATGCATCTGTTCCCCATCAAGGATATTAACCACAAAATCATCAAGCTCAATCATCGGACCAAGAGTCTCTTTTTTCTTTTTATCTTTCTCAGTAACAGTCTCATTACTACCTAATGGATTAGCGCCGCCACTTACTCCAAACAGGTATGCTCCGGCACAGGCACCAATAAAAACAACTGCAAAAGGCAGATAAAGCCAAAGAGGTATCTTTTTCTTGTTTGAGGTTTTATCTTCCTGTTCTTTCTTGTCTTCCGCCACGATAGCAACTCCTTTATATATTTAGTTTTCATCCGGTAGCTACAAAATATTTGAAAAACGACTGCTGCAAAAGATTACTTTGCAGGGAGCAATCCTTTATTGTTAATCAAATTAAAAAGGATATTGTTCTTCAGCATCAATAAGATAGGGCAGCTCTTCCTTATAGGAACCAACACTTTCCAACACAAATTCAACCCGACGGTTTAAGGCCCTGTTTTCTTGTGAAGTATTGGGTACAATCGGGTGTTGGTCTCCATAACCTACTGCGGACATACGATTCAAAGGGAACAGTTTTTTCTGAGCATAATATTTTAAGACCGATAAGGCCCTTTTTGCTGACAAGTCCCAGTTGCTCATACCTTGTTTTTTTATAGGGGTGTTATCCGTATGACCCTCTACCCGAAGATTTAAGGGCAACGGCCTGACCAATTCAGAGACATCCTTCAATACCTCTTTTGCACCCTCTTGGAGTTTGGTAGAGCCTGCAGCAAACAAAATATTGTTATTAACCCTAAGTATAACCGCTCCTCTATCTTTGACCAACTCTATATCTTCATTTATATCTAAGGCCTTAATTCTTTGGTCCATCCTTTTATAGACTCGTTGGACCATATCATAAGGGATGGGGGAGAACTTAATAAAATTATAGCTCATCTGTTCTCGCTCTTGTTGGGTCTGTAGGACCCCAAATGCACCACGAAGTGATTGAACAGCCTTCTGGAACTTGACCTTATCCATACTAGCCATGGACATCATCAAGACAAAAAAGGTCAACAATAAGGTGACCATATCACTATAGGTTACCATCCATTGAGGAGCTCCACCTTGTGAGCTTTTCTTTTTCTTATTTTTCTTTTCTTTCACAACCGGCTCTATTTATTCTTCTTCTTGGATTTGTCAAAAACACTCTCCCTCTCCTTGGGAGCCAGAAAGGCATGAAGTCTCTGTTCCATAATCCTTGGATTCTCTCCATTCAAAATGGAGTTCATCCCTTCAACAATCAAAGACTTACACAATACCTCTGATTGTGAACGTGTCTTCAGCTTTCCAGACATGGGAATAAAAAGGACATTGGCCGTTACTGCCCCATAAAGGGTAGTCAAAAGGGCCACAGCCATAGCCGGACCAATAGTTGAGGGGTCATCCATTGTTTGCAACATTTGGACCAATCCGATCAGGGTACCCACCATTCCTATAGCTGGGGCATAAGCACCCAAAGACATAAAGATTTCACTACCCTTTTCATGCCTGTCTTCAATGTATTCGATTTCTCGAAAAAGCAACTCCTTTAAAATCTCTGGCTCCTGTCCATCAGCAGCCATTTGAAGCCCCTTAACAAAGAATGGATCATTGACCTCTTTGATAACCGACTGTAAAGATAAAAGACCTTCCTTTCGGGCCTTGGAAGAAAAGCCCACAAGCTGCTCAATGATTTCATTCGGTGATATTTCCTTATGAAAAAAGGTCTTCTGAGCCACATTTACAGCATTAAAGACATCCTTGAATGGATAATGGACCAACGTCGCTCCAATTGTACCGCCAGCCACAATCATCATGGCCTGAGGATTGATAAAGAAATGGAGCTTACCACCGGTCAATATAGCCAGAATCATGAGGCCAAAGGCAGCAATAATACCCAAAATTGTGGAAGAATCCATAAGTACGTCCTTTATTTCTCCTTGTGAACTTACAGCAACTTATGTGCCAAATATTTATATCCAATATCATACATTGAGTTTATGCATAATTTTTCCCATAAAAAAGCCGGCTCAAGGCCGGCTTTTAGGTCAATAAATTGACAGAACATCAGTTATCGTTTCAAGTTTATGACCTCATTCAGCATCTCGTCTGTGGTGGTTATTGTCCTGGAATTGGCCTGAAAGGCTCGTTGAGAAGTGATCATCTTTGAGAACTGAGTAGCTATATCAACATTAGATCCTTCCAGGGTATTGGAATAAAGACTGCCCATGCCCTCTCCAGGAGCCCCAATATTTGCTTCACCGGAAGCCAAGGTCTCTTGATAAAGACTGTCGCCTATCTTTTTAAGACCCTCATTGTTATTGAACGAGGCCAGAGACAATTGGGCCAAGGCCTCTGTCTGTCCATTGGCATAGGAACCGATTATGTAGCCATCCTCATCAACACTAATGGATTCCAGGTTACCTGGTCCTGTACCATTTTGCTGTTGCGAATAAACAAGTGATTCGCTTGAATACTGGGTCAAATTCGGATCAATTCGTATAACACTGGGTTCGGCATCATTGGCCCACTCGATGGCTTGGGTCGATATTGAGACCTCACTGCTTTCAGATACCTCCTCCCCATTAACACCGGTAAGTTCCCCGGTATTATCAAAACTCAAGTGACCCTGACCGACAATCTCCAAATCATTGTTACTACCAATATCTTCCCCTGGGGCTGTTATATAATAATCCCATTCGTTTTCAGCTACCTTTTGATAATAAGTGGTCAACACATGGGTTTTGCCTTGTGAATCGTATATCTCAGTAGAAGTTGCAAAATTAGAGGTCTCACCCGGATTGGTTACATCAAAAGAAGTAGCTCCATAAGAATCTTCCGAAAAAATGATGCCGGCTTCACCATCTTCAGTCCAGTTGGAGATATTGAAATCACTTTTACTGGATAAGGTTATGTTGGCAAAGGTCGTTTGTGGATCAGACCCGGTCAAATCGAACTTGGAAAATATTTGTTCACCAGCACCATCTCGCTCTAACTGGATATTGCTCCCATCATCAGACTGCAAAATGATCGTTCCGTTGTCATTTTTTGCTGTAACCCCTGTAGTTTCACTCTTGTCATTTATCATGGAGACTATATCATTCACTGCATTACCTGGAGATATCGTCGTATCGGTCCCATTGCCTATGTCTTGGCCATTAATTACTAATTCATCTGTATCCAAGGTGTATTGAGAAGCCGGTTCAATTACAGAACCCAACTCGACTGTAGTTATCGATGCATAAGCATTAATACCCGGATACGTCCCGCTTGCTCCGTTATTGCTGTTGATTTCCTCAGCAATGGCCTTAGCCGAACCTTGGTTGTAATTAGCTCCTAAACTAGTAATATCAACGAGAGACCCATTTAGCTCAAATGATTCAGTACCACTAGCTACATCTGCTGCTGTCACAGAGACTGTCTGACCATTACCCTTTGCATTAGCCGCAAATGTGGATGTGTCAGAATTGAGATTCGTAGCTACCTCGATCTTTGTCGTGGCCACAGCCGGGGCAAGACTAGATGAATCAACTTGAATATCCTGTATTGTCCCAATAGCATTATTATCTTTATCCAGCTGGTAACCCTGAACCCTATAATCTTCGGGATTGACCATGTATCCTTGTTCATCAAAACTAAAGGACCCGGCTCTAGTATAATAACTTGCATTTGAGGATGGCTCTGTGACAGTAAAAAAACCTGATCCTTCAATAGCTAGATCGGTTGGAGAATTTGTACTTTCTAAATTGCCTTGAGAAAAAACATTATCAACTGTATAGGTATTCACCCCTCTGCCTATCTGGGAATTACCACCACTTGAGGCTATCTCTGAAGACAACATATCCGAGAATATTGTTCTGCTCCCTTTATAACCGATGGTATTCGAATTAGCCAGGTTGTTACCTATGACGCTCATTTGATTCCCATAGGCAGACAGACCACTTAGGCCACTATTTAAAGCACTCTGAAGTCCCATTTATATTCCCCCTCTACAATAATATATTGTTTTATGCTTTGACAAAGTTATGAATTTACAATACTCAAGACTTGATCCAAACCAAAGCTGCCTAAATTTGTCAAAAGCTCGTTACCAGATTTGCCAG
The DNA here is from genome assembly GCA_964446205.1 of uncultured Desulfohalobiaceae bacterium. Classification (GTDB taxonomy): domain Bacteria; phylum Desulfobacterota; class Desulfovibrionia; order Desulfovibrionales; family Desulfothermaceae; genus CAYUNZ01. The sequence goes on along the minus strand of CAYUNZ010000027.1, from coordinate 2,206 downwards.
TCTCAAGACCCTGGACATAGGCTTGAACCAAAGGTTGGGCCTTAATGCTTTCACCATGGCTTGTCGCAGAGACATGCAAGGTGTATTCTCCAGGAGTAATTGCCGGATTGCTTTGGTCAGCAAAGTTCCAGCTTAAGGTATGTTGGCCCACAGAACCTTCCTGACCTTCAAAGCTAGCCACTGTATCCCCATTTGAGTCCATAACCTTCAAACTGACCTTATCCGCCGAATTCTCCAGGTTATAACCCAATTCCACGGAATTCATTCCTTCCTCCAATTTAAAAGAATCATCTTGGACCACAACCGATTTATCCAGCATATTTAAGGCGCCAAGGCGTTCCATCTCACCGGTTAACCCTTCCAATCCAGCCAGATTATCATTAATGTTATAGAGCTGTTCCAGGGAGCTAAACTGGGCTAGTTGTGCTGAAAATTCTTTGGAATCAGCCGGATCAAGAGGGTCTTGATTTTCCAGCTGGGTGACAAGTAACTCAAGGAAATCATCTTTACCCATGGACACCTCTGATAAGGAATCAGAGCTGGACTGAGATGTGCTTGAAGAAACGCTTTGCATTGTACTTGTCAATTCAGAAATATCGCTCATAAAAAATCCCCTTTATTTCTCTCAGATACGCAGACTCAGCGTTCCATCTTTCTGTGTTGATGACAAGGAGCCTTCTATTGTTGGGATTTCAGGGTCATTCAACTCTTCTTTTTTGGTCTCAAATCTTGAATAGTTTTGATCTTCTCCACCGGCATATCTATCATAAAAGCTATCAGAGTTGTCTGAATCCACATCAACCCTCATATCTTCTACCTGAATCCCTTGTTCTTCTAAAGAGTCACGTAGACGTGGTAAGTGTTTCTGCAAGAGATCATGAACATGCTCATTCTGAGACTGAAGATGAGCCCTAATTTTCCCTCTTTCTGACGTCAATCTGATACGTAGCTTACCCAATTCAGGTGGATGTAACTGCAGCAAGATATTACGGCTCCCATCTCGATAGGCATTGCTCATCTTCATAAAAACCTGTTCAACAACACCCTTTTCTGTAGTCAGTAACAAATTTTGAGTAGAAGAAGTACCTGTTTGAACGCCCTCATTAACAGACTGGGACTGATGACTGCTATTTTGTCCTAAGGTATGTAAGGCACCTTGCTGAGGACTGTTTTGTTGCTGGGTATGGTTATTCAAGCCCTGCCAAGATGACTGAAATTGTTTTGAAAAGTCTCCTTTATGAGACAATGATTTCCCTGTAACCAAATCTTGCAGTTGTTTTTCCATACTATTTTTAAAAAAGGCATTTTTTTCATCTGGTTTGGATTCTCCACCCAAGGACTCCTTGCCTTGATTGAGAAAAAAGGCGAATTCTTTGTTTTCCAGGCCTTGAAAGAGACTGGGCCTAGAAGAGGCCTTAGCCTCGTTTTTATACCCTATTTCCTCGACAGTGGCTTTCAAAGCGCCGACAATCTCCTGGAGCTTTTCTTTGTTTTTCAATGATAGCTGCTCATGATTCTGCAGCAAACTGTTCTTTTCTGTATCTATGATTTGGCCTTGAGGAAATATCTCATTAGTTTGGTTATTGTTATCTGACAATTGAGTTTTGCCTTGACTCATTGATTTACTCACCATCTCTTTGATTGCTTGAATATTAATTTTCTGAGCTTCTGCAAGACCTGAATCATTTTTCCCTGAGCCTTTAAATGAATCCTTGCCTTGAATAATCAGCTGATTTCTATCCTGATTCCTTGTTTCAGATAAATCCAAACTATTCAAAATGTTTTTCAAAACTTGATTAGCATGAGCAGAGTCACTTTCTCCAGACTGTAATCCCAGATTTTTTGCTCCCATTTGATCAACATCTTTAATCATCAATGATTTTTGCAGCTTACTCAACAAGCCTGTTAATGACTCTTGTGAACCTATATTTTGAGCTAATATTTTACCTGTCTCCCCAAGACTGCCCGCTTTAAGGCCCTCTTCTTGATTAAAATCTGTTTTCCTATCTGATACAGATCCCAATAACTCTTGAAGATTACTCAAGATATCTTTTAATGACTCTTGTATTGCTAAATCTCGCCCTGGTCCCTCTTTTGTCTCTTTTAGACTGCCTGCTTCTACGCCCTCTTTTTGAACAAAACTTGTTTTCGTATCTGATACAGATCCCAATAACTCTTGAAGATTACTCAAGATATCTTTTAATGA
>CAYUNZ010000026.1:0-21884 GCA_964446205.1 uncultured Desulfohalobiaceae bacterium | reverse complement strand
GTTCGCTGGTTCCGTCAACATCTGCAGTAGATTCAAAAAACGAAAAGCAAATAGTAAGGCATATAACTAAAATAATAAAAAAACACCTTGACTTTTACAAACAAAAATAGGATAGGATAATTAACAGAGTCAAACTCTGATTGATCAGGTGACGGGAACCTCGGGTCCTGACTGATTCTGACTCGTTTCCAACCAGAACTCCTCAATATTCCCTCTTGCATTAACCCACATTTCAAAGGATAGCCGGGTAACCATTGACCTTGTTCTTTGTTTAACCCGGCTTTTTTTTGCTTTTATCATTATTACTATATCTTAAAAGGAGTGTCCTATGTACACTATCACCTCAAGAAGTTGGTTTATTTTGATATCCTTTTTCGTTTTTCAGCTAGTTTTAGTTAGACCGATATTAGCTGATGATGAAATCAATGCCAAATATAGAGAATTAGGTGGAAACATGAGTTTTTTAGGCGAACCTATTTCTCAGGAAAAAACTTGCCAGGAAAATGAACAGGCTAGATATCGTCACTTTGAAGGAGGATCTATCTATTACCATCCTAGTACTGGGGCACATGAAATTCATGGCCCCATCAAGGTAAGATGGGAAAAACTGGGTGGATACTCCGAATTTGGATTTCCTATTACAGATGTAAGAACTACCTTTGATCAAGTTGGGCTTCACAGTGATTTTTTTAAACTAGGCTCCTCAGTTCAGCCTGAAGATCAATATAGATCCATCTTTTGGCATCCCCAGTATAGAGCACAAGAGGTTATTGGGCCAATTCGTAAAAGATGGAAAGAAGCCGACTGGGCCAAAGGCTGGCTTGGATATCCAATGTCTGGACAGTATAACTCTGTAGATCAAGTCTGTTTCAACAGGTTTGAAAATGGTTATATTTTTTATGTTCCTCATACTAACAGAGGGGCCAAAGCTGTTGGCTATGGACCTTATGCAGAAAATAGCGATCCTTGTCTAAATCTTTGTCACTCAGATATGCAAAGGACCACTTACGGTAATTTAAAGAAATTTAACGAGTTGATGTGGGAACTACATGGCATTGATTTATATCGGGCCAAGGTCAGAGTTCCACACACAAAGACAAAGATTATAGAAAACTGGCATATAGCAGATTTCTCCTCAAAGAATAAACTTGACGGTATATGTCTAAGTGAAAAGACCAGACTAGTTATAACAATAGCCCAGCTTTTTTTAATGCAATGGCATTTCCTGGATCTCCCAAACCATATGGACCTTCGAAAGGAACAGATTAATAGATATTTCAAAAGTGATCATTGCTTTAGAAGGAACTATGACATCACGGAACTTGAATGGAGTTATAATGACTGGTGTAGTGAGTTTGTCTCCTACGTCTATAAAAGATCCGGAAATCCTCGCTATTATGGAAAAAAACAGACATTTTGGTGTAATGGCATTGGTCAATATGAAAAGATTGGATGGTGTTTTTCAAGAGCATCTTATTGTAGAGGATACTTCAGGGATCATAACCTAAATGTTCCCATTTCTGACATAAGGGAAAAGATCAAAAATCCACCCCAACTAGGAGACTATATAAGCTTTGAGGGCCATTCGATGCTAGTAGTAGGTTTTGTTCCCAACAAAGATAACTATGGTCAGAGTATAGTATATATTGTTGAAGGAAATTCCGGTTCAGGGGCTCCCCAAAAATCAAACAAAAAGGTCCACTTCGGGTCTCTTACCCTTGATGATTCCAGAATTGTCAGCGTCGGGCGTATGGGATTACATGATTATGCTATCCAAGAACCTCCTTCTGGGGCGGAGATGTGGTTCACTGAACCTAGAAAAATACCAGAGGAACAGGTCCAACCATTGGCATTGAGAAAGACTGAGGATAACAAATGGGAACTTAGAGCTTTTTTTCCACCCCAAAAAAAAGCAGTAGATCTCTATATCGGTTTTATATTTAATGAGGACTGGGAAATTTATTTTTTTGATAAAGATAACAAGCTAGTCACTTATTCTTCAGACGGATTTGTCCCTTGGCGACAGGGAGTTAAAGAAGCTCAGTGGGATACTATTTTTTCCTTACCAGCAGATAGTATTCCTTTTAATGTTTTCGACGGATTCAACTTTTTCTCTTTTAGAACAATTGATCCACCACCGTTCGATAACTATGATTGGATCATTTTTAGTGGGGCATGTCAAAAGAATGATTAGCTCTTATTCTAACCCAAAAAGTGCTTATAGCTATATCTGATGCAACTTTTTATAACTTGACATTAATTTTTTACTTGGTTAATATCTATTTTGATTTTAAGGAGGAAAGAATTTATATTTAAATTGAGCGATTTTTGACCGTTTAGTTATAATATAAAAATTGATTGATAATTTCTTAATACTTACTTTTAGACAAATGGAGAGGTGGCCGAGTCGGCTGAAGGCGCTCGCCTGCTAAGCGAGTAACGGGTTAATCCCCGTTCGAGGGTTCGAATCCCTCCCTCTCCGCCATAGACAACAAAATCCGGCTTTTAAAAAAGCCGGATTTTTTAATTTGAAGGGTTTTCATGTGCCCCTTCATGTGCACCTTGGCTTAAAAAGGAAAATTTTATTTAAACAATGGTTCCATAACCCTATAAGCAGTCCTTAGCTCCTGCAAAATTTTCTTCCCATTAGCTGTCTTCATAGAATTTTCTACTATACACTCCTTTACTCTTATTTCTTCGGTCAACGGTAAACGGTTAACGGTCAACATTCTTTCGTATTGACATGCCTTACAAACCTTTTTCCCTTATTATCTCAGCCAAATCAGCCACTCGGCAGGAGTATCCCCACTCATTGTCATACCAGGCCATAACCTTGACCCAATTCTCCTCCCGTACAGAATTGAATTCCGGATCAACAATACAAGAATGGGGGTCCATAATATAATCCGAAGAAACCAAAGGTTCCTGGCTATAAGCCATAATGCCTTTTAAATCGCCTTCAGCCGCATCCTGCAGGACCTGATTTAGTTCCTGGGTATTGGTCGACTTATTGACTCGGGCAGTAAAATCAACCACTGAGACTGTAGGTACAGGCACTCGGATGGCATAGCCGTCAATGCGTCCTTCCAGATCCGGTATGACCTGACCAACTGCTTTGGCCGCTCCGGTAGTGGTGGGGATAATATTTTGCCCCGCAGACCTGGCTCTTCTTGGATCCTTGTGTGGTAAATCCAGAATCCTCTGATCATTAGTGTAAGCGTGAATAGTACACATAGAACCTATCTGAATACCAAAGGAGCGATGGAGTACAGAAGCTACAGGGGCAAGACAGTTCGTGGTACAGGAGGCGTTGGATATTATCTGATCCTTATCAGGGGAATAATCCTCAGTGTTTACTCCTAGGACAATTGTATTGTCCACTTCCTTTCCTGGAGCAGTGATAATAACCTTTTTGGCCCCAGACTCCAGGTGAGCTCTAGCCTGGGGGCCGGTACGAAAAATACCGGTAGACTCAATAACTATATCTACGTCCCAATCTGCCCAGGGTATCCTTTTGGGGTCAGTATAAGAAAAGTTCTGGATTGTCCAATCATCAACATAGATCTTATCTCCGTCCACACTTACCTTGTCCGGACACCTCCTATACGTGCTGTCATATTTGAGCAAATTGGCATTTTTTGAGGCTTCAAAAAGATCATTTATTGCAACAACTTGTAGTGAGTTTGGATAGTAAAGTCGCAAGGCCCTTAAGACCAACCGACCAATACGACCAAAACCGTTAATTCCTATTTTTAGTCTAGCCATATATTCTAACTCCTTCTTTAGTCTTCAAATAATTGATAAGTATACCTGTTCAAGAGTTCATGCTCATATTTTATATTGTCATAAGCTATAGCATTGTTAATAGCCATGGCCGATAAATCAGCCATGGCGTTCAAGAATTCTATTTCCTCCTGACTGAATTCCCTTCTAGCACTGGAATAAACTCGAAGTACTCCAATGACCTCCTGGCCCAAAAGCTTCAGAGGAACGGCCATAACCGAGGTTATACCTTCCTCTTTAGCTGCTTCCGGATATTGGAAACGGTTATCTGCACAGGCATCACAAACATATACGTTTTGCCCCTGCAAGACTTCCTGATCCAATCCACTTTTGGCTACTTCTATTTTCCCTTTGCGCAAATAGCTTTGGCTCAAACCATACGACGCCCCGGCCAAAAGATAACTCTTGTTGTTACTTAGAAGCCTTATGCTGCTAGCCTTGACATCCATAGCCCAACTAACCTTTTCAGCCACTTTTTTGATTACAGTTTTTGGATCCAAGCTGGAATTGACATCTTTTACCACCTCATACAAGGTATGAAAATAATCCTTTGCTTGTTCTTGCATATCCATATCTCCTTCTGTCTTAAAAAGGTCATTTTTATCCCTTACATTACTATCTTCAAGTATTAAAGGTAAGGGCAGAATATACTCTGTGATATTACAATCTTGGTTCTGACTAAATTTAATAAGATACACTGGAACGTTTCTTATCTCTTCGTTCAACGGTCGACGGTGAACAGTCCACATTCTTCAATATTAAACTATGTCTAAGTCAATTATTTTTGATTCTTTCAATTAATAATCTTACTTCTCTTCATATATTTCTATTAAATCGATTTCTTGATTTTGACAAGAGGTTTCTGTTTTTCAGACAAATATTTATAGTTTGGGGTATCGTATCCCCCATCAAAACAAACTTTACATCCTTAGCACTAACGAGTGCAAAGAAAAGCCATCATTAAATCGAGGAAACAGTTGCAGTTTGTTATTGATATCCATAGAAAAATTTGACAAAAAAGCTCCATTCACATATTTTTAATCTATTCTTTCATTTATTTTTCAGTATTTGAAAATGTCAAGTTTAATGATTCCTTTATTCTTATTTCTTCGGTACATGGTCAACGGTTCACGGTCAACCCTTCTTCAAGTCAACCTCTTCCTTGACCTGCTTGATATATGATACAGAAAACTGAAAAAAGACAGGATGGGACAATTTTCCTGAATCTTAAGGGTCAGTTGGACCACAATCAGAGTGGATCACTTTGGGAATGGATGACTTACCGTTTGATGGATGAATCCTTGACTGACCTTGTCTGTGACTTGCAGGATATAAGCTTTATTGATACTGCCGGTGTCGCCCTTTTGCTGGATCTCAAAAAACGCTGTATTAATCAGGGGATAAGGCTTACTTTACAAAATCTGCCCAAAACAGCCCAACGAATCCTTGATTACGAACAAAAACCTCCTGTAACCAACGGGCAAACACAGCAATATACTCAGCCTGGATGGATTTCCCGACTGGGCTTCTGGAACACCAACAAGCTTAATGGTATTTACCATCTGATAAATTTTCTCGGTAAATTTGTTTCTGCCAGCCTTATACTTCTCAAACATCCTAGGCAGATTCGCCTTAACGATTTTCTATACCATCTTCAGCAGGTCGGCTCCGAAGCGGCTTTCCTTGTATGTGGCTTAAATGCCCTCACCGGAATGGTTGTTGTCTTCCAAGGGGAAACAGTGGCCAATACATTCGGGGCACCAATTTATGTTGCTGATATGGTTGCCCGTTCGGTTACCAGTCAAATGTCACCGGTTTTGACAGCTATATTGATAGCCGGACGTTCTGGAACCTCCTTTGCAGCCAAAATCGGGACTATGAAGGTCAGACAAGAACTCGATGTCCTGGCCGTCATGAATTTCAATATCATCAGCTTTCTTGTATTGCCTCGAGTAATGGCCATTTGCGTCGCTACACCCTTACTAACCATGCTGGCTGATGCTTCCGGCATCTTGGGCGGTCTAATGACTAGCACAGCCTTTTTGGATCTATCTCCAATAGCCTTTCTCAACAAAGTTCAAGCTACCTTGAACCCAGAGAATATCTATACTGGACTGATTAAAGCCTGTGTTTTCGGGTTAATCATTGGCTTGACCGGCTCCTATCACGGATTAAGGACCCAAAATACCGCAGACAGCGTCGGCATACATACTACTGCCTCTGTTGTCAGCAGCATATTTATTATTATATTGGTTGACACGGCCTTTGCCGCTATTTTCAATAAATTCGGATGGTAGCCCATTTTATGGTCAAGCAGGCAAATTGGCTGAACAAGGAACTTATAAGTCAGAACAGGGATATTATCACTGTTGAAAACCTCACAGTTGGATACAATGAGACCAATATCCTGGAGGATGTCGGCTTCTCTGTCCGGAAAGGAGAGATCTTTGCCATATTGGGTTCCAGTGGTTGTGGTAAGACCACCCTTTTTAAGGCCTTGATCGGTTTGCTAAGACCCAAACAAGGAATAATCAATATCGGCGGAGAAAGACTATCTTCAGAGCAGGATGAAGAAGCCCTGGCCCGGGTCAGACGTCAGATCGGAGTCCTCTTTCAATCAGGGGCTCTGCTTGACTGGCTCACAGTTGGCGAAAACATTGCCTTTCGTCTCAGGGAATCTACCAATTTACCCGAAAAGCTAATCGAGCATATTGTTCGTTTGAAGTTGGAGATGGTCAGGCTGGAAAAAAATATTCATTCTATGCCTTCTGAACTCAGCGGAGGCATGGTTAGAAGGGCCGGCCTAGCCGCGGCCATGTCCCTAGATCCCGAGATTCTCCTCTGTGATGAACCTACATCTGGTCTCGATCCCGCTACAGCCATGGGCATTGACGATCTTTTGCTTGAGGTAAACCAATTTTTGGACATAACCGTACTAGTCGTTAGTCACGAGGTCATGACCTTGGAAAATATCACCTCTCGGTGTATTATGTTAGATAAGGAAGTCAAAGGGATTATCGCTTATGGTACACTTCAAGAGCTGCAATACAACTCCGAAGACCCCAGAGTAAAGACATTTTTTCAACGTAGAATCGATAGAAAAAACACAAAGAAGGGCTAATGACAACAATCAGTCATTTCAAAATCGGCCTTTTCTTCCTTGCTTCTGTTATTATAATTGCTGGCGGGCTTTTCTGGCTTGGTACCACTAAATATTTCCGAGAAACCAAGACATATGTCACCTATTTTGACAGCTCGGTTCAAGGTCTTAGCTCCAGCTCCAAAGTCAAATATCTCGGCTTGGAAGTAGGCAAGATAAGCAGTCTGGAATTAGTCTCACCTAAAGGTAAAAATCTTGTCCGGGTTTTGGTGGATTTAAGTGCTGACTTCAAGCCAAAAGACACTATGGCAGTTCGCCGGACTATCAAAGGCATTACTGGTCAGTCGTATTTGACCATTACCCAGGCTCCGACCAATGTAAAAGAAATAACCCCAGAGATCGATTTTGAGTTGAAATATCCATTAATTCCTGCCATTCCAGGCCGGATAAGACAGGTGGAAAAGGCCCTGGTTGATCTGTATAAAAAAGTGGAAGGACTAAAGGTCAATAATCTTGTAACTGAATGGGAGAAATTGGCTCAAAACGCTAATAGTCTGATCAACAAAAGCAGGCTCAATAAGAGCTTTAGCAACATCCATATGGCTACCCAAGATCTCAAAGATGTCTTCCAACGTTTTGAGACTTTCACTGCCTCTCTGAACAAACCAGGAAACAGCCAAAGCCTGAATCAAACATTGAATAATATTGTGGCCACAAGTAAATCGGCTAGAAAAATAAGCAAATCCCTGGAGCAAGAGATGGACAGGCTCACGCCTGGTTTTATTGCCCATCTAGCCGATAACCTCAACAGTACTCTGGGCAGTCTGGAAAATTCCCTTCAAACCTCAAATAGCCAAATCACAAAATCACTAAGGCAATTTCGACAAAGTTTGCTTCAACTGAATCAAGTCCTAGCAGAGATCCAGAATTTGGCCCGCTCTTTGCGAACAGATCCAGGACGGATACTGAATCAAACAGAAACAAGGGAGCCGTTCAATAAATGATTATGCGTACTTTGGTTATAACCTCTATTTTGTCATTAATTTTCTTGTTCTCAGGCTGCACTTCCATGATTCGACCGGAAAAAACACAACCTGTCTTCTACTTGCTTCAAACCCAGGCAGACAGAACCTCATGCAGCCAATCATTTAACGGGGGCTTGCGAATCTGGGACTTCGAAACTTCTGAACCCTTCAACCGAACACAAATGGCTGTTATAAGAACCAACGGCACGATTGTTTTCTCTCGAAAGCATCAGTGGGCAGCCCTTCCCGGCATAATGCTTGCGGAGAGCTTGCAGCAAGACTTTAGTCAAAATAGCCTTTTCCCTTTGGCAGTCAAATCAATGACTGAAACTCGAACAAGCTATGAATTAACGGGCAGGATTAAAAGATTTTGCTTAAAACAAAAGGTAGACACAGGGCTGGCAGAGATCAAAGCGGAGATAATCCTCCAGACATCTGAGGACAATGAGGTTGTATTTCACAAAACCTATTCCTTAAATAGCCATTCAATTCCTTTAGATGAGCCATCAAAATACGTAAAGGCCATAAGTAAACTAACCGACAATCTTTACAGAAGGCTTCAAGTTGATCTTTGCCAAGTAGCCAAAAATTAAAGTTATTGACCGTGAACCGCAAGATGAAGAAGCTAAAAACGGTTCACGGTCCACATCCTTGTATAGGCAGAGGGCTTATTACATCATTCCGCCCATTCCGCCCATGCCGCCCATGCCTCCCATTCCTGGGGCACCACCGGCGTCTGACTGATCTTTTTCCTCAGGTTTCTCAGCAATAGTGGATTCGGTGGTCAGGATCAAAGAAGCAATGGAGGCAGCATTCTGGAGGGCACTCCTGGTCACCTTCTTGGGATCAATGACCCCGGCCTGGACCAAGTCCTCATACTCACCAGTGGCAGCATTGAAACCGTATTCTGGCTTTTGGGCCTCCTTGACTTTCTCAACCACAATGGAGCCTTCATAACCGGCATTGGTCACTATCTGTCTTAAGGGTTCGCTCAAAGCCTTGCGAACCACTTCTACCCCTGCCTTCTCGTCTTCATCCAGGGCCTTGACCTGATCCAGACTCTTTTCACACCTGGCCAGACAAACACCTCCACCGGCCAGAATACCCTCTTCAACAGCAGCCTTGGTGGCATTAAGGGCATCTTCAACCCGAGCCTTTTTCTCTTTCATTTCCGACTCAGTCGCTGCTCCTACGTTTATTACCGCAACGCCTCCCACCAATTTGGCCAAGCGCTCCTGTAGTTTTTCCCGATCATAGTCAGATGTAGTTTCCTGGATTTCAGTCCGCAATTGGGACACCCTATCTCTAATACTCCCGACATCACCATTGCCGCCAACAATAGTAGTATTTTCCTTGTCAATGGTAATTCGATCGGCCTGACCAAGATCATTTATGGTCACGTTTTCCAGCTTGACACCCAAATCTTCAGAAATCATCTGACCACCAGTCAAGATAGCAATATCCTGGAGCATGGACTTACGTCGATCTCCGAAGCCAGGAGCCTTTACAGCACAGACATTGATGACTCCTCGCAGCTTATTGACTACCAGCGTAGCCAGAGCCTCTCCCTCAATTTCCTCAGCTATGATTAGCAAGGGCTTGTTCTGCTTACCAACCTGTTCCAAAACCGGGACCAGGTCTTTCATATTCGAGATCTTCTTCTCATGGATCAATATCATGGGCTTTTCCAGCTCGGCAGTCATTCTCTCCTGATTGGTTACAAAATAGGGGGACAAATATCCGTTATCAAACTGCATGCCTTCGACTACATCCAGTGTATTTTCCAAGCCCTGGGCCTCTTCGACAGTAATAACACCTTCCTTACCCACCTTGTTCATGGCATCAGCAATGAGATTACCGATGGAGGTATCATTGTTGGCTGAAATAGTACCCACCTGGGCAATTTCCTTTTCCTCTCTGGTTGAATGGGCCATGCTGTCCAGATCATTGACCACAGCCTGAGCAGCTTTGTCTATTCCGCTTTTAACAGCCATGGCATTGCGCTCAGCCGCTACCAGTTTCAAGCCTTCGTTAAAGATGGATTGAGCCAAAATGGTGGCCGTTGTGGTACCATCACCGGCATTGTCACTAGTCTTGCTAGCTACTTCATTGACCATTTGGGCACCCATGTTCTCGAACTTGTCCTCAAGCTCGATCTCTTTGGCCACAGTCACACCGTCCTTGGTGATTGTCGGAGAACCAAAGGACTTATCAATAACCACATTCCTGCCACGTGGTCCGAGAGTTACTTTAACCGCGTCAGCAAGTTTTTCTACTCCCCGTTTTAACCCATTTCTAGCTTCTTCTGAAAATTGTATTTGTTTGGCTGGCATATGCACCTCCTATCTTTTTTTATGCAAATTTATTATTCAATCAGGGCAATTATTTCATCTTCGCGCATGATTAAATGCTCTTCACCCTCAATCTGGATCTCGGTTCCGGCAAACTTGTTAAACATAACCCGGTCACCTTGTTTGACGGACATCTCTTTATGCTGCCCGTTTTCATCCTTTGCCCCAGGTCCAACTGCAATGACATCACCCCGCATCGGTTTTTCCTTGGCAGTATCAGGGATAATTATTCCACCAACAGAGCGTTCCTCTTCTTCAACTCTCTTTAGTAAAACCCTGTCCTGCAGTGGTTTGATTGCCATAATCGCCTCCTTTGATCTATTTTTAGCACTCTTTAGTAAGTGCTGCTAACAAAAAGAGATCCTATTCATTCAGCGATTAATGACAAACCGCAATGTAGGTCAATAATATTTTTTGCAGTCTTTGAGTGGAAATTATTTTTTGTAAGCTTTAAATTTTTACTTATTTTTGAAAGTTGTTTCTTTAAAGTAAAAAGGGCAAGCTATAGGTTGTAGCTAGATTGACTTGGTTGCACGTTTTTTTATCATATTTGATCCTGTTCTGAAGCAGCAAAAAGGTATTCTTTGTCCTTTATCCTGGTATGTTTTGAAAACACATAGGCAATATCCCCAGCTTGGAGCACAAATTTGGCATCCGGGTTAGCTATCATCTGCCCTTGACGCTGCACAGCCACAACGTTTAGCCCATGCGTTTTACGTAGCTCTGCATCCTGCAAAGAACGCCCATCCATGAAAGAACCATTGTAAACATTCAATGAGACAACCTCAAAACCAGAACAAATACCACTTAAATCACAACTCGGCTCCCATGTCTCTTGTCTCTCACGCAAAGGCCCATAACCCTCAGCTCTCACCTCAGCCGTAAATTTGTCGATCTCATTTCGTGGAACCAGATAGGCACTCAAAACACGGTTAAATATCTCCACCGAGGTCTCAAACTCTTCCGGAATTACCTCTCGGGCTCCTAGAGTTTTCAACGGGTTAATTTCACTTACAAATCTTGTACGGACAATGATATGCAGACCAGGATTAAGACGATGGGCGGATTCGGTTATATGTCGAATTGCAGCTGGATCAGCAATAACCACTGCCAGAATACGAGCCCAGCTGATTCCGGCATGTTCTAAAACCGCGTTATGAGATGCGTCTCCGTAAAATATTGGTTCCCCTTTTGATTTTTCTTCCCGAACCGTATCAGGGTTCATCTCGACCACAACATAACTAATATTGGCCATCCTAGCCGCCCTGGCCAGATGCTTCCCTCCTATCCCGAAACCAACAATAATAAGGTGATCCTTTAATGCCTCAAACCCTTCTGGTCTAGTTTCCATAGCTAGCAAAGAACTACTCCTACCAGGTAAAAGAGAAGCCAATCTCGGGGCTGAAACTATTAAGAAAGGGGTTACAGCCATAGTTAAGATAGCAGCTGACAAAAATAGCTGATACTCATTTATGACAATCAAACCAGAACTCAAGCCTACTCCGGCCAGAATAAAAGAAAACTCCCCTATCTGTCCCAGGCCTAGACCCGTCTGAGCCGCTACTCGCAAAGGATAACGTAGAATCCAACTTGCTCCTGTAGCGATCATTGATTTGATCAGCAAAATCCCTATTGAGATCAATATGACCAACCACAAATGCTCAAATACATACCCAGTATCCAACAGCATACCAATGGAGATAAAAAAAAGGCTGGTGAAGACGTCTCTAAAAGGTAAGATTCCTTCTAAAGCGCTTAGACTGTATTCTGATTCTGAAATCAGAAGACCGGCCAGGAATGCACCTAGAGATAAGGAAAGGCCAAAACTGGAAGTCAACAAAGCAATAGAAAAACAAAGTCCCAAGGTGGTCAACAAAAAGAGCTCTCTACTCCTGGTTTGTACCACCACCAACAAGACCCAAGGCAAGATCAGCTTGGCCAGGACATACATGACCCCGATTATAAGTAAAATCTTTCCAGCTAGGACAAGGAGTGTCAGACCTAAGTTCCCTGATCCACCAGCCAATATAGGTACAAACAACATCATAGGCACCACGATGATATCTTGGAAAATAAGGATACCTAGGCTGATACGTCCATGGGGGGCATTGATCTCAGCTCGTTCTGTCAAGAGCTTGAGTACAACAGCTGTACTGGACAAGGCAGCTAAAAATCCAACAAAAATTGCTTTACTAATTGAAAAACCCAAAGCATAGGTCAGGCCATAGAAGACAAGAATGGTCATCAAGACCTGAAACAATCCACCCAAAAAAACTGGTTTACGAAGCTTCAACAACTCCTCAAAAGACAGCTCCATACCAATAACAAACAACAGCAGAATAACCCCGATCTCGGCCAAGACCTCCACCTCATGAGTAGCCTGAATCAATCCCAAACCATGCGGTCCGGCCAACAATCCGGTTAGTAAAAAACCGATAATAGGCGGAATCTTAAGCCGATGACAACAAATAATGACCCCGATGGACAAGCCAAAAACAATGACCAACTCATTCAAAATGGGGATATCCATATATTTAACCCTTGGGATTTAGAGTCTTTGCATTCTTTTTATCCATAGACAACAGTAACTAGGTCCATTAGTCAATTATTTGTCTGAGTTCAGTCATATCTTACTTGCAAGTCTGGATCACTTTTTCCTCTCCATGGCCTGTCTGAGTTTTTCACCTAGCGAACCTAATCCTTCACCTGCTGAAGAGGCATAAGATTTCCAATCTCCGTTAGTTGTAGCATCAGCAGGAGTAAGAGTAATGCGTCGATTTTCCTGGTCGATTTCTTCCAGGATCACATCAAATGTCTCTCCAGATTTGATCTTGTCCGGAGTAACTTCCAAACTACGTTCCAGTTTGGATTTAGGCACTAGCCCGACCACACCCGGCTCCAACTGAACAAAAAGGCCATAATTGTCCTTGTTCTTAACAACTCCCTGTATTTTTTGCCCCTTATGGTATCGCTCCTCAAGTCCCAGCCAGGGATCCCCTTCAGCATCACGCATGCTAAGGGAGATACGCTTGGACTCCGGATCTATCTCCTTTATAACTATGGCCAGCTGATCACCTACAGAGACTTCGTCCTCAGGCTTATGTACTCTTTTGATATAGCTCATCTCACTTATATGAACTAAACCTTCAATACCAGGGGCAATCTCGACAAAGACTCCAAAATCTGCTAGTTTGGTAACCGTGCCCTTGACTAGGGTATCTGGTTTGAACTTTTCAGCGACTCTTTGCCAAGGATCAGCCTCGGTCTGTTTCATAGACAGCTCGATACGAGGTCCCCCCTTTTCCTGCTCCTTGATACTTAAGAGTTTTACTCTGACCGAGTCCCCTGGTGAGACTATCTCTTCAGGGGCCAGGGATTTAGACCAACTCAACTCACTTATATGGACCATTCCCTCTAGTCCGGGTGCTACCTGAACAAAGGCCCCATAAGATTGAACCTTAGTTACTGTACCCTGCAGGACATCTCCTGGGCTGGTCCTTTCTATAAAGGATTGTAAAGATTCGGCCCGTTCCTTCTCTAATAGTGCTCTTCTTGAGATAACAATGTTCCGACCCCCTTCTTCAACTCGATTTATCAAAAAGGACTTGGACTGTCCGATCAATGATTCCGAGTCTTCAACTGGTCTTATATCCATCTGACTGAATGGGCAAAAGGCGGTTTGGCCCATAACTTTAACCCGGTAACCCCCTTTACAGATCTCTTTGATTGTACCTTCAACCGGCATTCCTTTATCCAAGGCCTCTTGCAGAAGCTCTGGACCGCCACCTGCTAGTGATGGGCCAAGTCGGATCTCGTTGTACCGGCAGGAGACAACAAACAACTCAATCCGGTCGCCTTCCTGATAGGGAAAGTCCCCATGCTTATCGAGCAGGGTCTCTTTTTCAGCCACACCGTCAGTCTTAGCCCCGGTATCGATATAAACTTTGTCCTGACTGACATTTATTATCTTCCCCTGGACCTTGTCTCCTACCTTGAGCTCCGAACCTGACTTTATGTCAAAGCTCTCTAGCAGCTCAGCAAAATTCTTTTGATTATAATCTTCTGACATATTCTTCTCCAAACAAATGTATTTATTTGCAAACGTCTAACCAGATACATAGAATCTGTCTTCTGGAAACAGAAAAGTAGCATTATCAATAAGCCTTAACAAGTACTTGTATTTTGCCTCCAAGCAAAATATATTTATCCAGATCTATCTTAAATCAAGAAACAAAAATTGATGTATTAGTTTAGTCCTATAAAAAAGAGACTTTCTTTTGAACTTACCTTTTCAAGCCTGGAGCTTCTAATCTCACCCAGTTAAATTCCGCCATGGGCGGGCCAGCTATGCTGGTTTTAACCGGGTGAGATAAGAAACTTGACTGCGTTATCACTAACAAGTTCAATAGAAAGACCCTTTTCCAATTAGTTGCAAATGGCTAAACAGTTACAAATTGATATCAAATAAAGTTTTTAAGGAGAAAAAATTCTTATGGCTCAACAGGAACAAGAAAAGATAATTTATACCATGATGGGTGTGAGCAAATACTATAAGGGTCAACCAGTATTAAAGGACATTTCCCTATCCTATTTTTATGGGGCCAAAATAGGGGTTATAGGTCTAAATGGGTCTGGCAAAAGCACCCTGCTCAGGATTATAGCCGGGAAGGATCAGGATTTTGAAGGCCAAGCCCACCTGTCCCCGGGATATACCCTGGGCTACCTTGAACAGGAGCCCGAACTTGATGAGACCAAGACCATAAAAGAAGTTGTCGCCGAGGGAGCTCAACAAGTATTCAATCTGTTAAACGAATTTGAACATATTAATGAAAAGCTAGCTGAACCCATGGATGATAAGGAGATGGAAAAGATCTTAGAGCGTCAGGCCGAGATACAAGATCTGTTGGACTCCTCGGGAGCCTGGGACATTGACAGTAGACTAGAGATGGCCATGGATGCCTTGCGTTGTCCTCCCGGGGACACACCGATTAGGACCATCTCCGGCGGGGAGAGACGACGAGTAGCCTTATGCCGGCTACTCATACAGCAACCGGACATTTTACTCCTTGACGAACCAACCAACCACTTGGACGCAGAGACCTTGGCCTGGCTTGAACATTATTTACACTCTTATCAGGGAACAGTAATAGCCATTACTCACGACCGCTATTTTTTGACCAACGTAGCCGGTTGGGTATTGGAACTTGATCGGGGATACGGGGTGCCCTGGAAGGGCAACTACCCTTCCTGGCTTGAACAAAAGATGACTCGTCTAGCCAAGGAAAAAAAATCGGACAAGATCTGGCAAAAGACCCTGGAACGAGAGCTAGAATGGATCGGGATGAACATTCACGACTGGCACAAAAAGACCAAAGCCAGAATCAATAACTATGAGCTGCTTCTCAACCGGGGTAGTGATTTCGATGATCAGGATATTGTCATTCCTCCAGGACCTCGGCTAGGCAACAAGGTAGTGGAGACAGAAAACCTGAGTAAGGATTTTGAGAACAAGCTACTTATCAAAGATCTGTCGATCTTGATCCCTGCAGGGGCTATAGTAGGGATAATCGGACCAAACGGTTCCGGTAAGACCACCTTGTTTAGGATGATTACCGGTCAAGAAGAGCCTGATTCCGGTAAAATGGAATTGGGGCCCAGTGTAAAAATGGCCTATGTCGAGCAGATCAGGAGCAATCTAGAGCAGGAAAACACTGTCTGGGAGGCTATAAGTGGGGGTCAAGAGAAAATCAAACTCGGCAACAGGGAGGTCAATTCTAGGGCTTATGTAGCCAGATTCAACATTACCGGCTCCGAACAACAAAAGAAAGTCTCCGAGCTCTCTGGAGGCCTGCGTAACCGGGTTTATCTGGCCATGATGCTCAAAGAGGGGGCCAACCTCTTGCTCCTGGACGAACCAACCAATGATCTGGACGTAAACACCATGCGCTCTTTGGAAGACGCCCTGCTAAACTTCGCCGGCAGTGCCCTGATTATAAGCCACGACCGCTGGTTCCTGGACAGGGTGACCACCCACATCCTGGCCTTTGAAGGCGACAGTCAAGTGATCTGGTTTGACGGTAATTTCAGCGAATACTTGGAGGACAAACAAAAAAGACTTGGGCACGATGCTAACAAGCAAAGCCAGGTCAAACATCGCAAGCTGACCCGGTAAGAACTTAACATGAAAGAATGTTGACCGTGAACCGTTGACCGTTGACCGAAGAAAAAAAGAATCAAAAAATCAACATTACATCGTATTACAGTTCAAAGTTTTCATGCTTCGTTGTCCAGCCCTTTTGAAAGGGCTGGATGTGGGTTAATATGAAAGAATGTTGACCGTGGACCGAAGAAATAAGAATAAAGGGGTAATTTCTTAATCTCTTCATCTTGCGGTTCACGGTCCACGGTAAACAGTCAACGTTCTTCGGTTTACGTTCATGAAAAATCTATAAACAAATTACTTATCTGGGTATAAATACCTAAAGCCATTTAGAGCCATCTCTTACGTCGCCTGTAGGTCTTGACCTCTCGGAAGGACCTGAGCTCCCCAGAGCTGGAGTGGCCCAAATAGGTCTCCTTTACGTCCGGATTTTCCTTCAGTTCTTTTGCCGAACCCTCCATGACGATATTCCCGTCCTCCATAACATAACCATAGTTGGCTATTTGTAGGGCCAAATTGGCATTTTGCTCCACAATCAGGATCGTTGTCCCCTGCTCCTGGTTTATTTTCTTTATGATCTGAAATATATCCTTCATCAAGAGTGGAGCTAAGCCCAAAGAAGGCTCGTCCAAAAGCAAAAGAGAGGGGTTGGCCATCATGGCCCTGCCGATGACTAGCATCTGCAGCTCTCCCCCACTGCAAAATCCTGCCAGGGACTTCTTTCTTTCTTCCAGCCTAGGGAAATAGTTGTAAACCAGTCCAAGGTCTTTCTGGAATCTTCGCCCGGGCCTGGCAGATGTGCCTACCCGGAGATTCTCCTCTATGGTCAATTGCTTGAATTCCTTCCTGCCTTCCAGGACCTGGATGATACCCTTTCGGGTAATCTTTTCCGGCGGCAAGTTGTGGATCGTTGTGCCGTTAAACTCAATCAAGCCTTCGGTTACTTTGCCATTCTCTGTATTCAACAGACCTGAAATGGATTTCAGGGTCGTACTCTTTCCCGCCCCATTGCTTCCAAGCAGGGAAACTATTTGTCCCTTTCCCACAGAAAGAGAGACCCCTCTCAAGACTTGGATCACATTGGAGTAGACAACGCTTACATTGTTGAGTCTGAGTCTTATGTCATTGTCCATTCAATAAATAACCTTTTAAGCTACGGTCAGACTATGGTATTTCATCTTTGGTCTTTCCCTGCCTGACGGCCGCTATGAAAGCATTCTTCTGAAAATTCATACCCTCTAACGAATTTTAAGCCAAACAAAGACCCTTTGGAGCAGGTCATGATGGTCTAATAAGAAAAGGGCCACAGTCTGAAGCTGTTTCTGACCCTGTGCCAGATTTGGGCCAGGCCCATAGGCTCGAAAATGATAAAAAGGACAATGGCCAAACCATATATAAAGCTTTGGATTGGTGCGATAGTCAGGGCAAATTCGGAGAATGCCTCAATATTCATGAGGACCTGGACCAGGTTGTTCAGTATCTCGTTCAAGGCAGTGATGAAAATAGCCCCAAAGACGGCTCCTGTAACGCTGCCCATGCCACCGATAATGATCATGGCGATAAACTCAATAGAAAGCCAGAGATTGAAAGGCTCTGGGGTAATGCTCATGGTATAGTAGGTATATAGCGCCCCGGCAATACCGGCGTAGAAGGAGCTGATGGCAAAAGAGAGCAGCTTGTAAGGAAACAAGTTGATCCCCATGCCAACGGCTGCCTGTTCATTGTCCCTTATGGCGATAAAGGCTCGACCATAGCTGCTTCGTAGCAGATTAACCGCTATCCAGGTAAAAAACACCAAAAAGATGTATATAATATAGAAAAAGGTTCGTTCACTAATAATATCAAAACCAAGAATGCTGACATTGGTGACATAGATCCCCATGGCCCCACCAGTCAGCCCCTCCCATTGCATGAGCACGTACTCGATAATAAACTGTCCGGCCAAGGTAGCTATGATCAGATATAAGTGCTTTAGCCGGGTGGAAGGGAGGCCGAAGATTATTCCTATAGCCACGGTGATCAATCCGGAGGCTGGCACAGCAACCAAAAAAGGGAAGCCTGCCTTGGTTGTCAGTATAGCTGCCGAATAAGCGCCTACTCCGAAAAGTGCTCCGTGTCCCAGAGAGATAAGCCCTGTGGTCCCAGTAAGGATATTCAACCCAATGGCCACTATGGCGTATATGCCAATGGTATTGATAATATAGAGTAAATATGAACTGCTTACAAAGGGAAGAACAGCAAAAAGAAAGAAAATGCCTATGCACATCCACATCCGGCCAAAGTCAGTTTCAAAGATGCGGAGCTCCTGATGATATGAGTCCCTAAAATTTCCGCAACGATGGAAATGCAATCTACCCATGACTTTTAGCCCTTATATTTTCTTTGTGGTTAAAATAAAGTCATATCGGCTAAGTGTAAACCAAGAAGATACCATCAGACCCTCTCTATCTTTTTCAAGCCAAAGAGTCCGTAAGGTTTGACCATCAAAATGAAAATAAGTGCTATATAGGGTATCACCTCCCGCAGCGAGGTCCCCAGGTATCCGGCAGTAAAAGTCTCCAGCAGCCCTATGAGGATGCCACCTACAATAGCCCCCCCAATACTGTCCAGGCCGCCCAGTATTACCACAGGAAAGACCTTTAGCCCGATTCCGCTCAAGTCATTGACATTGATGCCATTGATTATGCCAAGGATGATTCCGCTTATGGCTGCAACCAGGGCAGCAATGGCCCATGATAGGGCAAAGACCTTGCGGACATGTACGCCAAGGGAAAAAGCAGCCTCTTGGTTATCGGCTACCGATCTCATAAAGATACCCTGAGATGAACATTTGAAAAACAGTCCAAAGAGAATGAGAAAGATGATCCCGACCAGAAAAGCCAATACATTAACAGAGGGAATGGTGATATTGCCCAAATTTAGGATAAGGGCATCAGGTAAAAAGGGACGAAATGTATACCTGTCTCCACCAAAGATGATAAGCAGCAGACCTTTAAACATAACCCCCAGCCCAACCGTTAGCATAATAACTTGAATGAGGACCTCACCTATAAGGGGACGGAGAAAAACACGCTCGATAAGGATCCCCAACAAAAAGCTTCCGGCCATGGTTAAGGCAAAGGCCAAAATAATGGGTAGATTGGCCCAGGTAGACAAGACCAGAAAAATGTAGGCCCCGATAGCTAGCAGTTCACCATGAGCCAGGTTCAGTACTCCGCTGGATTTGAAGATCAATACAAATCCAAGTGCGGCTAAGGAATAAATAAATCCCAGGGATATTCCTTCAATTAAAAGCTGAAGAAAAAAATCCATAAAGGCGCTCCATTATAATGACAATACCTTTACTGTGCTCTCCAGGGGGACGATAGTACCGTCCCGATATTTTACCTCACCATACACTGGCATCTGCTCCACATTGGAATACATGGCCTGAAAAAGGTCGGCGTATTTCTGCAGGACAATATTTCTTCTCAGCTTACCGGTCGGAGTTAGCTCATCCTCATCCATGTCCAGCAGTTTATAATGCAGTATTACTTTTCTGACTTGAAGCTCCTCTGCCAATTGAGCATTGACCTTGGCCACTTCTTCCTGGATCAAACTCTCCACCTCAGCTTGCCGGGACAGTTCGATATACGAAGTATAGACAATTTTCCGCTTCTCGGCCCAGTGGCCGACGTTCTTAAAGTCTATATTAATGAGTCCGCCCAGATAATCCATATCCTGGCCCAAAACAACAACATTTTGGATGTAGGGACTAAACTTGAGCTTGGTCTCAATAAAGTCCGGCGAAATGGTCCGACCGTTCTTTGTCCTTATCAAATCTTCCTTTCGGCCAAGGACTATTAGTTGACCCTGGTCATCGAAATATCCGACATCGCCTGTTCGCAGCCATCCATCCTGGAGTACGCTGTCCGTCATCTCTTGATCCTGATAATAACCAGCAAAATTAGTGCTGCTGGAGACCAGGATCTCCTTGTCGTCATCAGTAACTACTTTGGTCCCCGGTAACGTTTGACCCACAGTATTAAATTCAGTTGTTTCCCTGGGCTGGATTTGAAAGAAACCGCTGGTTTCGATCAGGCCGTAAGCTTGTCTTAAATTAAGACCCAGCTTATTAAAATAACTTATCAGATCCGGACTTACCGAATCCCCACCAGTATATGCCAGCCGTGCTTCAAGACAGCCGATCCTGTCCAATAAAGGCCTGGATACGGTCTTGGTAATAATCCACTTATAAATATGAAATAAGGGAAAATTCCTATGGCCCTGATTATTCCTGTCCAAGACAGCTTCTCCCAGCCTCTGGGCCAAGTAGTAAAAAGCCCGCTTTAGCCATCCAGATTCAATCATCTTGATCCGGATCTTGGAAAAGAGCTCTTCCCAGAAGCTAGGAGGAGCTATGATTATATTGGGGCCTATCTCTTGAAAATCCTGCAGAGTGGTCTCGCTGGTCTCTGGAAAGTTCACGGTTATACCGCCGCATATCCCTACAGACAAACTAAAGAGGTGCTCCATGATCCAGCAGACAGGCGACATTGAAAACCAGTGGTCACCAATGCCTATGTCTTCTGATTGCAGCCACTTCTGAGCCATCTCGGTCAGATTGGCATGAGTAAACTGGACCTGTTTCTGTCTCCCTCTAGACCCGGGCGAAGGGAGGATAATGGCTGTATCCCCTGATTGGCCTTGCCAAAGATGCTGGTCAAAAATATCCGGCTGCCCCTTGTCTGTTTCCTGCCCCTGATCAAGCAGATCCTTAAAGCTCATGAGCCATGGATCCTGGCTGTAAGATCTCATGCCCAACGGATCTATGTAAATGATCTTATTGACAAAGGACAATTCTTCTCTATAAGGCAATAACTTGTCCACTTGGGCCTGATTCTGGACAAAAAGCCAGGCTGGCCGAATATAAAGAAGAATCTCGACAGTATCCCGGGCCATCAAGGTATTGAACAAGAAACAGGTGACTCCGCCCAGGCTCTGAACCCCTGTTTCACTGAACAACCATTCCGGTTGATTGTCGACAATAAATCCGACCTTGTCTCCCCTTTGCATGCCAAGTCCAATCATCCCCAAAGCCGAAAGTCTCGTATAATAGAGGTAGCTGGACCAGTCATACTTGTGCCATATCCCCAGACTCTTTTCCCGAATTGCTATTCTTTCCTTTGGCCAGCGCTCTTCAAATTTGACCAGGAGCTGGGGCAAGGTAAACTTGGTCAAGGAAAAAAGGACATCTGTATCTAAACGATCCAATTTTTCACCCATTAGTTAGTTTTTCTCCGGAAACTGCCCTTTTTCCGTTTGACTGCGTCAATCTTCAAAATTCTTCGTCAACGTATTAAGATACGCCTCCTCATAATTTCTTGATTTCCTTGTCAAACGAAAAAAATCTAGTTTCCGAATTAAAAACTTGTAACAGTTTAGCCGTGTTACAAATTTGATATTTTGAAAAAGGGCAATTCTTT
>CAYUNZ010000025.1:0-22224 GCA_964446205.1 uncultured Desulfohalobiaceae bacterium | reverse complement strand
TAAACCTTAAATTATGACCACGATAAGTATCAATGGCTTGGCATCTACTTCAACCAAAGTTAAACACAACCAAGTTGTCTTTGTTTCAGGGCAAAAATCCCATTGTCTGTGGAGAATCTTCTCTCCTTATTATCCTTATATTCCTGCTTTTGTCTTATCTCCCCCATCTCTTTTGGCAACCATTATGGGTTAGCCTGTTTTTCCTTGCTCTTTGGTCTTACAGACTGCTCGTTATTGGACTCAATTGTCCCCGTCCCTCACGGATTGTCCTTTTTTGTCTGAGCTTGTTAATTTTTTTTGGTATTTTTGTCTCTTGGGGTATGCCCATAGGGCAGGAACCAGGTTCAGCTCTCCTAGCCTTGATGCTCGGGATCAAGACATTTGAGATCAAATCGTACAGAGACTCCATGGTCAGCCTCTTCCTTGGGCTTTTTCTTTTATTTTCTACTGTTTTGTTTTCACAAAGTCTTGGGATCGGCTTATACCTTATCATCCTTTTATGGGTCTTTCTTTTGAGCCTTATGAGCCTTCACCAATCTAAGTTTCAATTAAAACAGATAATTGGTCAAAGTAGTCTCATCTTAAGCCATGGTTTGCCTTTAGCTATTGTCTGTTTTCTTTTCTTCCCCAGATTGCCTGGTAGTCTAATCGGTCTTAAAGACATTGCCAGTCAAGGGATAACAGGATTGTCCGATCATATCTCTCCGGGCAGTATCAGTCGGTTAATACTTTCCTCTGATGTGGCCTTCCGGGTGTCCTTTGATGATTACCGGCCAAAGCCCAAAGAAATGTACTGGCGTGTCTTTGTCTTTAGAGATTTTGATGGTTGGGCTTGGACACCTGGAAGACTACATAGATCCAAACAAAGCCCATCTATTTGTTTGCAGGACAAGCTCGTCAGTTATTCAATCACTTTAGAACCAACCTTTAACAGGCGATTGGTGTCTCTGGATATACCTATAAGTATACCTGAAGGTGCTGAGCTCAGACCGGGATTTATTCTTAGGACTAAGGAAAAGATCAAAACAAGAGTGCAGTATGACTTGACTTCTTCCATAAACTACAAGATCTGTTCTCCAGGGAAAGTGCAAAATGACCGGGCTTTGAAAGAAAATCCGGTTGGAAATCCAAAAACGCAAAGTCTGACGGAAAAAATCTATGACAACTCCAATTCAGCAAAAGAATATCTTGCTAATATCCTTGATTATTTGGAAGAGAATAACTTTGTCTATTCATTGACACCGTTGAAGTTGCGCCCAAAGGATCCGATTGATGATTTTCTTTTTCGGACAAAAGAGGGATATTGTGAGCACTATGCTCAAGCCCTGGCCTGGATGTTACGGGATCAAAATATACCGGCCCGGCTTGTGGCCGGGTATCAGGGAGGTCAGCTAAATGACTTGGGAGATTATTTCATTATTCGAGACTCGGATGCCCATGTCTGGGTCGAGGCCTGTCTTCAGGATCAAGGTTGGATCCGGATTGACCCGACCAATGTCCTGGCCCCGGAACGGATTGAACAGGGCATCCAGGCTGTGGCACCGAAGGTGAATAGCCCATCACTCTTAAGAATTCAAGGACTTGGTTGGCTAAGTGATATGTCTCAGGGATTAGGTCTGGGCATCGATGCCATAAACTACAATTGGCAGAAGTGGGTTGTTGATTATACCTTTTCCAAACAAAGCCAACTTTTCAAGTACCTCAACTTGGGAGACTCTGCTTGGCAAGCCCTGTCTAAGACTATTCTTTTAACACTTTTAATACTATTTATTCTCCTTGCCTTGATTGCAGCTATTCTTTTCCGGCCGTTCAGAAGGAGAACCGATCTGGTTTTGAAATGGTATTACAAGTATATAAGGAAACTTCACAAATCAGGCCTAAGCTTTGCCAGGTATGAAGGCCCCCTTGACCTGTCCAAAAAGGTCAAAAAAGAGTTACCGGATCAACAAGAAGAGGTTGAGAATTTGACTGATCTTTATATCCGTTTGAGATACAGCTCAGCCCCCAAAAGCAGACAGGACTTGATAAGTTTCAAAAAAGCGGTTAAGGCCTTCAGTCCCAAGTAAACTTTATGATCTACGGCTCTTGCCAGTCTATTTTATTTTTGTCTGGCCATAAACCTGATTTTAGATCTTAAGGCAAAGCCAGTAGAAAGGAACATGAAAGATATGTTTAGAGACTTGAGTTAACAATAAAAAAGATTTAGACTCAATAT
This sequence comes from uncultured Desulfohalobiaceae bacterium, assembly GCA_964446205.1. Classification (GTDB taxonomy): domain Bacteria; phylum Desulfobacterota; class Desulfovibrionia; order Desulfovibrionales; family Desulfothermaceae; genus CAYUNZ01. The sequence goes on along the minus strand of CAYUNZ010000025.1, from coordinate 20,009 downwards.
CACATTGACATGAAAAGAACGTTGATGGTTAAACGAAGAAAAAAATCAAGCAGATCTGTCTTGGTTTCCAGATGAAGTCTTTTCATGCTTCGTTGTGACCGTCATGGGGTCATGGGAGTTGACATAAAAAAAGCATAGAGCCTGGTTCAGGGAGTAAGAATTTGGAAGTAAACGGATAACTATCCAAATATTATATTTATAACGTCTATGAGGCTTCTTATAGCGAATTTTGATTGTCAGAGGATTGTCACCAAAGAGCAGGTGACAAATGCGATACGTAGGCTGCCTAAATCTCATTACGAAGGGATTCAAGCCATACGGTATGATCCGTATCGCACTTTAGCTACTACCATCTCCTTCTTACAGAATAAGGCTTCTTGTACACGTACTCAAGGCTTTTATTACCATGAAAAAGATATGTCGGTAATTATTATTTTCCCTTTTCAGTCCTTAGCTGAGTTCTATCATATACTCTACCATGAGATAGGGCATTATGTCTTTCTGAGAACTTTGGATCAGGGACAGCGTGATCACTGGATGTACAAAGTACGATCCTGGGAAAAGAAATGGATCTCTGAGCATGCCAAACAAAACTCAAGGGAAGATTTTGCTGAAACCTATGCTTTTTATTGTCTCAGTTCCCCTCGTCTTTTGGCTGTTCCCCATAAGAAGAATTTTTTTCAGGATATTGTATTTGGGGGATCAAGATTTTCACATTTTATAGCCTAGAAGACAGAGCGAACTTGAATGACTATAGGTTGATGCTATTGCCAGTCCAAAATATCACTCTCATACATGTCTTCCAGCTTGTGCTTGTGCTTAAGTTCCTCCTCAGCCAGCCAGTTAAAGATATTGCTAGTCTTAGGATCTGTGCAGCGATTTTTCCAGGCCTCGTAAAAGGCGTGGGCCTTTTGCTCCTTTTTCATGGCCATAACCAATGCCTCCTGATAACTGAGGTCAGGTTTGAATTTGACGTCAATCATAAAGTCACTCAGGCTGAGGTCTGGCGTGTCTTCGAGTGGAATATCCCCTAATCTGCCCTCTAAGTCCAGCTTGGTCAATTGGTCTTTATGTCTTTGTTCCTCTTCAGCCATCTCTTGAAAGAACTTTTTAAGTCCTGGGCTCTTGGCTTGGTTCTGGCATTGGCTGTAAAATTCCCTGGCCTTTTCCTCCTTATCTATGGCGAACTGGACAACGTCTTTAAAAGAACTGCAGATCTGAGTCATATTGCATATCTCCATGGGTTAAGATGAAAAGAATTTAGCCCACGAAACACACGAAAAAACACGAAAAGAAGAATGAAAATTTATAAGAATAATTTTAGAAGGTTATCGGGAGCTTTTGATAGATTTAATTGGTATATTGAATATTTCGTCCGGATATCTTTATTTTGTCGTTGAATCACGGTGGGGTTTCCCCCATCAAATAAGATAAGAAACTCTACTGCTTTATCACTAAAAAGTTCAAAAGAAAGCCCCTTTTTCAATTAGTTGCAAAGGACTACACAATTACGAACAAAGAAATCATTTCTTAATTTCTTCATCTTGTGGTTCACATCTTTTTCATTTGCGAGGCACTTTTTATCCTGTCCGAAAGGAGCTTGGCGCAGGTAGGACAATAACAGTGTTGCTCCTTGAGTTCAGGGTGTTTGGCCCTGCGTTCCCTCTCCTGGACAAGGTCCAGGAATTTTCCAGTAGCAAAATATTTACCGCAGGCCTCACAACGCAGGAGTGGATTTTGCCCTATAATTTCGTCTCTTATATAAATATAGCGTATATTGTCCCGATCTTCCATGCGAATAGCTCCGGTAGGGCAAATATTGACACAGGTACCGCAGCCTATGCATCTGTTACCCTCTCTGGGGACTATAAACATATTACCGCCCCTTTTTTCTGTAGTCAGGGCTTCAGCACCAACGATTTCCTTACAGGCCCTTACACAAAGTAAACAGCGAATGCATTCGTCTGGAGCCGGGCCCAGCTCTATAGAGAATTCGTGAGCCATTTTCCTGATGAATTTTGATTCAGGGGCATATTTTAGAAGATTGTTAAAAGCAGTAGTTCTGGCCCTGGTAACAGATTCTGTTTCAGTTTTTATCTCCATTCCTTCTTTGACCTTCAAGGTGCAAGCCAGTTTTATTTGTGAGGGTTTATCCGGTAGCTTGACTTCGACTGCGCAAAGCTTACAAGAAGCAGCCGGGGTGAGGGCTGGGTGATAGCATAAGGAGGGTATTTTTATGTTATGCTCTTTGGCCAGGGCCAAAAGGTTCTTGTTTTCTTCTACCTGAATACATTGGTCATTTAATATTATTTGCGGCATTTATAATAGACCTTTTTATTGAGAAATAATTTTTAGACAGTCCTGAGGGAGACGATGAGTCCCCTTTTCATCCAGACTGACTTCAACCAAGGCATCGGGATCGTTTTTATTGGCATCCGGATCTGTGATCAAACCATGTATGCCAATAAATTCGTCCATGTAACCTTCCCAGCTTTCGTCTTCAGATTTTTTATAGACTTTTACTTTTTGTCCCTGACGAAAGGTCATACATGATCCTCCATACGTTGTATTATTTTAGGTCCTGGAAAAACAGTTAGCAAAATTTTGGTGGTTCGGTTTCAGCATGTATCTGGCCGCTCTTTTTCCTGGCGCAGTCTATACAGATCTTGCTATTGCCGAGGGCGGGACTTATGTCTTTGATCCTTTGCATAATATAGTCATGGTATCTGGCCGGACCAAGTACTTGACCGCAATACTCGCAGTACTCCAGCTTCAGCCTGTTCAGCTCCGTGCCGCAGAGAGACAGTATTCTCTCCTGTCCGCGATCTTCCATTTGCATGGCTCCGGTAGGGCAGTTTGTGGCACAGGCCCCGCAGCAGATACAGCGTTCTGCAGTGATCTTTAGGTCTGTAGGTCCCGGGTTGTCGAAATCCATATAACCTAAGTGTAGGGCATCTATGCCCATTTTGTCTCTACATATCTCGACGCATTTGCCACACCTTATGCAGACGTCACACCTCAGGCACCTCTGGCATTCCTTTAAGGCCTTGTCTTCCGTAAGTCCCAGGTGAACCTGTTGAAAGGTGATCCTTCTTCTTTCCGTGTTCAAAACCTCGACTTCAGACCTCTTCAGATCCATTTTCAAACTGGCTGGGAGGTGAAAAAAATCGGCCCTTTTCCGCCTGACAGGTACCGGGGGCAGGGATGGCTGGGGAATACCCTCGAAATAGCGGTGAATAGCCAAGGCGGCTCTCTTACCACCAGCAATCGCCTCGACCACAGTAGCTGGTCCGGTGACTACGTCGCCTGCTGCAAAAAAACCCGGTTTATCTGTGCTCATGCTGGAGGTATGTACAGAAATGGTGTTCCTGCGGGTCCAGTTGATCTCTGATAAACCTTCCAGGCCGGCGATATCTATATCTTGGCCAATGGCCGGAATGACGGCATCGACCTCCAGGACATGTTCACTGTTTTTTATGGGCACCGGTTTTTGCCTGCCGCTGTCATCCGGCTGGCTCAATTCAGCTCTTAGGCATTTGATGCCAGTCACTTTGCCGTCTTGACCGACAATCTCAGATGGGATGGTCAAGAAATAGAAGTGGACCCCTTCCTCCTCGGCCTCGATTACCTCCTCCTTGTGGGCCGGCATTTGGTCGTGGCTTCTCCGGTAAAGGATGTTGACCTGTTGACAACCGAGGCGGATACAGGTTCTGGCCGCATCTATGGCCACGTTTCCACCACCGACTACTGCTACTTTCCGGCCTGGCTTGTGGTGATCACCGAGGTTTACCCGGCGCAGGAAGTCAACGGCTGAAACGACTTGCCGGTATTCGTCCTCTCCGGGGATCATCAGCTTGTAAGAGGAATGGGCCCCGATTGCTATTATAAAGGCTTGAAAACCCTCTGCCTGCAAATCATCTATGCTTATATCCCGGCCAAGTCTGGTATTAAGGCGTATGTCCACCCCCAGCTCCTCTATCATGGCCACTTCCCTGTCAATGACCTCCCGGGGCAAGCGGTAGCGGGGGATACCGACCATCATCATCCCTCCGGGAACAGGCAGGGATTCTATAACTGTAACCTGATATCCCAACAGGGCCAGGTAATAGGCCCCTGAGAGACCGCCAGGACCGGCTCCTATTACACAGGCCTTGTGACCATTGTCCGGACGGGGTTTTGGATTGAGATATATTTGTTTGGAGATACATTTCTCAGCTGCAAAGCCTTTGAGATGCATAATGGAGATAGGGGAGTCCATCCTTGCCCTGACGCACATAAATTCGCAGGGGTGGGTACAGACCAGTCCGCAGACCCAGGCAAAGGGATTGTCTTCTCTTATAATCCGGATTGCTTCCTCATACTCTCCTTGTCCAATAAGGGTCAGGTAACTAGGAATGTCGATCCCGGCAGGACAGGCCATCTGGCATGGGGCCGGAGTAAGCCTGGGACAATCTCCTGTAGGGCAGGTATGGGTCTTGATATGGCTCTGAAATGTCTCTTCATATTGGCTGAAGATACGGCCCAGCTCTTGACCGAGCTCTTTGCATTCAGTAGTAAGCCCTTCATCAACCAGGAGCTGGCTCAGGGAGATAAGACTGGACAGGTGTTTTTTCCCGGCTCCGCCTGTGGCCACGTCGTGGACAAGCTCCATTATCTCATATGCCTTTTGTTGACAGCGAGGATGGGTGAGTTGCCCGGAGTTGATCTTTTCTTGAAGCCATTCAAAGGTCTGCATAACCTGGCATTTATAAGAGCTCATAACCACTACCGTTGTTTCAATTTTTTGTCCTGGACTTTTTTCTTATGTAATCGGGATCACTCTTGGGCCCTGGCCTTGGCGTATCTCTCCCTCCGGACATTGGGCAACTGGTCCGGTGTCCCGAAATAAAGGCAGCCGGTGGTACATACAGTGACGCAGGCCGGTTGGAGTCCCTGGTCGACCCTGTCCATGCATAAATCGCACTTGACCACCTTGCCGATATCCTGATTCCACTGCGGAGCCCCCCAGGGACAGGCGGACATGCAGGTCTTGCAGCCAACGCACAGTTCATGTTCGACAAAGACTATACCGTCTTTGGTCCTTTTCTGCATGGCCCCGGTTGGACAGGCGGCTACACACCATGGGTTCTCACAATGGAAGCAGGACATATAGGTAAAGGAGGCCCTTGGTTGTTGACCTATCCATTTGGGACCGACAGTGACAATCTGACAGGGCAGGGGACCGTCGGAGAGATTGTTCTTGTTTTTGCAGGCTACTACACAGGCCATGCAACCAATGCATTGCTTCTGATCCTGGAAGAGGTAGTATTTGCTCATATTCGCTCCTGTCTATACTTATCAATTTCAAGGCCTTGATGACTATAGCCTTCAGTCTGGCGGAGTATGCTCTTACGTGGTTTTTTGGACCCTGACATAGTGCTCCTGCAAGGCCAGGCCACCTCCGGCCGGATCCCAGTTTTGCAACCCTTCTGGCATGAACTTGTTATCAGCCAGTCCTTTTTGAAAGGCCCTGCTTTCGACCGGCAGTGTATGTCCAAAACCGTGCAGGACAAAGACAGCCTCAGGATGGATCATATCAGTGACCTTGGCCTTGATCCTTTCAGAGTATCCGTTCCTGGAGACCTCGACCATATCCTCGTTTGAGATTCCAAGTTTATAGGCTGCATCTGCGTTTATCCAAAGGACATTTTCTGGCATTAGCTCGTAAAGCCTGGGGTTGTTGACCGTATGCCCCTGGGTGTGCAGGGCACATCGGCCGAATGTCAGCCTGAACTGATTGTCAGCTGGTTTATTTGGGGCTTCATAGGTCTTTAGGGATGATATGCCTTGATCTTCCAGTTTTTTGGATATTATCTCGATTTGGCCGCTGGGGGTTTTGAATTTCAGTTCCCCGATGTCCTTGAATTTTTCCTCTGGGCTAAGTGGGACAATCCCGGTGGAGTCAAAGTCTTCAATCTTTACTCCGGTCTCCTTAAGCTGGAAACTCCAGATGTCCTCTATAGAATCATAGGCTAGCTCATCAAGACCCATTCGCTTGGCCAGTCCGGATATGATCTCCCAATCGGCCTTGGTATCGTATCTGGGTTCCAAGGCCCTTTGCCGCAGAAAGAAGTAAGGCCTAAGGACATTCTTTGTGGCTATGATGCTCTCCCTTTCCAGATATGGGGACAGGGGCAGGACCACATCCGAGAACCAGGCTGTATCTGACCAGGTGAAGGTGACCGAGACCAACAGGTCCAGATTGGAGAATATCTCCTTGAGCTTTTCTGGTTCCGGGTAGGCCATTAAAGGATCGTGTCTGTAAGCAATATAGGCCTTCAACGGATAAGGATCCCGGCTTTGCATGGCTTCATACATCAGATGGGCCAGGCCGGGACCTTCCTCGAAATGCGGATAGCGCCAGCCAACTCCGTCGGCTCTTTTCTCTTTCGGTTTGGGATACAGGTCCATGAACTTTTTTAGTCCTGACCGGCCGACATCAGCAGGATTATTGGCCAGCGGCAGTCCTCCTTTGGCACCGTAAGTGCCCAGAAGGGCATTGATTATATAGATTGATCGGCAGAGATAAAAAGAATCTTTGTACCTGGAGGTCATCCATCCCGGGTGCCAGATAACCGCCGGTGCCGCCTTGGCCAGTTCTGAGACAAAGACCTTTATTTGATTGGCAGATATGCCTGTTTCTGACTCGGCCCATTCTGGGGTATAGGCTCTTACAAACTCCTTGAGCTTGTTCAGGTCTTTAATCCACATATCGGCAAATTGCTTGTTGTATTGTTCGGTTCTGAGGAGTTCGTTTATAACAGCCAGATTAAAGGCATAGTCTGTTTTGGGCCGGATCTTGAAGAACCGGTTGGCCTTGGTGGCCGATATATTGGCTCTGATGTCGATAACTGTCAGCTTGCAGCCCTGGTCCAAGGCCTGGCTTAGTTGATTTACTTCCTGGACATCGATGGATTCAAAAAGATTTCGAAACTGCAAAACAACATGACGGGACCTTGCGAGATCATATATAACATCCTTTCTCCCTAGACCAGCCAGTGACAGATGGGCGTGATGAACATTTCGGGCACAAGAAGAATCGTGATTACAGTAGTTTGGTGTCCCTAGGCCGCGGAGGAAAGCACGATGGAAGTCCCTAAAAGGGCCACCCCTGTCAGAAAATCCCAGAGTCTTAGATCCATATTGTTCAAAAAGGTTGGAGAGTTTATCAGCTACATAATCCAGGGCTTCATCCCAACTGACCTGTTCCCATTTGCCTTCTCCCCTCTGTCCTTTTCTGATCAATGGTGCTTGAGGTCGTTCACTATCCTCCACTAATGCTTTTCCAGCCAGACCCCGTGGGCATATGGCCCCATTCAAGTATTTGAAATTTGGATTTCCCTGCAAAAAATTGATCCGGCCGTTCTCTACCTCGACTTGAATAGGGCAACGGGCAGTACACATACCACATATACTGTATACTTGTTTTTTGGTCATAGCATTATGCTCCTGAACTTATAAAAAAATCGTTAATTATCTGAATATGCTAACTGATTGCTGTGGATCGTTGATCACCCCAATAGAGACAATATGCCCAACTCTTAATTATTATGGTCAACAGTCAACGTCCTTCTTTTTTTATTTTTGTGGTCCAAATTCCCCAGAAAACGGGCCGCTTTTTTTCTTATAAAGTGACTTTTACCAAGCTGCCAGATGCAGAAGATAGTAATCAGGACAAAGAAAAACCAAGCCGAAGCACCAATACTGATAGTCTGCTCATTAAACAAGACTAACTGGAAAAGAGAGGAAGAACCAAAAGTCTTTTGCAAAAACTCGGGTGTGTAAGTGTAATTGACGTACAAAAGGAGAAAAAGGATAGGCATATGCAGTGTGAGCAAATTGTTTAAAAGACCTTCAATAAAGAACTCATAGTAAACCTTGTTCAGTTTCTCCTGATCGATTGATTTGGCTACTTGTTTTGCTTTTTCCGGTTCACTTTCCCGCATCTCCAGAGCTTCTTTTTTGATGGCAAACCAGTACTCAAATTCTTGTTTTAAATCCTTGTACCTTTTTGTTTTGTATTTTCGGGTTGAGAAATGAGCGATCAAAAAAGCGATCAAGGCAATGATGGCTATGCTCAGAGCCGGGCTCAAGGAATTGATTGGAGAAAAGAGTTCGTTGAGCATCTTTTGGAAAAACATTAGGCTGTCTAGGATAAATATCCATAAGGTATCCATAAATGTGGCTCCTGAAAAAATGATTTATATTCACTTCAAGTTGGGTAAATAACAATTGGAGCTTCCTAGAATTAACAGATAATGAACTATGACTTCTACTATTTTATTCTTAAGAAGTCAAAGAAAAGGGGAAAACCCTGAAGTCTTGTTATGCAGAGATATTAGAATTTCAGAGTGCCCCCTATAAACCAAGGCAAACCTATATCCAGATCTCAATTTTAAAGAAGCGGAAGAAGAGAAAGAGTAGGACCACAGCCAAAGCTATTTTTAGCTGGACCTCAGTGAACAGTTTCTGCATCCGGCTGCCGATCATTCCTCCGGCAAAGCCTCCGATGACAATAGCTAGGGCAATCCAGAGGTCTGGCAAATAGCCATTTAAAAGGTAACCAATGAATGAGCCGATACTGCTAAAGCATGTCCCGACCAGACCAACAGGTACGGCTACATACATGGGCAATGCCCCAATCATGGTCATAATCGGTACTAATAAAAATCCTCCCCCAATACCGAAACACCTAGCCACAATGCCGACTCCCAGGCCGATGATGCCGAACATAAGGGGATTGATTTTGAATTCTTCACCCCAAAACTTGAAGCGATAATTGATGAGACCTTTTTTGACCGGTTCAATTGACCCCATCTCAGCCGCTCGTCCTTCTTGCTTGGCCTTTTGAACCTCCTCATTGAATTTTTTCATCATGGCTTTAATATTTTTTCTTTTCTCCAAAACCCTTGGTGTCAGCTCATAAAGGGTTCGAATGGCCATTAAAACGACTAAGATGGCCAACCATTCCTTGTATGAAGATAAGGGCAGAAATTCAGTCACATACTTACCAAGCCAGATCGAACCGATCAAGATTCCAATACCAAAAGATATGCCTAGAGGCCAGGCCACGCGGCGTTCCTTGATAGCATAACGGTAAAAGGAACCAATAGGGGAAAATAGGGTCAGGGCCACATTGGAAGGTCTAAGGACATTGACCGCATTAATTCCCACAGGGCCCATTGTATTGACAACCATAACCTGATAAGCGGCCATTAGCATCCCTCCGCCTCCTCCTATAAGGGAAAAGAAGGCTCCGACAAGTATGGCCCCGAATATGATCCAGAGGGGGTTAAGGTAACGTCCACCAAGATCGAGCCAAAAGCCATTCCCGGCCAGTGTAAACTCACCAATTTGTTTGCCGTTGACTATGGCTGAAAATTCCCAATTTGGTGGTGTGTTTCTAAAAGTCTTAAATTGAACAGTAAACTCACCAGTCTGTTTGTTGAGGTCAATAGATGTCCCCTTGTCCCAGTAATTACCCGTCTTATCATAGTCATTCAATACACTTCTGGCAAAAATAGTCACTTTGCCGACTTGAGTCCTTTCCTTTGTAATGGTATTGATACCGTATGGTGTTTCATGGGTGTATTTGAAGAAATCCCATTTACTCTTTGAATCAAGAGGGCCGAGGTAGTTTTTGATTTTTGGAGATAGTTGTCCAAAATTGGCCAATGAGAACATGGTGGTGCTGTAAATTCCACCAGTAAAAGATGGGCCGCCAAACTTTTTTTGGGTAATTGTCCCGAACTTTGAAGGCTTGTTGGTGATCAGGTAATACAGGACAGGGATCTCTGTATTTTCTGCGAATGGATTTTGGGCTACAGCCTCCTTTAGTGATTTTATTTCGTTGACTCCACCGGCATCCTTGGGGGCAAATTTCTCTTGGGAATATATATTCAGATAGAGATCCTGACCTGCAGGTATTTTGCCCTTGATTGAGACGGTATCCCCAGCCTTGTAAGCTTTTTGTTCAATATGGGCTTGAACTGATGGTGCTGCCCGAGCGGGCAAGGCAAGAACAGAGATGAAGACGCAAGACATAAAAGCCAGGAAGATCATTGTCAAAAGATTGGGCTTTTTCATAGTCGACTCCTTGCTGGTTTAGATATTGATTGTACAGTAATAAAATATAGGCTTTATCAAATTATATTTGATATCGGTCACCATATATTCAGGACCTGAGGATGGACAGAATTTGAATAACTTTATAAGAAGCTTACATTTCGAAATCTGAATTCTTAAAGCAAAAAAAATGCCATTCAATCTTAGACTGCATTCAGGAGCTGTTGATAAAAGTGTTAGAGCATCTTGTTCCAAATGGAACAATATTCTTTTTGGGCTTGTCCATAAAAGGACAAAGTAGGTTTGCCTCTATCGTCTTTACTTTGAACATAAGGGAATGCGGCCTATGCAGACCAAGGTTACTGCCATAACAATATCTTTTGTCCTTTTGGTTCTCGGTGTACTTAACCCCGGTACGGCCTGGTCAAAGCAAGAACCTTTGAAGTTTATCCTACTGGCTACTGAGGATGTCCATCTGATTTACCGGCGATTTATACCGGTCAAGCAATATATAGAGCAGGAGTTGGGTGTTGCGATCAAACTTAGGGTTGGCAGAAACTACGAGGCAGCCCTGGATACCATAGGCCAGGGCAAGTGTGATCTGGCCTATCTTGACCCGTCAGCCTATTGTGAAGCCAGGCACAAGTATGGTCTTTGTCCCTTGGCCAAGGTGGTTATGAATGATAAGAGCCAGTGTCGTTCGGTCTTTGTAACTCGCAAGGAGTCACCTCTGGATGTCTTTGCCGATATTGAGGGGACTAGGATAGCCTTTGGCAATGTCCACTCCTCATATTCTTATCTCATGCCTAAGGCCATGCTCCAGGATATTGGTCTTCAACTGAGCGATTTTACCTCAGTTGGTTTTCTGCAAAAGGAAGACAGGGTAGCCTTAAGCGTTTTGGTCGGAGATTACCAGGTGGGTGCCTTGAGCTATGATGTGGCCAAAAGGTATATCCCTTCCGGATTAAAGGTGATTGAGAAGTCGGAGTCCCTGCCTCAATACGTCCTCTGCGCCTCTAATCTCTTGTCACAGACCCAAATCAAAAGAATCCGTAAGGTCTTGTTACAGTATGAACCCAAGAACTATGAGGTCCTTAGCTTTGCCCCGACCTCTGATAGGGAGTACAATATAGTCCGTATTATTCTGAAAAACACCACCGGCCGGGATTATCTCTTTTATCCAGAGAGGTCGGTAAAGCTGGCTTTGTTACCACTGTACTCGCCCATAAAACTGAACAAGATGTTCTCTCCCCTGACCAGGTACTTGAGTCGGCAGGTCGGCAGGGAATTTCGTCTGGTCATACCCAAGGACTTCAATGAGTTTGTCAGGTTGGTGGCTAAAAAACGCGTTCATTTTGCTTACCAGAACCCGTATGTCTATCACCTCTTGGCCAACCGGTTAGATGTTAAGCCCCTGGCCTTGACCATTAGTCCGGAGCCTGACCTCCCTCGCGACAAATTTCGGGGGGTTATTATTGCCAGGAAAAACAGTTCGATAAAGGAACTCTTTGATTTGTGCGGTCAGGATATAATGATCGTCTCCTTTAAATCTGCCGGTGGATATCTATTCCAAAAGAATCTGCTTGAGACAAAGGGTATTGATATCAATGAACAGGCTAGGTTAATCGAAGGCCATAGACACGAAGAGGTTGTCCTCTCAGTCTATCGAGGTGAGGTTGAAGCCGGGTTTGTTCGAGAGGCGGCCTTGCAATTGGTTAAGGATATTGTTGATGTGGGCCGGATAAAGGTCCTGGCCAGGACACCTTATTACCCGAACTGGCTATTTGTAGCTGTTCCCGGCACCAAAGAGGAGTTGGTCGAAAAGGTGCAAAAGACCCTGGTTCATCTGGATAAGAAAGACTTGCTGGATAAGGCTCGTATCAACGGCTTCATCCTGCCTGTTCCTGAGGAACTTATCAGGTTCCAAAAATCTATCGAGCCTTCAACTAATTGAAAAATTACAAGATGTCCTCAATGTTCCCTTTTAACTATTTGAAACTCCAGCATAAGTTCGCATTGGCTATCTTGGGGAACATCCTTTTGGTCCTGATAGTCTTTTCCATTATTATTGATGATTACTATGAAGAAAAGCTGATTCAAAATGTCCAGGAAAAACATGTCAGTATAGTCAAAAATTTAGCTGATGACGCTGTTGATGCCCTTTTGGTCAGGAATTATTCACAACTAAATATCTTGGTCAATTCGGCTCAAGAAGCGGTTTTATCCATGTATGCCTATGTCCTAGATGAGTCAGGTCGGGTTGTTGCCCATACTGACCAGAAAAAGTTGGGTCAAGACTTTGAGTTGCCGAAGGAAAATGGCTTTTTTATTGAGGAAGATTCAAGAAACGGAGTGACCATCAGGGATTTTATCGTCCCCATTCAGGTCAAAGGGGAACATATTGGTTATGTGGTCTTGGGGATCAATAAGGGTAAAGAAATACAGTTTATAGCCAACGGATTGCATACCCTTCGGACCAAGCTTTTGGTCGTCTCCTTCGGCCTGTTTAGTCTGGGCATATTTTTCTCTGTAATGTTGGCCAGGGTCTTGACCAGGAGGATCTATCGGCTAAAAGCCAGGATCGGCCAGGTTCAGCAAGGGAATCTTCAGGTTGAGACCTCAAAAGTTTACTCTATTTCCTGTCTGGAAGTCTTTGATTGTCCGTATCAAGAATGTCCAGCCTATGGTAAACCACATTGCTGGACAATTGCCCATACTTTTAATGCTCAGCAGAGGGAATGTGTGAATTGCCCTGTCTATAAAGGGGCCTGTGGGGATGAAATTGGTGAACTTGAGTTGGCTTTTGACCAAATGGTTGTTGAACTTCGTAATTATCTGGACAAGCTCAAGGAGACAACTAAAGAAAAGAGCAGACTGGAACGCCTTTATTTATTGGGACAGATGTCTTCCCAAATGGCCCATGAGATAAAAAATCCCTTAAATGCCATTCATGGAGCGGCTCACTATATCAAAGGCAATTTTCAGGGCCAGATGCTCCAAGAGTTTACTGATGTCATTGTCCATGAAAGTCAGCGGTTAAACGATATTGTCAGTGAGTTCCTCCAGTTTTCCAAACCCGGTCCTGTTCAAGAGACTGTCACTGATATCAATGTCTTGATTAGGGAAACACTCAAGTTGGTTGATAGTGATATTCAAGACTCTTCTATTGAGTTGAGTTTTATCCCGGATGAACATGTCAAATCTTTGCCTCTGGATGCCGGGAAGATAAAGCAGGCAGTTCTCAATCTAGTCATTAACGCTATACAAGCCAGCCCTGAATATGGACAAGTAGAGGTCAGGACCAAGGCTACTGATGGTTATCTAAAGGTCCAGGTCATTGATGCGGGACAAGGTATTCAGCCTGACGATATTGAGAATATATTTAAACCGTTTTTCACGAAAAAAGTACATGGGTCAGGATTGGGTTTGGCCATTGTCGAGCAAAATATACGGGAGCAAAAAGGAACAGTTCAGGTAAACAGTCTACCTGGGCAGGGATCGACTTTTACTATAACTTTACCGGTGGAAGCAGCATGAACACTTCAGAAAGCGTAATTCTGGTTGTTGATGATGAACCCAATACACTCAAGGTTGTTTCGGCAGTTCTTCAAAAACAGGGTTATTCTGTATCTACCGCCCTTAACTTTGAATCAGCATGGGCTGTTTTGGAAAAAGAACCTATTCAGATAGTAATTACTGATTTGAAGCTGCCTGACAAAAGTGGACTCGAGCTATTGGAAGGAGTCAAAAAGAAATGGCCGGATATAAACGTAATTATGATTACTGCCTATGGGACTATTGATAATGCTGTTCAGGCTATGAAACTTGGGGCCTATAATTATTTGACTAAACCTGTAAATCCGGAAGAGCTACAGGTGGTTATTACCAAAGCCCTGGAAAAAGACCTGCTTCTTGAAGAGAATCTGGATTTAAAGAAACAGCTTAGGGAAAGGTATAGATTGGGTAATATTGTTGGTCGGAGCAAGGTTATGCAGGAGCTCTTTGTCTTGGTAGAGAAGATTGCCGGATATGAGTCGAACATACTTATTACCGGCGAGACCGGAACGGGTAAAGAGCTGATTGCCAAGGCTATTCATTATTCAGGCAAGTTACAAGAAAAACCATTTGTGACCATTGATTGTGCGGCTATACCTGAGAGTATTTTGGAGTCGGAGCTTTTTGGACATACCAAAGGGGCCTTTACCGGAGCAGTAGAAGACAAAAAGGGACAAATTGAAATGGCCGAAGGGGGAACTTTGTTCCTAGATGAGATCGGTGAACTGCCTTTGGCTCTGCAAAAGAAATTCCTTCGTTTTCTTCAAGGGAAAGAATTTGTTCGTGTTGGAGGCACAAAGAGGCGAAAAATGAATATTCGATTGATTGCTGCGACAAATAAAAACCTGGAACAGGGGATACAAGAGGGGGCTTGGCGTGAAGATCTGTTTTATAGATTAAACGTCATAAGTGTAGAGGTACCTCCGCTCAGAGAGCGTAAGGAGGATATTCCCTTATTACTCAATACCTTTCTGGAAAAGTTTAATGCCCAAAACAACAAATCTATCCAAGGTGTGACAAAGCAGGTTATGGATATTTTTCAGGAATATGAATGGCCTGGAAATGTCCGGGAGCTTGAAAATGTTATTGAAAGGGCTGTTGTCCTTTCCAGCGGTGAGACAATAACCGCCTCTTGTTTACCTTCTAAACTCACGGCCCTAAAAGAGGAAAGTTTACCAAGTAATGGTCTAAATTTAATGGAAATGGAAAAAAATTTACTCTGGCAGGCCTTGGAAAAGACGAATTGGAACCAGAGTGCTGCTGCTCGAGTTCTGGGGATTTCCCGAAAACAATTGCGGACAAAAATGAGTCACCATGGGATACTCTAGTCTATATTAGTCATCAATTTTTGGAGTTTGTGGGTGCTTTATGGGCTTGCTTGAAATATGGATTTTGCTTTTCTGAATACAGGAGAAAAAAATGAGGTATTTTGTTTCCCTTATCAAAAACAACTCATGGAATGTACGTCTTATAAAATGGCTTTTGCTTCTAAAGGACAAGGTGCAGCAAATACTGCATTCATTTACTATAGACCAGTGTCTTTTAAGGGCTTCGGCCCTGACTTATGTTACGGCCTTATCCATTGTCCCTTTCTTGGCTGTAGCCTTTTCAATATCCAAGGGTCTTGGCTTTCAAAACACTGAATATTTGAGAAACTTTTTGCTAAGGCTTTCTGCCGGCCGAGTGACTATTGTAGAGCATGTTATTGACTATATTAACCGAACCAATGTCGGGACTTTGGGAGTTATTGGTATAGGTCTTTTATTTATTACTGTATTTACACTCTTAAGTACTATCGAGCAAAGCTTGAATAAGATTTGGGGGGTCAAGTATCAGCGGAGCTTAAGTCGCAAATTCACAGATTACTTATCTGTGACATTGGTCTGTCCTTTGCTCATCCTAGTTGCCATTAGTTTTAGCGCCTCCTTAGAGAGCTTTGTCATTGTTCAGAAGATCCTTTCTCTTTCTGTTTTCAGTTATTTCTATTTATTCTTTTTGAAATTGATGCCGGTTATTTTGGTCTGTTTGGCTTTGTTGTTTGTCTATAAATTTATTCCTAATACCCGGGTCAGTTGGAAAGGAGGGGTCTGCGGCTCGATAGTGGCAGGAGTTTTATGGCAAGGTATTCAAAGTTTGTTTATCACATATCAGATCGGAGTTAGCAAATATAATGCTATTTATGGTAGTTTTGCTCAAGTACCGCTTTTTTTGATCTGGATATATCTGAGCTGGATCATTATCCTCTTTGGGGCGGAGGTCGGATATTATCTGGAAGACAATTCTACTGTTAAAGGAGAAGGGGTCTGGGGGCCTTTTGGTTTGAAGATTAAGGAACAAATTGTTCTAGCTATACTTGCCGAGATGACCAAAAAATTTGAATTTGGTCAAGGAGATATAGAGATAAACAGGCTGTCTGAGCGGCTTTATTGTCCGGTCAAACTCATTCGGCAAATCCTTTATGTCTTGACTGAATTGGGATATGTTTTGCCTGTAAGTCTTGAAAATCGAGAAGCACACGTCTTGGCCAGATCACCCTCATCTTTTACCTGTTCGGAATTATTGCATGACTTTCGAGATTACAGGGATAGCAGCCAGATTGTTCTGGACGAAACTTCCTTTAAGAGTCTAAATCCTTATTTTAAACCTGATTTTCTTTATCAAGAGGATCCTTTCAATAAGTCAATGTCTAGCTTTGCTCAGGAAATTTTGACTACTCAAAAAGTTCAGTCCTCTTAAAATACAGAGTATAAGGCTAGCCTTTTCTTTTGACTTGTTACTATCTTTTTTAGCAGCTATCTTCTGAGTGAACAGTTTCCTTAAAGGACTCTAGGGCTTCTTTTGCCGCTAGTTGTTCCGCTTTTTTCACACTTGAGGCATGGGCCTGGAAATGTTTCCCATTTGGCAGTCTTAGTTCAATGGTGTATGTCTTGGCGTGTTCCGGTCCAGAACTGTTTTGGAGGTTATAACAAGGTCGTTCTTTGAACCGGCTTTGAGAGACCTCCTGAAGGCGGCTTTTGAAGTCTTTTTTGACTGGTTGGGAAATTTTTTTGGGCCATAAGGGGGCAAACATCTGGTTGACAAGGTTTTTGGCCTGTGTATAACCCCCATCCAAAAATATAGCCCCAAAAATGGATTCAAAGGCATCGCACAAAATGGCATTTCTGTCCCGTCCCCCTTGGCATTCTTCACCTTTGCCCAAGAATATAAAGTCTTGGAGATGTAACTCTCGTGCCAGATTGGCCAATGACTGTTCATTGACAAGATGGGAGCGGACATTAGTCAAACCCCCTTCCCGGGAGTTGGGGTAGCGGTTAAAGAGTTCCTCGGAAATGCAGAGTTCCAGAACTGCATCCCCAAGAAACTCAAGCCGTTCATTGTTTTTCAAAGATGGGTCAATCTCATTGGCATAAGAGCTGTGAGTAAGGGCTTTTTTGAGTAAGTTTGGGTTCTTAAAATGGTAACCTATAATGTTTTGTAGTTCGTTTATTTGATCCTCAGACATGATTGTCTTCCTCAAGCCTAAAATTGTTGGCCTGGATAATTGAATTCGCTAAATGTTGTTTGCCACTTTCTTTTGCTTCCAGGTTGTGAACCTTGATCTGCATTAATAAAACAGGGTAAAAGTAGTATTTTAGTAAATGATCGAAAAATAATTCAGCCGCCTGAGTCAATCGGTAGGTCAGTCCGTTGGGCTGCTTTTTTGGCCAGGGCGTCACAACGTTCATTGTCTGCGTTCCCATCATGCCCCCTGACCCAATGGATGGTGAGCTCATGTTTTTTAAGTAAAGGAATAAGGCTCTCCCAAAGGTCTCGGTTCTTGACCGCTGTTTTTGAGGCTGTTTTCCAGCCATTGGCCTGCCAACGACGTAACCATCCCTTGACAAGGGCGTCATGGATATATTTGGAATCGGTATACAGATTGATTTGGCTAGGGGTATTCAGTGATTTTAAGGCTTCCAATACCGCGGTCAATTCCATGCGGTTGTTTGTAGTTCCGGCAAGACCACCAGAGAGTTCCTTTTTCCTGTCTTTGAAGAACAGTATTGCCCCCCAACCTCCGGGGCCTGGATTCCCGGTACAGGCCCCGTCAGTATATATGGTTACCTTGGGTGAATTGGTTGATCTGGTCATATAGTTGTCTTGATAACTTTTAGATATGCCTGTAATTATCAGTTTTGTGACTTATCTGAAACCTGTTGCTGGATCCAGTCATTAATTGGATTCTCCATAAAAGAACGGATTTCTGCCAAGCGCTTTTGTGTCTCTGCTTCAAATCTAAGGACTAGAACTGGCTGTGTATTTGAGGCTCGAAGTAATCCCCAGCCATCGTGGAAATTGATCCTGACTCCATCAACATCAATGATTTCATAGTCATAAGGTTGATTTTGAAAATAGCTAAGGGCCTGATTGACCAGGTCGAATTTGATCTCATCAGGGCATTGGAGTCGGATCTCAGGGGTGTTGAATGTTTTGGGCCAGTCATCTAGATAGCTGCTCAAGGGTTTTTGGGAATCTGTCCCCAGGATCTCAGCTAGTCGTTTGGCTGCGTAAATGGCATCATCATAACCATAGTACCTGTCGGCAAAGAACATATGTCCGCTCATCTCTCCAGCAAGCTTGGCTTGGGTCTCTTTCATCTTTGCTTTGATCAAGGAATGTCCGGTCTTCCACATCAGAGGTTGTCCACCATAATCTTTGATATCCTTAAAGAGGAGGTGGGTACATTTGACTTCACCTATTATTTTAGATCCAGGCTGGTCTTGGAGGATATCTCGGGCAAAAATGGCCAGGAGTTGATCTCCGTAAAGTATATGACCCTGATCATTGACTACGCCGATTCGATCCCCGTCACCGTCCAGTCCGACACCAAAATCAGCCTCGCGTTCTTTGACTGTATTGATAAGATCTTGAATATTCTCTAATACGGTAGGATCGGGATGATGGTTGGGGAAATCAGGGTCGGGCTTACAGTAAATAGGAATTACAGTAGCCCCGATTCTTTTGAGAAGTTCAGAGCAAACCTCTCCGGCCGTGCCGTTACCGCCGTCGACAACAACTGTCAGAGGTCGGGAAAGAAAAGTCTTGCTACTTAGCTCATCTAAATAGTCCGGTAAGATGTCGTATTCCCCGGCTACTCCCTGTCCCTGAATAAAGTCTTGATATTTCATTATCTCATAGATCCTTTGAATTTCAGTGGTATGGATAGTGTTATCCCCAGACCAGACCTTGAATCCATTGTATTCCGGCGGGTTGTGACTAGCAGTAATCATGACCCCGGCATGTCGTTTTAAAGATTTTATGGCATAATAAAAAACTGGTGTTGACACCATGGGTGTATATGTTACATCTATTCCGGTGGAGACAAGGCCTTGAATAAGTCTGGCTTGATAAAGGGGGGAGCTGTGGCGGCAATCATGGCTGACTATAGCTTGAAAGTGACCATTTTGTTGAAAATAGGTTCCACAGGCCTTGCCAAGGGTCTCGACCCATTCGGGATCAAAGTCTTTATCAACTACTCCTCGAATGTCATAGGCACGAAAGGTGTCTGACTTAATTGGCACCATAATGTCTCCTTGTGTAGGAAATTTTGGAATATCTTTATATGATTGCTTGTTTATGATTTTCTTAACTATCCGGAAATAAATAGGATAAATTTCAGTCTTGTCAGGTTGTGACTGAAAAGGATTTAACCAGGCTGATAACCAAAGAAATATTAAAGGACTTTTGCCTTAAGTGCAAGGGATTAGAGTTTATTATTGGCATAATGTTTTAAGAGTTAACAGGAAAAGAGTTTGTTTTTTTCTTGACCTTTTTGAGAGTATTAAATAGAGTGAGGTTTATATGAATTGGGACTGGGAAAAATTACAAGAAAAGCGGCAGAGGCAGCCACGAGGCAGTGGTGGTGGATCGCCACCCCCTGATTTTGACCAATTAAAGAATTTTTTTAATCGATTTAGAAACTTTAAAGCCTCGGGCCTTATGATCATTATTGCCATTGTCGTCTTATTGTGGCTTGGCAGTGGGTTCTATATTGTCAATCCGGATGAGGTCGGAGTGGTCAAACGTTTCGGGGCTTATACCAGGATGACTCAATCCGGGCCTCATTATCACTGGCCGTATCCGTTTGAGACCGTAATGACACCCAATGTGTCACAAATAAGACGTGTTGAGTTAGGGTTTAGGAGTTCAGAGGCCTATGAAAAAGGCTGGAGAACTGTTACAGAAGAGTCACTTATGCTGACTGGTGACGAAAATATTGTCAATGTTCAGTGTATTGTTCAGTACAGGATAAAGAATGCTGAGAAATATTTGTTCAATATTGCTCAACAGAGAAAAGCGGTCAAAGATGC
>CAYUNZ010000024.1:1211-22229 GCA_964446205.1 uncultured Desulfohalobiaceae bacterium | reverse complement strand
CTATCTAGAAAATCCAGTCAAAATTTGTTGTTTTTAAAGGTCTTAATCCGGTACAAATAACAATATTCTTCAGATTGGAGAAAATGAGAATGAAGGTTGACTGGCCTTGCCTCTGATTGACCATTGAAAATGTGTATGTCCCACGGTCTGCTTTATCAAGGAATATAGATTGGACAATGAAGAGGAAAAGGCGATTGTCCCTTTAAGATCCATTTTGATTTTTGATCTAGTCTGAAGGGAGGAAAGCCTTCCTTTAAAATGTCCTTGGAGTCCTTTAGCTTGAAAAGATGATTTTTTCAATTTCAAGATACCTTGATCAAGTTCCCAGTGACAAGTCCCTTTAATGGATTTTAGAGAAATGTCAGAGGGCAGCAGATTAAGCCTGAGGGTGAGGTCTGTATCAGTTGAAGTAAAATTACCAGATCCTTTTGATAATAAGCTTTTGACATAATTGCCTTGACTATGAAGTTGACCCTTGGTTTTGATCTTTAAAGACGAGAGGTTGTATTGGGACATAAGGGTTGGAGAGGGTCTAAAAAAGATATTCTCCCATTGTAGTTTAAGGTCGTATTCTTGAGGAGGAAAAAGGGAGGTTAGATTCAAACAGCCTTTGAGCATCCCTTGATCCAATCTAGTTTTAAAATTTGAAACATATTTACCCAAAATAAGATTTAGAAAATCTAATTCGATTTTACCTTGTTTGAACTTAATAGGGGAAGAACAAAAATAAGGCGATGAAACCTTAAGAGAATCATATTTAATGCCCAAAGGCCAGTCAAAATCGAGTTCGGTCAAATTAAGGTCGATTTTGTGCTTTTCCTGAGCCATGAATTCCAGGCGATGTTCTAAAGAATCAAAGGGGAACATGACTAAAGTCATGATCAAAAAGATAGCCAGAGTGAAGACAGCATAGGACATAGCGCATAAGGTTTTCTTGATCTTCATAATTGATCGTTCCCTTCTTGGGTTGCGAAAAGCAGATTTACTTGTAGTTCTCCGGCCCTATCTTTAGGAGATCTAATATTCATTCTTTTTATATAGATACCTTTAGGTGAATGTTCGATGTGCTTAAGGAAGTTAATGAGTTTAGTCAGGTGAATCTTTCGGAGTTGCATCTGGACCTGATGTTCGGTACGTCCGGAATTCAAATTATTAGAAGCAGGACGCATAAATTCTATATGTTTTTTGAGTTTTTCTTGAGAGGCTTTTTCTTCAATAAATGAGAATAGGGTAAAGTCAGGAGTATTTTGTAAGGTATCTTTTTTTTGACTGGATAATTGATCTCTTATTTTGATATATTGATTTTTTAATTCTTTGAATTCTAATAGCCTGTTTTTCAAATGTTCGACTTTATTTTGCAAGCTATCCTTATAATTATATAAAGGGGCTAGTCCCCATTGATAGATAGCTAAACAACAAAATATGACTGCGATAGTTATGAGAATTTTTCGACTAGCCTTAGTCCCTATCAAATGTTTATCCTAAGTGGTTTTCAGTGTAATACGTAGGCTAAAATTTACTTTTTTGGTCCTTTTGTCAACATTGGCCCCAATAATTCGGGTTTCTTGAAACAGTCTATTGGATTCAAGTCTTTTTTTTATAGTATCTATGCTCTTGAAGTCTTGAGCCTGACCATTTAGCCTGATTATATTTTGATCCAGGGAAAAAAATTCCACCCGTAAGTTAAGGTCTGATGATAGGTCCTTACTTATAACCGACAAGATCTTTAGAGCACTTACTCGGGATTCAAGACCTAATTGATCACCTGTTTTGAGGCGAGATATTTTTGATTCAATGATACTTGGATATTGCAAGGGGTGGATGCTATGAGAGACCATAGGGAATAGGGAGAAAAATTCCTGATCAAGTCTTTCTTGCAAATTTTCTATTTTTTTGTTCCCAATATAGATCTCTGAGCTTATAGATACTATCCAAACAAACAAGAGACTGCATAGGGCAATCATTCCGAATTTAATATTTTGTTTCCATGGGGAAGGTTTGTTATGTAAGGCCAACTCTCCGGTTCGTAAGTTCAAATCTTCTTTGTCACGAGAAGGGTAGAAACTCATAGTCGAGGCAATGGCCAATGAGCAGGTGCGGTTTTGTGTCGATTTTTCTTTCAGCCAAGGAAGTTCAGCAAGGATTGAAGTCGGTATATTGAGTTCTTTCTGCAAAAGTCGATCCAATGGGTAAAGATCCGGAGGCCCCCCCAAAAGGATTAGATGCTCAGGTAAGGAATCATCGCTGACAGACATTATTGTTAGCTTGATTTGTCGAATGAATTCTTTGGTTCGGTCGGGTATTGTCAAGTCCTGGAATGGTTCTGGTATATATTCTTTTAAATGTCTTGATAAGATTTGGTCATCTTCAGTCAGTGTGGGTGTATCAAAATCATGCAGGATATTTTTGATCCCAAGTGGGAGACAGCGAAGCATGAGCAAGGTATTTTGTTTTTGCCAGACCAAATTTGTGGCTTTCCAGCCCATGTCTATAGCCATGAGATTATCCCCAGGAAAAGCCTTTCTAGTCAAGCAGGACAGAAGACCAAGATCAAGGCCTATCTGTTCCGGGACTATACCTATTTGCTCAAAGGCATTAATCCAATTCTTTAACAATTCCTTTTTGACCAGACAGACACAGACCTCTGTCTGTTTCTTGGAGCAAGAAGGAAGCAGGAAGTAGTCCCAGCAATACATTGAGAGTTGGACTGGAATGGTGTTCTCTAATTCTAAAGGCAAAACCTCTAAGATCTTGCCTGAATGGGAAAAAGGGAATGTAAGTTTTTGCCATAAGGCGTTTTGACTGCTAAGGCTTATATTAACTACTTCCCTTGACCAATCCTTTTCTTTGATTAGTTCTGCAATATGCTGTACTGTAGTCTGAGGATTATAGTCCTCAGGTTTGATAAGGATGGTTTCATCCAAGATCACCGTAGATTTGAACTTCTTTTTAGTAAAAACTGCTTTGATCGTGTTAGATCCAATATCAAGAGCAAGATGGGTCTCAACCATAATTATCCCAAAAGAATATTACCACTTTGCTTAATGGAATTCTTTTCGTTTGGTCTCTATGTTGATATATTTTTTGTCCTGAGTGCGATTAACAACAGTCATTAACGAGGTTTTAGATTGCCCGTTCATGGCCTGGACCAATATAGAAAAATATTGACTATGGGTGGTAATTAGATTGCTGGGAAGTTGAATATCATTATACCCGGCCATCCTGTTTCTGTACCAATCTCTTTCAGATAAGAATTCAAAGTGCATAGTTTTTTGTCGGTATCTGAGCATGCTTTGAGCGAACTCTGCAGCTGTTTCTTGAGTTGTTGATTTTTTGACCATAGCCGCCAAAAGAGGATAGCTGGCTGTGTTGATATTTATTTTACCATTTGAATAGATGGTGCACAGGTCCCTGAGGCCTGGTTTGTCTTTTGTCCCAAAGTATATTTTATGTGTTATCAAAGGAATTAACTTAAGTTCACCAAGACAGTGGAGTTGGTCGTTTTTGCAAGAATAGTCTGTTTCTTGGCTTTGATAAAATGGGTTTTCAAATCCAAGGTCACCACTTGGTATAGAATCAGAATCCAACCAGTCTTTGATAGCCATGATTAGCTTGGTCCTTTTTTCAGGTTTTAGAGAAAAAGGGGGAGATGAGAGCAGCCTGTCAAAAATTTGTTTATATTCTGATGCAAATTGGTCATTTTTATTGATTAGATAATTAATCGGGAATTTACTTTGTTCATCAACAATTGTCCCATTTATCTCTCCTGTTTTGAAGATCGGGGCCATATCAGTAGAATGTTGCGGGAATTTTGCCCAGTCCTCACCTTTATGGTCTGAGATCTGTGCATCTTCAGGTAGGTCCTGAAGGTCTTTTTGCAGTAGATATCGGGCATAGGCAAGGCCTGATTGGGTCAGGTAGTTCCCCTGGATATTGGTGGTGAAGATTCGAGAGCTCATGCTGTCAATCTGCATGAGACGCATGCTTTCCATGACCGTGACTACCAGGATACTGATCATCAAAAGGACAAAGATCAGGACAGAACCCTTGTTCCCGTTATTTTTGCTAAGGTAAGTATAAAGTATTTGCATGTAAAGAATGTGGACCGTTTGTCATCTTGCGGTTCACGGTCCACGGTAAACGGTCAACGTTTTTTCAGGCTTCGTTGTGCCCGTCATGGCATGGGAGTTAATATGAGACTGAATGTTGGTCCGTTCCAGCTTGATATAGCCTTCATCTTGTATCTTTCCTTTCCCCTATTTGTTTATCCTGTAATGGCAACCAAAGCTCTTAGTATTTCTAAGGGCGGCCAAGGTGATAATGATCGCAGATTGGCAACCATGGAAGAGATCAATCAAGGGCTTACTGATAGCTGTATTTCGATAAAATTCTTGGAGCCTTTTATCAAGGTTCCTGAGATCTTCATTGGCCCGTTTTAGACGCGAAGTTGTTCTGACTATCCCGACATAGTTCCACATGGTATGTTTGATTAGAGCCCAGTCCTGAGCAATAAGGGCCGGATCTTCATTGTCTTCGTTCCCAGGGCTTGTCCAGTCAGGGACGCTGTCGATCAATTTTTGTCCAAGACGCTTTTTGGGCGAGGCCCTTTGAGAGATTGCTCTAGCACTATTCAGGCCCCATAGTAGACCTTCCAAGAGTGAAGTGCTGGCCAGACGGTTGGCCCCATGGACACCTGTACAGCTACATTCCCCTATCGCATATAGTCTGTTCAGAGTTGATTTTCCCTCCAAATCTACCAAAATACCACCACAAAAAAAATGTGCAGCAGGGACGACCGGAATAGGATCTTTGGATATATCAATACCGATCTCTAGGCACTTTTTGTAGATTGTTGGGAATCTTTTGGAAAGATCTCCTGAAACAAAGTTGGCTGCATCTAGATAGACAAAATCATCGCCATTGTGCAACATTTCCTGGACAATGGCCCTGGTGACAATGTCTCTGGGGGCAAGGTCTCCTCTGGGATCATATTCCTTCATAAAGGGTGTCCCATCCATACGGATAAATTTTGCCCCTTCGCCGCGAACTGCTTCTGAGATAAGGAATTGTTGTCCGCCTCTTTGAAAGAGGGCTGTGGGATGAAACTGAATGTATTCACAATTCATGACCTTGGCCCCGCTTCGATAGGCCATGGTCAGTCCTGAGCCTATAGAAGGTCGAGAATTGGTGGTATGGAGATAGATTTGCCCAACTCCTCCTGAGGCCAGGATGGTTTGATCGGCCATGACTGTTTCAACCTGACAGGTATGCTGGTTAAAGATATAGGCACCGACACATTGGTCCATGAGTTGATAATGGAATTCCAGTCTTGTTGAGTGATGATGGGTGGTCAAGAGATCAATGGCTGTCCTTTGGGTCAGTATATTGATATTGGTTGAGTTTTTTACAGAGTCCATCAGTTTCTGCATTATGGCTTTTCCGGTATAATCAGCGCAATAAAGGATTCTCTGTAGCCCATGTCCTCCCTCTTTTGTCAGTTTGAATCCGTCCTCAGTCTTGTCAAACGGGACCTGATAAAGATCTATGAGTGATTCCTGGACAGCCTGGGGGCCTTTTTTGCTGAGGAATTGCACAGCCCTGCGATAATTACAGTTCCAACCGGCTGTTAGGATGTCACGGCTTAATCTTTCAGGCGTATCGGCTTGTCCTCGGTAGACAATACCTCCTTGGGCATAAGGAGTGTTACCGTTATCCACATCCTTTCCCGAGGTTACCAGTGTTACCTTGATGTTTTGTTTGGCCAATTCAAGAGCTGCCGTACATCCAGCAATACCGGATCCGATAATCAAGACATCTGTTTTAATGCGGCCTGTGTCTTCGAACATGATTTCTCTCTATATCGATCAAATTGATGTTAGTCATCATGCCCTGACGAGCACAACGAGGCATGAGATAGTTATCCGTTATCAGTTATCTGGCAAAATCCAAAGTTGAATGACTAACATTTGTATATGATTCTTATCTTTATTTCTTTCTCTTACGGTCGACGGTCAGCGGTGAACGGTTCATGGTCATTCATGTTATACTGGGTTGGATAGATTCATACTCATATCTATAGCTTTGGCCGAGTGAGTGATACTACCAGCTGATATGAAGTCAGCCCCTAGTTTAACCAAACTTGTCAGGTTATCTATATTGACCCCGCCACTTATCTCTGTAGATATCTCTGAGGGGACAATTTGAAGTGAGGACTGCATGTCCTTGAAAGACATATTGTCAAGCATGATCCGGTCTACCTGACAAGAGATCGCTTCCCAGACATCTTTTACTGAGCGGCATTCAACCTCTATAGGGGGACAGGGTGAGTAGCTGTCTCGTAAACAACGCACTGCTTCAGTGATGCTGCCGGCCCTGTCAATATGATTGTCCTTTAGCATCAGTAGCTGGGCAAGATTCATCCTGTGGTTTTGCCCGCCACCGACAAGGACAGCATATTTTTCAGGGTATCTAAGACCTGGATGTGTCTTTCTGGTGTCGACAAGGTCTGTTTCTGTTCCGGTCATCATGTTGACAAACTCTCGGGTTAAGGTAGCTATGCCAGAAAGATAGGACAGGTAGTTAAGGACTATACGTTCAGCCCTAAGGATTGAGCAAGCAGGGCCATAAAAGAGAGCAATTACCTGACCTGTATAGACCTGAGATCCATCTTGGACCAATCTTTTGATCTTTGTACTATTTTCAGAGGGATCTGTCTTGGAGAATACCTGGTCACTCAAGGGTAGACCAGCAATTATGGCTGGTTCTTTTACCTTGATTTCAGCCTGCATAAGATCATCAGGGGCAAATAGGGCTTTAGAGGTCAAGTCCTGATCGTCTTCTTCCAAGGCAAGGTCAATGCTTTTAAGGAGAAAATTTAAGGCCTGACCTTGAAAAAAACTGGAGAAAGTAGGGTCTTCTCTCATGTCTTTATACTTTATTTCAGTCCTTCTTTGTCAAGCTCTATACTTTGTCCCGGTTCAATGGTCAGGAGCTTTGTCGGGGAATTAACTTGGTCTAATTGCTCTTTGAATCTCTGTGTATTTTGCTCAAGGATTGGGAATGTACCCCAATGCATAGGTATAACATTCTTGCACTTTAGTAAGTTACAGGCCAGGGCTGCTTGTCGGGAATCCATGGTAAAGATACCACCTGTTGGTAAGAGGGCCAGATTAATTGGATAGAGCCGGCCAAGCAGCTCCATACTGGAAAAAATTCCTGTATCTCCGGCATGATAGATACAAAAACCGTCTTCCAAGGTTATTATGTAACCAACAGGTACACCGGTTAAAGAGGAGTGAAAGGCCTGAACCATGGTAATGTGAATACCTTTCCAGTCAATTGTCCCCCCGATATTGTAGCCTATGCCGTTTACTATTTGTTCAGATGGCACGCCCTTTTCCTGGATTTTTTGGGCTGTTTCAACTACGGCTGCTACATGAGCCCCAGTTCTAGTACAGATTTCAATAGTCTGGCCTAGATGGTCGTCATGATCATGGGTAACTAGGACCAAGTCGATCTGTTGACATGACCCTGAAGAGCTGCAAGCAGTAGGATTGCCTTCAAACCATGGATCGATCAAGATATTTGAGTTGGGGGTCTTTACTTGGAAATTGGCGTGTCCATGCCAGGTTAATACTGAATTATTCATTATATACCTCCTTAATCAAGAATTTATAGCCAATCAAGGTCCTTTTTGCGGTATTTTACAAAGTTGGTTCCTGCCAACGAGGGCTAAGTTGGTGGTTGATATTTAAGTGGTCAAGGACTCGGGCTACAACAAAATTTACCAGTTCCTGTAGCTGTTTTGGTTTGTGATAAAAACCAGGGCAGGCAGGCATTAATATAGCTCCGGCTTGGGCCAGACTGAGCATGTTTTGTAAATGGATTTGACTAAGTGGTGTTTCTCTTGGGACCAGAATGAGCTGCCTTTTTTCCTTTATGGAGACATCTGCTGCTCGATGGATCAGATTGTCTCCCTGACCACAGCTGATGGCGGCGACAGAGGCCATAGAACAAGGACATATGATCATCCCTTGGTGCTCCCAGGAACCACTAGCCGCAGGAGCACTGATCTCATTCTGATAATAAACAGCCTTGGCTCTTTTGAAAAAATCAACTGAGATATCTGCTTCCAGGGCCAGGATTTTTGAAGCTGATTCTGAGATAATAACATGGGTCTCAACATCTGGCAGTTGTAATAAGGTTTCCAGGAGTGAGATGGCGTAAGGCATCCCACTGGCACCGGTCAAAGCGAGAATATAACGTTTCATCCCATTTGACTCCGTTGTTTGATAAGCTTAAATGGTAAACCGAAGTTTTAGTCTTGACAAGTCTTATTAAGGAGAATAGGAAAAAACAAGGGCAATTAGCTCAGAAGGATAGAGCGCCAGCCTCCGGAGCTGGAGGCCGCAGGTTCGAATCCTGCATTGCCCGCTAAGAATAATCAATCTATAGTACATCAATCTTGATTTGATCAAAGGTCTATTTTGCCTGGCAATGTCCTCCAATGACTGAATTTATTCACAAGAAATATGAGGTTGAAAACTCGGAGTACAAGGGTGTTTATAAACATCAACCTGGAGAGAATAGAGATCAAATCGATTTAAGTCAGACCAATATATATCTAATTGGTCTCAGGGGAAGCGGTAAGTCGACCTTGGCTCACTGGTTGGCCGAAGAATATCAAATCGTTGCTGTGGATATAGATGTCTATATAGAACAACGGTTGGATAAGACCATATTTGATTATGTCCAGACCAATGGCTGGCAGGACTTCCGCTTTTTAGAGAGTCAAATTTTAGGAGAAGTATCTCGGGATAAGGGTCA
The DNA here is from genome assembly GCA_964446205.1 of uncultured Desulfohalobiaceae bacterium. Classification (GTDB taxonomy): domain Bacteria; phylum Desulfobacterota; class Desulfovibrionia; order Desulfovibrionales; family Desulfothermaceae; genus CAYUNZ01. The sequence continues at coordinate 13,403 of CAYUNZ010000024.1, read as the reverse complement.
GGTTGTAGCCCCGGGAGGGGGTATTATCCTTTCTGAGTCCAATAGAGAAATTATGAGGTCGACTGGGGTAGTCTTTTATTTAATGGCCTCAGTTGATTTGCTTGTTGCCCGCCTTCAGGCTGAACCAAAATTGGAACAGCGTCCGGAGCTTACCTCTTGGCAACTTCAGGAAGAAATTGCCCAGACCCTTCAAGTGCGTGAACCACTGTATCTAAATACTCTGGACTATATATTACAAGCATCTAAACCTGTCGATGAATTGGTAGAAGATGTCAAAACTAGCTTGTTTTCATCCGGAAACTGCCCTTTTTCTGTTTGACTGCGTCAATCTGCAAAATTATTAGTCAACGTATTAAGATACGCCTTTTCATAATTTAAGGACTACATAAGTATACAAGGGGGATCATGATCTTTAGTCTTTTTGATACGACTTTTTTGGTCAATCATGGTCCAGGATGGTTTTCTTGGCCGTTTGGACCTAGTTTTACCGGGGGATGGATTTTATCCCTGAGCAAGTTTGTTTTTATTGGTCTGGTTTTGGCCCTTATTCTCTGGCTCCTGAGATGGGCTTTTGGACCTGGAGGACCTTTAAGGGATAAGGAATTTGATTGTCCATCAGAAGAGCAAAGCTATGATGAGGCCGTGGATATCCTGAGAAAACGCATGGCCAAGGGAGAGATAAGCCTTGAGGAATTCGAAATGCGAAAACGTGCTCTGGAAAAATGAATACCAGCTTTGATTATTATAAACAGTGGTTTGAGTCTTTTGTAGGCTTTTTTGGTCAGGAAGATCCCAAAGGGCAAGAGGCTGTTTACCTAAAAAGAGATCACTCTCTACGGGTATTGAGGGAAGCTCAGAATCTCTTGCTAAATCTTGATCCTTCAAAGCAAGATCTTTATTACCTTGTCTCAATAGCCGCAATTTTTCACGATATCGGCAGGTTTCCTCAGTACAGCCAATATAAGACATTTAATGATAAAATTTCAGTCAATCACGGACTTTTAGGTTATAAGGTCCTGAAAAAAGAGGATGTCCTAAATGGGCTAACACAAAAAGATCGAAAAGACGTGCTTTTATCAGTCCTTATGCACAATAGGGCCAAGTTGCCTATAGGTCTACCTTCAAGGTTGCATTTTATCTTACAGGTAATCCGGGATGCAGATAAGTTGGATATTATTCCGGTCGTACTGCCCCACTTTCAGCAAGTTTCTCCTGACAATGGTATAGTGACTCTTGGATTGCCTCATGAACCCCAAAAATACACTCAAGCAGTCATAGATCAGGCTCTTGCTAGGACTATGGTTGATTACAGGACTATGCACTGGCTTAATGATTTTATCCTTTTGATGTGTAGTTGGGCTTATGACCTTAATTTCCCCTATACCTGCCAGGAGGTACTTGAACGTGGTTATATGAAGGACTTACTTGGTTGTCTGCCACAGACAGAAGACGTTTTGTCCTTGGGTAATCAAATCAAAACAGATTTGCTTAACCCTGATCTTGAATTGTAACTGTCCCCTTTTTCAAAAGGCATCCTAATACATTGGAATTTATCTAGTTTCTGAATTGAAAACTATCTAAGAACATATCTTTCAAAAAGGGTCTTGTTATAGTGTCCTTTCAACAGGGATAACTAATGTTTCAAGATGATTATGAGATTGCTTGGCCTGACGAAATGCTTGTAAAGACTCCAGTAAAGGTTCTACCTTCTCATCCGTGATTTTGGCCTGAACGATAGAAGTATTACCCGGGAATACTTGGCTGCCAAAGTGTTTTCCATCCAGATCCTTGCCTTCCATCATGGGGTATCGGACGAAGTTATCCACCTCATGCCTGTCCAGGATTTCTTCTATATCCTCAGCATATTCAAAATGAAAAGAAATATGTAATAATTTCATAGTGTTATCCTTTTGACTTGTTTTGAATTAGGTTAGTTCCCATCCGGAAATTTTTGAGCTGTGCAATTGTTATATTAGCTACTTTACGTTGACCGTTCACGGTTTACGTTCTTTCATTTTAAACCGTAGACCTATAATACAAGCTTAGAAAAGCTATTGCACAGGTCCAATAGTTTTGCAGATTGACGAAGTCAAACAAAAAAAGGGCAGTTTCCGGATGAAAACTAGGTTAAATAGTAAATAAGTCCCATCAACAGGATGATAATCAAAAGGACCAAACTTAAGAGCTTGTGTTCGAGCAATTTTGTCTGTAAAGCGTCAAAGAGTGTGTAGACAACCGGAATAACAAGTAAAGTCAAGGCTGTTGAGGCAAACATGCCCATGGTTATAGCTACCCCCATAGGTGATCTTGCTGTTCCTCCTGCCCCATAACCAAGGGCGATGGGCATCATGCCAAGAATTGTCGATATGGCGGTCATTAATACCGGTCTGAATCTAACCTGAGCGGCCTGCTTGGCAGCTTCTATAACTGAATACCCTCTGGCTACCAAGACGTTAGCATAATCAACCAGTAGGATACCATTTTTAGTGACAAGTCCCAGCAGCATGATAATACCGATAAAAGAAAAGATATTTATGGTCATTTTAAAGTAGTACAAGGCACCAAATGCTCCGACTCCAGCCAGGGGAAGGGTCATAAGGATGGTGAAGGGATGTAGAAAGGACTCAAATTGACCGCCCAGGACCAAGTAGATAAAGACAACTGCAAAAACTAGGGCCATGGTCAAATAAAAGAAAGACTCTTTAAAGTCTTGAGCCCGGCCGGTGACGTCTGTTTTGAAATCAGCCGGCAATTCTTGCTCAAGGTAGTTGTTGAGCTTGGTCAAGGAGGTGCCCAGGGCTATTCCTGGAGGTATCTGGGCGCTGATGGTTACAGCTCTGCCTCTATTAAAGTGATGTATTTCACTTGGTCCAACTCCTTCTTCAATAGAGACCAGATTGGCCAAAGAGACCATTTTCCCGGATTTGTTACGTGTATACAGATTATAAATCTTTTCTGGGACTGTCTGCTCTGTTTCAATCTCCGGAATGACCTCATAACGTTCATTGGCTTTGTCTATCTCGGTAATGTCTGGTTCAGCAAAGAAATAACGCAGGGTATTGGAGATCTCTTTGACCGAGACCCCCATCTCTCCTGCCTTGTCCCGATTGATGGAAACCCTGACCTCAGGTTTGTCCAATTTCATATTGGAATGGACCCCGACAAACTCAGGTTGATGTCGCATCCAGCCCATGACCTTTTCCTGTTGCCTGGACAAGTCAAAGATGTCAGGGTTATTTAGGACAAGCTGTAGTGGGGCCTCAGCTCCGGTCGGGCCTCCGGACTCCAGAACATAACCTCTGACCCCAGTTAGTTTACTGATCTTCTCTCGTACTTCCTGCATAATGGATTCCTGGTCTTTAGGGCGTTTGGTGTGATGGCTCAACTGGACGAAGCACAGGCCTTCATTGGATTTTCCCGGTCCTGTCCTGGAGAGGCCTATTGCCATAAAATAGGTCTTTACTTCAGGGATGTTGGCTAGGATATTCTCTATGTGGTGTCCGTAAACATCAGTAGCCTTGACAGTTGATCCTTCCACAGTCTCGAAAGATATCATGAATCTTCCTTTGTCTATGTTGGGGACAAATTCAGATTTCAATTGAGACAAGAAAAACATACCCGCGACAAAAGCTATTAGTCCAATAATTACAGTTAGCCATCTTAATCTCAGTGCTCCGGCAAGTATAGGCTGGTAATATGACTCTACTTTCCTGAAAAAGGTTTCTGTCATTCTGAAAAGCAGAGCCCGTTTGGTGACCTGAGCAACCTTGAGATAGCGGGAGCAAAGCATAGGGGTCAGAGTCAGGGCGGTAAAGGTAGAGGCAAAAACAGTCACGGTAACAGTGATTCCAAATTCAAAAAAGAATCGACCGATCATACCGGGCATAAAGGCAACGGGGATAAAGACTGCGGCCAGAGAAAGGCTGTTGGCCATGGCTGCAAAAGCGATCTCCGTAGTACCGGTCCTTGCTGCAGGTTTGGACTCGGCACCATATTCCATATGCCTGTAGCAGCTTTCCAGGACAACGATGGCATCGTCGACGACTATGCCCACCACTAGTATTAGAGAAAGGAGGGAAATAACATTTAGAGAAAAACCGGCATAAAAGGCCAAAGCCATTCCAGCTAGTAAAGAGGTGGGTATGGAAATAGTGGTTATAAGTGTTCCCCGGGCGCTGCCCAAGAAAAATAAAACAACAATCATGACCAAAAAGGTGGCCATAAATATAGTTGTTAGCAGATCGTTAATATTCTCATTGACATAGATAGAGTGATCCGAGGCTATTTGATAGTGGAGACCAGGTGGGAACTCTTTGGATAGTTCAGCCATATTGTTCTTGACTCTCTCTACCACCTCAATCATGTTGGCATCTGATTGTTTGACAATACCTAAACCGACCGATGCATGTTGTAGGAACCTAGCAATATTATTGTCGTTCTCCACCCCGTCTACAGCCTTAGCTACATCTTTTACTCTGATTGGAGAACCTTTCCTTGAGGTTATAATGATCTCATTGAATGGCTCGGCCGAAGAAAATTGCCCTTGGGTCTTGATCAAAAATTCCCGGTCTTTGCTTTCTATGCGTCCGGAAGGTAAGTCCAAATTTTCGGTCTTGACAGCTTTAACAACATCTTGCACCGTTAGATTATGGGCAGCCAGTTTCTCAGGGGATAGTTTAATTCGGACTGCATACATCCGTTCCCCACCTATTAAGACCTGACCTATGCCTGATAGCCGTTCCAACTGATTTTTGATTATCTTGTCGGCATAATCAGTCATCCGGACAGGATCCCATCTCTTATTGCCAAAAAGAGCAATCCACATGACTGATTCGGCATCAGGATCAACTTTACGAATAATCGGTTCTTTGATGTCATCGGCCATGTCCGGTTGAGCCCTTGTGACTCGATCTCTAACATCTTGAGCGGCAATATCAACATCCCGATAAAGTTCAAATTCTACAGTGACAATACCAACTTCTTCTCTACAGGTTGAGGTGATTTCTTTGATACCTTCAATAGTGTTCAGCTCTTCCTCAAGGGGTTCGACCACTTCGGTTTCAATGACTTCCGGATCAGCCCCAGGAAGGACTACACTGACGTTAACAATTGGAAAATCGACATCCGGATATTCCCGAACAGGCATTTGAAAATAACCAAAAATTCCGAATATAAAGATAGCTAGGAAGATAACGGTGGTCAGGACAGGCCGTCTGATACAAAAATTCCATATCATATAAGGATATTCCCCGAGTTTTTAAGCTGTTAGAGCCAAGCTATTGATTTTGAGAAGGACATATTTTTGCCCCTTCATATGCAGATATGTGACCAGAGCTAACAATATTTACTCCTGCTTGGAGTCCTTTTTTTATTTCCACTAGTCCGGGTTTACGTAGTCCAATACTGACTTTTCGAGAATGAAGACGACCTTCATCGACCTCAAAGACCATATAGCCTGTTCGAGTGGGTATAAGAGCCTCTTCCGGAATAACCAAGGTGTTTTTGCGTATGTCAACTGTCAGCTCAACTGAGGCAAATCCTCCGGGAAGTAAGGAGTTGTCAGAGTTGTCTATATAGGCTTTGACCAAGAGACTTCTGGTCTGTGGCTCGATTTTGGGGCTAACAAAATAGACTTTGCCTTCAATCTTTTGGTTCGGAAAGGCTTGAACAAGGATATTGGCCGACTGTCCTACTTTGACTTTCCCCTGGTATCTTTCAGGAACAGTAAAGGCTATCTTGAGCTTTTGGGTTTTGACTAATGAGGTCAAAATATCGCCAATATCTAGCCATTCTCCGGGGTCTACTAGATGTTCAGTGGTGATACCTGTAAATGGTGCATTAATGGTTGTGTCATGCAGTATTTCTCTTATTTCTCCTATTTCTGCTTTGAGACGTTCAATTTTGGCAAGGGCTACTTTGTAACTGGCTCTGGAGTCATCTTTTGCTTCTTCGCTGCCCAGACCCTGTTTAAAAAGTCTCTTATGTCGTCTAAAGCTGATGCGTGTATTTTCTAGTTCTGCTTTTGTTTCTTGTAGAGCGGCTTTTTTGGCCTTAAGACGCTGGGTGATTTTTTTGTCCTCAATAGAAAATAAGAGATCACCTCTATTGACTTTTTGGCCTTCCTGAAAATGAACGGATTTCAAAATACCGTTTACTTCATTTTGTATCATGACGCTTTGAGTCGATTCCAAGGTACCGATACCAAGTATGGTTTGTTTCATGTCCTGCTGTTTCACCTTGACTATGTCCACTGGGAGACAGTCGGTCTGAACATCTTCTTTTTTTTCGGAATCTTGAGGACTATTGGATGAATTGCAACTAGAAAATCCGATAAGAATAGCTATGCTCAGAAGTATTACAAGGATATATAAAACAGGTGACAATTTAATATTCATCTAAAACCCCCTTACTTTTCAATAGATCTGTCTGAAAGGTCCCCAGGGCCAATTTGAGACTGACAAGTTCGAGTTGATAGGTGTAGTAGGCTTGAGCCAAAAGGTTCTCTGACTCATTTAAGGTTGTGAAGGCATCTACCTGATCGACTGCAGTAGCAAGCCCTTCCTCAAATTGGGCTGTGACTTGTCGATAATTCCTCTGGGCAGAGTGGACTTGGACCTTTAACTGATCTATAACTTTCTTTTGAGTTTGGATATTTAGGGTATTTGTCCTTATTTGGGTTCTAATCTCTTTTTTTAGTCGTTCAAGAAATGTCTTGGCTTGTATTGATTGTGATTTGGCCTTTTGCAGAGAGGCGGTTCTTTCCCCTCCGGTAAAGAGGGGGTAGGAAATATTGAGGCTGATTCTCCAATCGTCATAGTCCCCATAATAGAGATCAGATTCATCTGTTTGCATATATTTACCTTCAAGACTTATATTAGGGAAAAAGTCTGCCCTTTCCCAGTCGATCTTTTTCATTGTCGCTTTAACTTCTTTTTGAGCTTGTTTAAGATCTTTTCTATGCTTAAGCCCCTTTTGGTAAAGTTTTTCCATCGAGGCTGGATGGAAATGACGTTCCGGGATTTTGCTCACCCCGCTTGGGACTTTGTTGATTCCCAATTCTAAAGCTAGCTCCTCCAGGTTGATATGGTGATTATTCTTTGTCTTTTCAAGTTGCTCTTTGGCCTTAGCCACCTGGACTTTGGCCCGCAAGACATCTGTTTTGGTGATGACCCCGACATTAAAACGACCAAGGGCCCTTTCAATCTGGCTTATGGCCCTTTTTAAAGAGTTTTTTGCAATCTCTACAGCCCTTTTGGCTAACAGTATATTATAATAGCGGTGAGTTACTTGGAACAGAATTTTCCGAACCTGACGGATATGTCGAAAACGAGAGCTTTGAAAGAAGTATTCACTCATACTCTTGCCAGACCAGACTTTGCCTAATTGGTAAATATGCTGATTGAGGCTTATATCCCAGAGACCATAATTTTTTGGAAAACCTGTGTTCTCATAACTCATTGAAAATTCCTTCTGACGAATATAACTTACTCCTGTAGACAATTGAGGATAGAGATGGGAGGTGGAGATATGGACATCTTTTTCCCTTTGCCTCATCTTTTCTCTAGATATCTTGATAGATTCGTTATTAACCAAAGCGATTTTGTAGGCCTTGTCCAAGGTCAGGCTAGAATTTTTTTCAGTATATCCAGGTGTTGATTGTAAGCAAAGGGAAAAGAAAATAGCTACTGAAAGGAGAATCTTCCACAACTGCCGAGAGATTTTGAATTCCTTCTTCATATCATCCTCTTGTTAAGGTGTTTTTATAATGGTATAAAATACAAGATCTAAGAGATCTAACTGCAGAAAGTCAGGTCATAAAGATTCAGGCACAATATTGTTCTCATATTTCTTTTCTTTTGCTTACATCTGATCTCTAGGCCAGTAAGATATATTTTTTCATGGGCTTCATACAGGGCATTATCTTATGATTCCTTTAAGCAGTATTTCAAATATAAGGGAAGCGTATTTTTTGTGGATCTTTTTCTTTTAAAAGGATTGCTCTGGGAAGGATGGATCAGATCCAACCTTGGTTGGAAGACATTGAGAGGCTTTTTTGAGATCTTCATTGTCTAAAATTGGTTTTGGTTAATGTCCTCTTTGGATAAAAAAGGTTAGCTTAAGCAAAACAGTCTGTTTCATTCTCTCATTTTGTAGAAAAACAGTGTCGGTTTGTCAATTATAGTTTGCATGTTTTATTGAATCTTATTAAAAAGGGCTTTTGATCAAATAATTGTGTCCAGGTGGTTTAGGGATGTATCCCTAGGATTTTGTCTGAAAATATGTGTTCAATTTCAAAGTTAGTTGTTCTATTTAAAATGAATTTAATCAAATAGATGATCAACCAGAGAGTAATAAGAGGAAGGATAATGGTTTGAATGATAAAAACAATCATTAATTTGATTAAGTTGTCAAAAAAGTTCCTAGACTTTTTCATAAGGAGTTGCATTTTGTCTTTGAGGTCTTTGACTCTATCAAAGGGACTGGTGTTTAAGTTTTCAGTGAATTGAACATCTTGGTTCTCAATAAAGGTTGTGGATGCTTGGTATTCTTTTTCCAGAAAGAGCTCATACATGGCTTGATTGGTTGAAGCCATGGTAGGAAGGATCAGTCTAATGATTAAGGTGGTCAAAAATATTTTGAGAGAGATCTTGATAAGATATGATTTCTTTTTAATCGGTAACCAGAGGGTAGACAGTAGACAAAGAAGGAAAATAGGGAAAAGGATTTGTGAACAGACCCATGGCAAAGCCTTTTGAAAAAATATTTGTATGCCGATAGAAATGGAGCTCAATAGCATGAGCCAAGAGAATCTCTCAACCATATCGTTGAGAGGATCCAATACCTGGCCAAAGGAGATGTTTACAGAACCTCCGGAACCAAATAATTTGAGTGAACCACCGGTTTCAATACTCTGGGCAACTGAGACCAGAGAGTTGACTCCACGGGAGGCTACAAAAGAAATTGAGGTCTTTTTTAAGGTATCATTGAGATATCCCTCTGTCAGACGGTCTAGTTTCTCATATTGGGAAAATTGATATAACCTTTCTTTTATGGGGCTGATGAAGCATATTGCTAGGCCAAAGACAATAACTATAGACAGAAGAATCTTTGATAGTAGTGACATAAGAAATTAATCAATTCTCCCCTTGCAGGGTAAGGGATAAAATAACCTAAGAAAGAATTGTCATTTTCAATTTTTGACCTTTATCTGATTATCTCTTTTTTTTCAACAACAATTTGCAATAGTTCACGTTTTATTTTTCTTACTGTAAACGGTCAACACTTAAACCGCAGACCTATAATACAAGCTTAGAAAAGCTATTGCCCAGGTCCAAATTATCCGTCAGCGCATTAAGATATTTCTCCTGATAATTTATTGATTTTCTTGTCAAAGGAAAAAATCGTAACTGTTTAGCCCTTTGCAACTAATTAAAAAAGTCTTGAAAATGTAAGTTCAAAAGGAAGTCCCTTTTTTATTGGGCTAAACTAATACAAAAAATCTAGTTTCCAGATTGAAAACTTGCTGTTTCCATATTCGAAAAATAAAGATTTCCGGATGTGAACTAAGTCAAAACAGGGATTCTTTTATTTATGATCAAACTTATACTTCAATCTCTTTCAAAATCAATAGCCAACCGAGTCTTGTTCCAAGATGTCTCTTTTACTTTGGAAAAGGGAGACAAGCTAGCTGTAGTCGGACCCAACGGCAGTGGCAAGAGCACTTTGCTCAGGCTTCTAAAAGGTGATGAAGTGCCTGACACTGGAAATATATATTTCAGCCCTCCGAAATTGGATATTGGGTATTGTGTCCAAGATATCAAACAAAAGGAGCTATCCAAAGTATTGTTTGATTGGGTTTTGGAGGCCTTGCCCTCATGGAGTGATCTCTGGTATCGTTGGCAACAAGCCCAGGATTTAGGGGATAAAAAGGGCTTAGAGCAACTATCAGAGGAGCAGGACAGATTGGAAACCTTGTATGGATACCATCCAGAGACCCGTGTTAAAAGTATACTTCAAGGACTTGGCTTTAATGATTCCATGCAACAGGCTACCTTGTCTCAATTGAGTGGTGGCTGGCGTGAGAGATCCAAGCTGGCCAAATCTTTGGTTCAGGGCTCAGATATCCTTTTATTGGATGAACCGACCAATCATTTGGATTTGGAAGCCTTAAAATGGCTTGAGGAATTTGTCATTGGCTTTAAGGGTATTATTGTCTTTGTTGTCCATGAACGATATTTTTTGGATCGGGTTAGCAATCATTTGCTATATATTGATGAGCGGATTCGTCCAGTTCTGCATAAAGGTAATTTGAGCAGTTTTTTGCAATGGCAAGAGGAAGCTGATAAGGAGGCTCAGCGGAAAGTGAAACAAATCGAACGTAATATCGAACATAAGCAACGTTTTGTTGATCGTTTTCGCTACAAGTCTTCTAAGGCTTCTTTGGCCCAGAGTAGACTTAAACAAATTCAGACATTAGAGCAAGAAAAACAGGCTGTTGCCAGACCCAGTAAAGGTAAAAGTCTCAATTTTCGATGGCTAAGTCCTGTCAGGAGTGGTGACATTGTCTTAAGTGCTTCTAAGTTGCAATTTTCCTATAATGCCCAAAAAGACTTATGGCCTCAGTTGAGCTTTAGTCTCAGTCGAGGGCAAAAAATTGGATTGCTTGGTCCTAATGGGTGTGGAAAGAGTACTTTACTCAAGCTTATCACCGGGGAGTTACCAGCTATGGAAGGGACGGTCCGAATTGGCAGTGGTGTCAGGTCAGCATATTTTGCCCAGCACATGAGTGAGACCCTCCGGGAGGAAGATTTGGTCATGAGGGAGATGAGGCGGCTATGCAAAGACTCTCGAAAGGAAGAGGAGATGAAAGAGGCTTTAGGGCTATTTTTGCTGGGTTCTGATTATTGGGATAGAAAGGTGAAGGCACTAAGCGGCGGCGAACGGAGCAGGCTCAGGCTGGCCTCTATTTTTCTTTCTGGAGCCAATTTTCTGATAATGGATGAGCCAACAAACAATCTTGATCTACAAAGTCGAGAAGTTTTGGCTCAGGCGCTCGGAGAATTTGAAGGAACTGTTTTTATGGTTGCTCACGATCGTCATTTGCTTGAAGAGGCTGCAGACGAACTCTGGCTTTTAAATCAGGCAGGATTACAATCGGTTGAGCATTCCTATCTGCTTGATGCTAAGATTGGTCAAGAGAATTCGGAAAAGACTACAAAGGATTCCTGTTTAGATATTTCCGGAAAGATCAATCATAGAAAAGAGCAAAAAAAGATAGAGGCTGAGCAACGGAATCGTTTATATAGGACGCTTCGACCAAAACAGAAAAGATATCAAGTCCTGGAGAAGCAACTCGAGGAAATGCTATCCAAGCTTGATGAGGTGGAAAACAAACTTGTTGATCCGGATACATATGACTCTGGTACTGATATTCGGGAAACAAACAAGGAGTACCAGCGAGTTCAAAGACAAAGTGAGGATTTGATCAACGAGATGGAAGGCTTGGAGAAAGAGATTCAGGAATTGCAAGCAGGTCGAGAGAATGTATGAGTTGTTTGTCTTCCTAGGAATCCCAAGATATTTTTCTTTGAAGTCAGAAGCTACTTCAAGGTTAAAAAGCAAATTTAAAGGTCAAAGGATTTTAGACTCAAGGTATTGTGAGTTTTGATGATGAGCAACAATAATTGGTTTGAAGAATTTGAGGATGAAGAAATGAATGCATCTAAGAACGTACGAAAGGAAAAAAAATTGTCAAGTTTGTTCTGGGAGCACAGTTATCTTCGCTATTTACCTTGGTTTATAGTTTTTATCTTGGTGCTTGCCCTGTTATTGACTGTTTTTAAAGATAGGGACAAGACAGTAGTTAGAGAGAACTTTCATTCATTACAAGATAGGGTGTCCATTTTGGAAAAAAAGCTAGGCGGTATTCAGGGACAATTATCTGATTTGGATAGAGCTGCCCGGTCCTTAAATGCAAGTTTGGAGCAAAGAGAGGCCTTGTATAAGCAGATAGATAGACTGGGACAGGATTTAAAGGGTTTTAAGAAGGAAACAAGGCAAAAAATTCAATCTCTAAAAAAGAAAAAGACTAACGAAAAGACAGAATCTAATCGGGGAATAGAGAGGTACAAGGTGGAAAAAGGAGACACATTATACAGCTTGGCCAGAAAGTATAAGGTTACAGTTGAGGAG
>CAYUNZ010000024.1:0-1111 GCA_964446205.1 uncultured Desulfohalobiaceae bacterium | reverse complement strand
TTGATGGCGGTCAGGATATCTACTTCAGTATCTCCAACAAAGAGGGTCTTGTCCGGAGAGGATTGCAAGTTGGTTAGAAAAAAAATCGATAAATCTGGATCAGGTTTGAGAGGTAGGTCTTCACGTTGACCCAGTACAAGATCAAAATGAATGTCAGAAAAGAACTCCTTTATACAGAGCTGGGTAAATCTGTCCGGTTTATTGGATAAGATAGCTAGCTTTAATCCTCTTTGCTTCAATTCCTTTAATAGTTGCTGGATGCCGGGGTAGGGCCGGGTGTTCTTGTTCCACTGTTTGTCATAGATTAGAGAGAAGTCTTCAATAAATTTTTGAATTAGAGCTTCATTCCTGTAGGATTCAGGCAAGGCTCTACTAACTAGCATGTAAACACCATCGCCTACGAAATGCCGGTAATCATCTAGCTTGTATAATGGAAAACCATATTTACTTAGGACATGATTGGCTGCATAGGCAATGTCTTCTAAGGTATAAAGTAAGGTCCCATCTAGGTCAAAGGCAATGGTTTGTAAGGACATATCACCCCCCTTCTTTAATTTTGAGAGCAAGGTTTAAACTGTTTTTTAAAAATTGGACAATAATGAAGGCATTGTCAATACAGCAACCTTGGGCCTGGGCTATTATCTGGGCTGGTAAGGATATTGAGAATCGTAGTTGGCACACCAACTATCGTGGATCTTTCTTTATACATGCCGGAAAAAAATTTGATAATAAAGGGTGGGCTTGGCTTAAAGAACAGGAAGGTAAATTATTCAAAGCAGCTGTTCCAGATCAAGATGCCTACCATCAAGGTGGTATAGTTGGGATATCATATTTGATTCAGTGTGTAAATTATGACAATAGTCCATGGTTTTATGGGCCTCAAGGGTTTAAACTCAGTTCAACTATATCAATAGACTTTATCCCCTACAAAGGGAATCTGGGATTTTTTAATGTTTCCCTTTCAGCAATATCTGTCCTTAATTTACAAAAATAAGAGTCAGGAGGGTATAGGGGCATCACCTGTTTGTGCAACCTCTCTTTCTTGATCTTAACATGAAAGAGTTTCACGGTCCACAGTAAGCAATATTATAGCGGCTGGAGCCGCAAGAAA
>CAYUNZ010000023.1:16158-22567 GCA_964446205.1 uncultured Desulfohalobiaceae bacterium | reverse complement strand
TTCCGTCATTCCGGCGAAAGCCGGAATCCAGAAAAAGAACTGGATCCCGGATCAAGTCCGGGATGACGGAACCAGAGTTAAGAGCAAAAATGCAGGTTACGTTGTTAATGCTTATTTTCTTCGGTCAACGGTCAACGGTTCACGGTCCACATTCTTCTCATAAAGATACTATTTCTTATATTTAGCCATTTCCCTATCTAGTTCTCTTTTGATAGTCCGTTGTTTGAGCTCCTCCCTTCGATCATAAACCTTTTTGCCGCGGGCCAGGGCAATCTCCACCTTGACCTTGGCTTGCCTGAAATAGATAATCGTTGGCACAATAGTCAATCCTTTTTGTTCCGATTTACCCCGTAAGGCATCAATCTCTCTTTTATGCAACAAAAGTTTACGATCCCGATCAGGCTCATGTCCTAAATAGTTGGCCTGCTCGTATTTAGCGATATGAAGTCCGGTAATAAAGGCTTCACCTCGGTAAAAAATTACATAACTATCCTGAAAACTAACCCTCCCGGCCCGTAAGGACTTCATTTCAGAACCAGTAAGGGCAATCCCGGCCTCTAAACGATCAAGAATATCGTAAAGCCTCCTTATCTTCCTGTTTTGGGCGATGATCTTAATACCGGATTCTCTGTTCCCTGATTTCATCTTTCCAAGCTCATTTGTTTAATCCATGGATTTGCTAAATGAACAGTCAACATTTTCTAGTCGACTAAACAACTTGAATTATCTTCAACTGTAAGAGGCTCAAATTATGATACTGCAAAGTTGACCAAGCTGTCATACCCTATCTCTTCATTCTTCTTCAGTTTCAAGCATCGAAGAATAAAACATCAGTTCTTCCGGAAACTTGTTAAAGATACTCTCACGGACCAGTTTATTGCTCTTGCTCACTGAATCACTTGCCAGTATCTCCTTTAAAAGGTCGGTGCAGTCCTGCATGGTCAATTTGCGCAAAACTCGCTTGATATTTGGGATAGACTGAGGATTTAAGCTTAAACTGTCAACTTGCATCCCTAAGAGAATTGGAAGGCAATAAGGATCAGAGGCCATTTCACCACACATGCTTATCTCAATCCCGGCCCGGTGCCCAGCATCAACCACATATTTAATACTCCTTAACAGAGCCGGATGAAGAGGCTGGTATAAATGAGAAACATACTTATTAGTCCTATCGATACCAAGAGAATATTGAATAAGGTCATTGGTCCCAATACTGAAAAAATCGACCTCTCTAGCCAATATATCGGCAATCATCACAGCTGAAGGCAACTCAATCATGATACCCACAGGCATGTCCTCGTCAAACTCAAGCCCTTCTCTACGCAGTTCATCTTTGGCCTCCAGCAGCAGACCTTTAACCTCTCTCAATTCCCCGGTTCCAGATATCATTGGAAACATGAGTGAAACATTTCCGACTTGACTAGCCTGTAAAACAGCCCTTAGTTGAGTCTTAAATATTTCTTTGTGTCTTAGGCAAAAACGCACAGCCCGTAATCCAAGAACAGGATTTGATTCCTCCAGAGACTCCAGTTCTTGTCCTATCTTTTCTCCTCCGGCATCAAGAGAACGGATAATGACTCTGCGCGGGAACATAATCGAAGCCAAATCTCGATATTCCTCTACAAGCTCCTGTTCAGTCGGTAGTTGCGCCCGGTGTAAATAGCTATACTCAGTCCTGTATAGACCGATGCCCTCCCCGGCATAATCAATGACAGCGCTGACCTCTTCAAAGAGCTCAATATTGGCAAATAATCGAACTCGATAACCATCTATTGTTTCCCCCGGAAGATGACGTTCTCTTCTTACTTCTGTCTGATAGGCCTCAAACTGATACTTCAGATTAGTGTAATGGGTAAGTTCATCCTCATCTGGGTCTATAACAATTTGGCCCCGAAATCCATCCACAATAATAAATTCATCATCGTGAACACTGGTCTCCAAATCCTCCACTCCAACTACAGCAGGGATCTCCAGAGTCCGGGCTACAATTGATACATGTGAGGTCTTGCCCCCCTGGGCAGTAGTAAAGGCCATGATCTTACTTACATCTAGCTCAACAGTATCTGCTGGGGTCAAATCATGGGTGACCAATATTACCCTCGAAGTAATGGGTTTTATAGCATCACTGTTACCAACTAAATGGTTCATGACCCTTTGGGTTAACAATCTCAGCTCCTGGACCCGAGCTCGAAAGTATTCATCTTCCACAGCCTTGAATACATTCTCAATCTCACCAACTCCTTTCTCAAGGGCCCATTCAGCAGTCAAATGCATCTCTCTTACATACTTTTCCGTTGATTCTCGTAACTTTGGATCCCTTAGAATCATAATATGGGTATCAAGGATTGCTGAATGCTCGGTATTCTCATGCGGTATTTTATCCCGGATATTTTTAAGTCCCTCTAAGGCTTGATCAAAGGCACCGTGAAGACGCTTAATCTCTTGGGGAACGACATCCTCTGAGATATTTTGAATAGGGGCAAGGCAAAAATGTCCCTGGTTCAGGATATAAGCTCTTCCAATAGCAATCCCAACTGATACGGGAATTCCGGTAATAATTTTTCTAGCCATATCTTATTCTTCTCCAAACCCATCAAGGAAATATTTCTCAAGTTCTTGGACCGCACTTTCAGCATCGATCCCTTCAGCCCGCACGGTTATAGCCCGGCCTTTGGCTGCAGCCAAGCTTAAAATATCCAAGACGCTTTTGGCATTTACTTCACTCCCGTCCAGGGCAAAAAATATATCAGACTGAAAATCATTGGCCGTTTGTGCCAATAATGCCGCAGGACGTGCATGCAAACCCAATTCATTCCTGATATAAACTTTCTTTGTAACCAACTGAGAATCCATAATGACCACTCTTAATTTCAGAAGACTAGCAAAACTTGGCAAAAAAAGCAAAGTAAACAGTTCTATTTCCAGCTAGTTGGGCTAACATAGACCCAGAAATAAATACGGTAGTCTAATGAATAATAAAAAAACATACAATCATTGCGAACAAAATTCCCGATATAAGGATTTCACGGCAAATCAGCCTTTGAGCAATACACCAACTCATAATTCCCAAAACAGTCAAAGCAAGAAGAAATATTGGTGAGGACATGGAAAAGGGGTTGACCTCTATCAGAATCCAGACCAGCAAAAGGGCATTGCAGATCTTGATCCTTTGTCCCCAATTGACAAGATTCATATGTTTTAGTTTTTGCAAAAAGGTCAAGCCTCGGGTCCAACCCAACCAGAAGGTAGCCATTTTAAAACATTGGATGGCGGCCATGACAATTATCAACCAAAGAAAAGCTAATTTCCATAATCCAGTAAGAAGCAAAATTATACATACCAGGGACCAAAAAATAAGAAGTGATCCCCCAAAGAATGAATCACCTATTGCTGATAATGTATTTGTAGCTGTTGTTTTGACCTTTTTAAGCGATTGTGGGGAAACTAATCCTTGAGCTATCTTTGTCTCTAAAAAAAGGAAGTATCCGACCAATAAAGGGGTCCAATAGGGATGGCTGTTGTAAAGTTCAAGATAACGCTTACGGGCCTTATAAAGCTTTTTAGAATCCCTATATAAGCTTCTTAATCCGGGATCCATAGCATAGACCAAACCAATATTTTGTAATCCCCTAGTATTGAAGTTGGCCCCTATAAAATAAGTTCGCCAAAAACAACATATTAGAGTACTGATTTGAACTTTCATTATCCCAACTCTTTCAATTCATTTTTTAGCTCAAGGTAGAGCTTATAGAGCTCTTTCCTAGACCAACCCCGAACTTTCCCGGCTATACGACCAATTAATTCCTTTGGTTTTCCACCTTGTTTCATCTCATGGATAACTATGGACCTTACCTCCTGTTCTGAGGTCCAAGAATCAACTCCTCCTGAAGGACCGATAACTACTGTGAATTCACCCCTAAGAGTTAATGTCTCTGGTATATGAGCAAGGGAACAAATTGTGACTTCTTCATACATCTTGGTCAATTCCCTGGCCAAACAGACCTCTCTGTCACCAAGGATCTCATAGGCTAAACCTAGGGAGGTCTTTAATCTAGATTTCCTCTCAAAAAAGAGCAAAGTAGATCTAATCCGGATAAAATCTGAAAAGATTCGTTTCTTTTCCCCTTCCTTACGAGGCAAAAAGCCTAAAAATGTAAATGGTTGGGCCTGAAAACCACTGACCATCAAAGCTGCAATTGGAGCACAAGGACCGGGAACAGATCTAACAGGAAAACCGGCCTTATGGCAGGCTTGAACAACCATTGAGCCCGGATCGGAGATAACAGGTGTTCCGGCCTCAGAGATCAAGGCTATCTCTTTACCTTGATCCAAAAACTGTAGCACACTTTGCACTCTGTTACCTTCATTCTGGGAAAACAGACTAACAAAGGATTTAGAATCGATCCCTAAAAGCTGGAACAAAGCCCCGGCTGACCTGGTGTCTTCTGCAAGAACAAGGTCAACTGTCGACAGAACCTGTTTTGCTCTGTCAGAAATATCACCAAGGTTGCCAATAGGAATGGCGACAACCCATAGACTTGGGGAACTCAAAGACATCTGGTACATGTTCCATTTCACAGGTTTGCTCATTAACACATATAGCTACTAGATCAAAACGACAAGGGACATGCCACATATTCTTAACACTCAAATAAACCAGGGCGGTTTTAGCTAGTCGCCGTTGTTTCTTGGATGTTAAGGCCTCCCCAGGCAATCCAAACTTGGTATCATGCTTTGTCTTTACCTCCACAAAAACAAGTAGTCCCTCTTTTCTACAAATAATATCCAATTCTCCGGATTTGCAACGCCAGTTTGTCTCTATGATCTTATATCCCTGTTCCTGAAGAAAGACCCGAGCCATCTGTTCCCCAGATTGACCACGCTTTAAATGCCTGGCAACCATAACTACTCTCCTGACCACAATTCACTAACAGGCTTGAATGTCCTTCTATGGGCCTCACTTGGCCCAAGCTTTAGCAAGGCATCTCTGTGATCGGGGGTCCCATAACCCTTATTTCGATCCAAGGCATATCCCGGATATTTACGATCTAAACTGACCATCAAACGATCGCGAAAAGTCTTGGCCATAATTGAAGCAGCTGAAATTGACGGTATCAATTTGTCACCATGAGGGATATGTTGATAGGGTATACCACATTTCGGTGCCTGATTTCCATCAATTAAAAGATAAGCCGGTGTTATCTTAAGTTTGCTTACCGCCCTATCCATAGCCTTTAATGTGGACTGAAGGATGTTAATGGTTTCAATTTCTCTCGGCCAAGAAAAACCAAGAGACCAGGCAACGGACTGAATTTTGATCTGCTTTTCTAACTTTTCTCGCTTTTTTGGGGAAAGTTGCTTGGAATCGTTCAGATCAGGAAGGTTCCAGGAATGAGGGAGAATGACAGCTGCGGCAACGACCGGACCAGCCAAACAACCGCGGCCAGCCTCATCAATTCCGGCATAGGGTCTGGGAATTTCATAACTCAAAAGAGATGTCACGGATTACTTTTGATAAAGGGCGCTTTACAAGGCGCCCTTAAAATTATTTATAATGCCCAAATTTTGGTTCAAAAAGACAGGAGAACTTATCAGTTATTTATTTAAAAACTTCTCGAAAAATTGTATAAGCCTATATTATTCTTTACGATCTCTAGGTTTAATCCGAGCTGCTTTTCCTTTCAATTGTCTTAAATAATAGATTCGACTTTGACGGACCTTTCCTCGAGTAATAACCTCAATCTTTTCTATTGAAGGCGAATGCAGTGGAAAGACTCGTTCAACACCTATTCCGTCAGATATCTTCCTGACAGTGAAAGAGGCATCGGTCCCTCCTTTTCGAAGCCTGATAACCGTACCTTTAAAGACCTGAATCCTTTCCTTCTCTCCTTCGATGATCCTAATATGCACATTTACGGTGTCCCCAGCCCGAAATTTGGGGATATCAATCCGCATATGTTCCCGTTCTATCTTTTTTAATGCTTCCATAATTTTTCTCCTCAAATCATCTCGGATCAACTGTCAATAAATATCACCTAAGACACGGTCAACAGTAATTGATACAGCTGAACGAACCGACAAATGGTTATAATCGTCTAAATAACGTAGTGGTCTCAAGACTGCCTGAGTTTGTTCAAGAAGCTCCGAGGCCAAACCATAACCTGTCCCAAACAAGAGCAAGACAGGCTTTGTCTCTAGACTCTCCTTGACCTGCTTATAGTTAAGTTGACCGTAATCTTGAGCACTTGTCCCCACAACATATGGTCTCTGTCCAGTCAAAGAAGCAACACTTTGAACAGCCTCCTTAAAATCATCTACTATTTGGACTAGCCGAAGGGCTTTGACCCTGTCAGGATTGGCTTCAGCTCCAGAACCATACTTCCAATGATCAATCAAACGTTGGGCTAAA
>CAYUNZ010000023.1:0-16058 GCA_964446205.1 uncultured Desulfohalobiaceae bacterium | reverse complement strand
CTTGTGTAATGGGGATATTCCAATAAATCAAGCGTAAAGCTTTCCTCTTGGGCTGACGAAGAAGAACCTAAATAATCCGTCAATAATCTGGAGACAGCCTCAATCAGACAAAGCGCGGCACTCTCTCCCCCAGTCAAGACAAAATCCCCTATTGAGACCTTATGGATCGGATAGAGATCTTCAACTCGGGCATCAATACCCTCATATCGACCACAAATCAAGGTGATCTGATTTTCTAATCTAAGTTTCTCCGCTAACCTCTGACCAAAAGGCTCTCCTTCCGGAGTGAGCATAATCAATTTGCCTAGACTGTTCAGGCTGTCTAGTGCTCTGGCCAGTGGTTGAGGGGACATGACCATTCCCGGTCCTCCACCGTAAGGACGGTCATCAACACTGCGATGTCTGTCAATAGAAAAATTCCTGGGATTAATTGTCGAAAAACTAACAAGACCTTGTTCAAGAGCCTTGTTCAAAAGTCCACAACTCAGAGGTGATTGAAAAAATTCAGGAAAGAGGGTAACAAGATTGAAATGCATTGCTTCTTGATGTCTCCTGACTGCTACGTACACTAATTAGTTTTCATCCGGAAACTGCCCTCAATCCATAAACGCTAAGCCATATTTATGAACCATACAACTCCAGCAAACCAGATGGTGGATCTATGACCACCTCCTTTTTATCCTCATTGATCTCTGATATAAATGTCTCATGGACTGGGAAAAGGATCTCATTTCCATCAATTGACTCAATCGACCAAATCTCTTGCCCAGAGTTTTGAAAAACCTCACTGATATATCCAAGCCTTGATCCATCCACCAAGCGGACATTAAAACCTATAAGGTCGACCAGGTATATTTCTTCCGGCTCTTTCTCAGGCAAATCCCTTCTTCTTGCCCAGATTTCCATACCACTGTATCTCTGGGCTTGATCACGCCCTTCTATCCCTTCTAGAAGCAACAAAATAGATTTGCTATAAGATCGCCACGAAAGCAACCGATGTTTCTTTGGATATCGCCCGGGAATTTTGATATATACTCTGTCCAACAGGTCAAAAAGGAAAGGGGAGTCTGCGTAATTGATCACGCTTAGCTCCCCTCTCAAACCATGGGCCTTGCTGATTTGACCAAGGCATAAAAAATCAGACTTGGTCATACACCTATTTCAAAGTTTGAGAATTTATTCTAAGATTTCCAGGACCACTCTCTTTTGAGCCTTTGTAGAAACGGCTCCCAAAATAGTCCTCATAGCCCGGGCTGTTCGTCCTTGTCGTCCTATGACCTTACCCAAGTCCTCTTTGGCCACTCGCAACTCAATTACAGAAGTCTGTTCTCCTTCAATCTCAGCTACATCAACCGCATCCGGGTTATCTACCAACGCCTTCGCAATGTATTCAATGAGTTCTCTGAACATAAGACCTACCTCCACTTGGACTTCAAGGTTTAACTATTGAAACAAGCATAACCACCTAGCTCTGCTTAAAATAACCGGTCTTTTTCAACAAGGATCTAACTGTTTCCGTCGGGTTGGCCCCCCTTGACATCCACATCCTGACCTTATCAAAATCAACTTTGATATCGTTTGGTTCAACCATAGGATTGTAATATCCCATATAATCCAAAGCCCATCCGTCTCGACGCTCCTCACTGTTTGTAGCCACGATTCTGTATGTTGGACGTTTTTTAGCTCCCATTCTAGTCAATCTCAGACGTAAAGCCATAGTCTTTTTCTCCCATAAAATAAAAATTGAATCTTGTCATTGTTTAAGAATGATTATATCACCTATAAAATCTGATAAGTAATAACTTTAAATGGCTATATACCTACTTTTTATTTTTCTTACGTTGCTTTGCCTTCATCTTATTCTTTTTTCTTTCTTTCTTCTTTTTGCTGCTCGATCCAGGATTTGATCCAGGATTTCCAGTCATTCCCAGCGATTCCATTCCAGGCATACCAGAGTATTCCTCAAGACCTTTATTACCCTGATTTGTCATTTTCTTCAACATCTTTTGCATTTGGGTAAATTGTTTCAAGAGTTGATTGATATCTTGAAGGGTTGTACCACTACCTTTGGCAATACGCTCTTTTCTACTATTATTGATAGTTTTTGGCTGATGACGTTCTTTAAAGGTCATTGAGTTGATTATTGCCTCTACTTTGGTCAACTCCTTTTCTGGTAATTGAACATCCTTGAGTTGATCTCTAAACTTACCAAATCCGGGAATAAGCTTCATTAAACTATCAATTGAACCGAGCTTTCGTATCTTTCTCATCTGAGCACGAAAATCCTCAAGATCAAAATCAGCCTTATGCAACTTTTTCTCTAAAGCCTCTGACTCCTGATCATCGAACTCCTTCTGGGCTTTCTCTATAAGGGTCAGCATATCTCCCATGCCAAGGATGCGAGAGGTAACCCGATCAGGATGAAATGGTTCTAAGTCCTTTATCTTTTCACCAACACCAACAAATTTAATCGGCTTGTCTGTCATAGACCGAATAGACAAAGCCGCTCCACCACGTGCATCCCCCTCAAGTTTAGTCAGGACTACTCCGGTGAGATCTAAAACTTCATTAAACCTCTGAGCTACATTAACAGCATCTTGACCGGTCATAGAATCAGCAACAAGCAAGATCTCATGAGGCTGGCAGGAAGCTTTGATTTGAGCCAATTCATCCATTAACTGTTCATCAATATGGAGTCGTCCGGCTGTATCCAATATAACAACATCAGATAATTTTTCACGAGCTTCTTGAATAGATTCAAGGCAGATTGAGACAGGATTCATCTCAGAAGTGGAAGGATAGGCCGGAACATCTAGTTCAGCGGCCAAAGTCTGTAATTGATCAATAGCTGCTGGACGATAGACGTCAGCTGAGACAAGATAGGCATTATATTTAAACTGTTGCCGCAAATAAAAGGCCAACTTAGCTGCAGTTGTGGTTTTTCCCGAACCCTGCAGACCAACCAACATAATGATTGCCGGTTGTTTCCCTTTTAGTTCCAATCCTTCATGCTGATCACCAAAGAGGTGAACAAGCTCTTCATGAACAATCTTGATCACCTGTTGACCAGGTGTCAGACTGGCCAGGACATCCTGACCTAAGGCCCGTTCACGAATACGATCGACAAAATCTTTGACCACCTTATAATTGACATCAGCTTCCAAGAGAGCCAAACGGACCTCTCTGAGCCCTTCTTGGACAGTATTTTCATCAAGGCGACCATGTCCCTTGATCTTTTTGAATATTCCATCTAAACGTTCAGAAAGGCTTTCAAACATGGATTCTCACACATCTAACACAAATTTTGACATTTTTTGAAATAACAAACACAAGTTTATCACACTAATTGAAAAAATTAAAGATATTTTTTATCTCAATATATCATGCAAGTCAATTATTATCATTCCTTCCAACCCAGGACTTCAAATTTTAGTACGTGGACTAAAAAACTCTACTACTTTACCACAAAAAAGTTCAACAAAAAGCCTCTTTTTCATAGGGCTAAACCAAAACGATTTGTACAGACAAATTAAAAAGTTATACAACCTTACTCAGTTCTCGATCTTTTTTCTAGCCCGGGTCAAGCTTTCAGCCGCATTGATAATGACCTTTTCCTCAACACAGAAAGACATCCTAAAGTATCCCGGATATCCAAATCCAGACCCAGGCACAGCCAAGACACGCTCTTCCTGTAATTGACTTACAAATTTTACATCATCTCCCCCCGGAGCCTGCGGGAAGAAATAAAATCCCCCTTGAGGAGGGGTAAAGGTATAGCCTGCTTCCTGTAAAACATTTTGCATAAGGGCTCGTCTTTTCACGTATATCGATTTATCTACCTGGGAACCCAATGTATACTCCAAAAGCTTCTGACCTAGGGCCGGAGCATTAACAAATCCTAGTACTCTATTAGTGAAAATCAGACCATCCATAAGCCTTTCCTTGCCTTCCATGGCAGGATTAATAAGGGTATAACCAATACGTTCCCCAGCCAGGGACAGGTTTTTGGAGAACGAGCTAACTACTACACTAAAGTCATATAAAGGTAAAATAGACGGTACTTGGTGACCATCAAAGGTCAAAAAACGGTAAGGTTCATCAGAGAGGAGGTATATCTGTCTATTATTCTCTTCAGACTGCTTCTTGATAAGAGCAACAAGTTCATCCAACTCTTGACGAGTATATATATGTCCTGAGGGGTTATTAGGAGAATTGATAAGTACTACTCTGGTCTTGCTGGAAAAGGCTTTAGACATGGCCTCATGATCAAGATGAAAAGTCAATGGATAGGCTGGAACCGGTTTGAGCTCTGCCCCATGATTGTTGGCATAAAAATAATACTCTACAAAATAAGGGGCTGGGCAAATGACCTCATCTCCTGGTTCTAACACTGCTCTAAACAAGCTGTTGAGTCCACCTGCAGCACCAGATGTAATCAAGACATCGTCGCCGGTAATCTGAACTCCTTGTTCCTGAGTGAGCCATTCAGCCAGCCGGGAACGTATACCCGAGTATCCGGCATTTGGCATGTACCCTAAGAAATAAGGTTTGTCAGCCTCCTGGATAAATGATTGCAAACCTTGCTTAATGGAAGACGGCGGAGGGAGATCAGGGTTGCCCAGACTAAAATCATAGACACGATCCTGACCGTAGGTCTCCTTCAGCTCAATACCGGCTTCAAACATCCTTCGTATCCATGAACTTTTCTCCAAAAAAGTATCAATCTGCGAAGCTAAAACTGACATAGTTACTCCTTAAATAATAGAGAACTGTATTATTCTTAGGTTGTTCTTGTCGGCGAGATCAGGGCTTTTATAAACGACCAATTGACAGCTGCATAGAAAAACAATCATGGGAACTAAAATGGTTAAGAGTAAAATCCATTTTTATACTTATCCAGGTATAACCGGAGTTTGACTCTATTGGCTTTGGGGTCTATATTTAAGTTTAAAGACTTCAATGTAACCAATTCAAGTATATGGATATAATAATGAACAACCCAGATAAACTTCTCCAATTGCTCCAAAGTGTAGCCAAAGGTGAAAGTTCTCCTGAACAAGCCCTGGAGATTTTACAGTACCTCCCCTATAAAGAACTCAGCCATGGCATTTGCCTTGATTCCCACCGCCACATCAGAACAGGCCAAGGTGAAGTTATCTTTGCCGGCGGGAAAAATCAAGTCCAGCTCAGACAATCCATCAAAGAACTTCATAGTAACAACTATCCGGTCCTGGTCACCAAAATTAGTCAAAACGATGGGGACTTCCTTTATTCTCTCTTCCCTCAGGCATCTTATTTCCCAGAAGCAAAACTATTCTCTTTGGGCAAAGATCTTTGCCTCACACCCCCCTGGAAACAATCAGGTCAAGTAGTTGTTGTCACGGCCGGGAGCTCTGATTTGCCAGTAGCCCTTGAGGCCCTTGGCACACTTAATTTTTATGACATACCGGCCGGTCTAATTTCAGATGTCGGTGTAGCTGGATTGCACCGTCTTACCCCTCATCTCAGTAGCTTAAAGCAGGCCAAGCTCTTGATTGTTGTAGCAGGCATGGAAGGTGCCCTGCCTAGTGTCATTTCAGGCTTTCTGGGCCAACCCATTCTGGCTGTTCCAACCTCGATCGGCTACGGGGTCCACCTTCATGGCTTAACCCCTTTACTGGCCATGCTCAACAGCTGTGCTCCAGGTATGTCAGTAGTCAATATCGATAATGGATTCGGAGCAGCCCTTATGGCAGTCAAGATCATAAACTCTTTTCAATAAACCATTATATTTTATTGCGGCAATGTACTCAACCAATAATTAAAACTATCCAAAGCCCTTTGAGCATAAAACTCCTTACGCCTTGACTTTTTGACCCGTTTCTTCAGAGGGGGCATAAGCCCAAAATTGACATTCATAGGCTGAAAATCCTTTTTGGGAACCTGCAAAAAATGCAATAAACTTCCTAGAGCTGTTTCTTGAGGAGGATAGGGAATACTCATATCTTTTTCTCTACCGGTTAGAAACATACCCAACCATAAACCGCAGGCAGCAGACTCAACATAGCCTTCCACTCCAGTAATTTGTCCGGCCAGGAAGACACCCGGATTGTTTTTCAATTCCAGTGAAGGGTTCAAGACACTTGGGGAATTAACAAAGGTATTTCTGTGCATACTGCCTAAACGCTTGAAATCAGCCTTTTCCAAACCAGGGATCTGTCTGAATATTCGTACTTGCTCAGAATAGGTCAGTTTTGTTTGGAACCCGACCATATTGAGCAGACTAAACGAGGCATCTTCTGGTCTTAGCTGGACCACAGCAAAAGGCTCCTTGCCTGTCTTGGGATCCACCAAGCCAACCGGCTTAAGCGGTCCAAAGGCCAAGGTCATCTCTCCTCGTTCGGCCAGAGTTTCTATAGGCAGGCAGCCTTCAAAATGAACTATTTTTTCGAAAGATTGAAGACAGACCTTCTCACCTTCAAGTAAGGCCCGTCTAAAGACATGGTATTCATCCTCTGAAAAAGGGCAATTAACATAATCCTGACTCTGGGGATCATAACGTGAAGCCAAAAAAACCTTGTCCCAATCCAAAGATTCTGAACTAATAATAGGGGCAATGGCATCGTAAAAATAAAGACTTTCCCCCCCAATCGCTGACTGCAGATCCTGAGCAAGGGAGTCACTTACCAAAGGACCGGCGGCTATAACAACATCAGAATATAAAGTCAAGGCTGGGTCATCCAATTTAGAAATTTCTCTCCGATTTATGTCCAGCGACCGGTTTTCTTCCAGGCTCTTGGTAACCCGCTCGGCAAAAAGAGCTCGATCTACAGCCAGGGCCTTACCAGCGGGGACACGTGTCTTATCAGCAACATCCATCACCAGACTCCCTGCCCTGCGCATTTCTTCTTTTAGTAAACCAACCCCACTGGTCAGGGCATTGGATCGAAAAGAGTTGGAACAGACAAGCTCTGCCAAATTGTTATTTTCATGGGCCGGTGAATATTTTTCCGGCTTCATTTCAAAGATGGTCACTGGTATTCCTGACCGGGTTAGTTGCCAAGCCAGCTCACATCCAGCTAGTCCACCACCGATTACGGCAATTTTTCGTTGAGTAATTACTTTACCTCCTCTATTAGACGGCCAAGATCTCTGCCTGCCTCAAAGGCTTCACTTAGATATTCCGGATATGAATGTATGTCTGTAGCCTTATCCAGTCCTCGGTAGAGTAAGGATTTCCATAAAGAGGCATCCAGGACATCCAAAAAATATTTGACCGTCAACAGTGTACCTTCAAAGAGTCTCTTCCCTTGCGTAGCTCCAACAGAAATAAACATGGCCTGACGTTTTGGTGTCCATTGATTAAATGGAGTCTGATCAAGCAAGTATTTTTTGACCCACAAGGATTGACACCGATCCATAAACATCTTGGTATGGGCACTAACTGTATAAAAAAAGATCGGGCTAGCCAGTATCAAAGCCTTTGATTGAAGGATCTTGTCCCTGATCATCTGGTAATCATCCTTAATGCTGCATTCACCATCCTGGCAACAGCTATAAATCTCCAGACAAGGACTGATCTTATAATCACGGAGCACAAACTCCTGGACTTGAGCCCCTGATATCCTGGCCCCCTCAACTGCTTTTTGAAGTAAACTGGCAGTATTCCCCCCCCGCCTTGGACTGCCATAAAGAGCAACAATCTCAGTCATAAATACCTCAATATCTGAATTAAACAATCTTGATCCAACAAGCCATTTCTCTTAAAATCCTCCAACCATAAGAGCTGCCAAGAAGATAATGATAACCTGAATGACCCAGCCAATGGCACAGACAGCGATAGCTCTCAAAGTACTTTGATAATCCAATGCCTCCCTAACACCTATAATCATAGCCACCAACATCCAAATTGAGGCAACAAAATTGATAAATCCTCCGATTCCCGGTACAATGCCAATGACCCGAATCATTCCTGGTGCACTGGAAAAACCTATAGTTCGAAGCAACTGCCCATAATCTGCTTGGGTTTGTTGTTCGGGTAAGAGCTTTGTCCCCACAAAATAAGTAATAAAGGCCCAGACAAACCAACCTATCAAAGCCGATAGGGTAACCATCAGTGCCCCGGGAAGACCGTTCTCCAGACTACCAATTCCTGCAGCCAATCCAGCTAGAATAACAACCATCATCGCCTGACCAAAAGCACTCTCATCGGCCTCTACTTCCTTATAGATATTGACGTCAAGCCTGGCTGCTCTCCACATCCTGTCCTTAAATGAAGACATAATCTCCTCCTTACAAAATAATATTATTTACTACTAAAAAAATCATGACTTACTGCTTTAATCCTTTTCCAATCAATTATCTGCTCAAGGATTGGGCCACGTCATGCAATCTTTCCCTGACATTTAACAGATAACGGGTCATTTTTGATCGATGATCGGCAAATAGTGAATCATGGTCCCCTCTAAGTACTATAACCGGGTTAAAAGTACAGATCTTGTCCATCATTTTAAAGGCATTTCGGAGATTTTCTTTGCCACCACGCTCTTCTATTTTTGGATAAAGATGGTTCATCGTCTTCAAGAAATCTCGCAGAACCAATATAACTCCCTGAGTATAAAAAACCCGATCATCAAGTTCTGAATAATCGACCTGGAAGTTTTCTTCAACCAAAAGGCCTAGTGGTTGGTCTAAAAACTCTGCGCTAATGATGAAATGAAACAACTCGTATAGACTATCTGTCCTGACTACAAAAGCAGCATTATCATTTCGGAGTTCTTCCTCATACTGTCGCACCTCCTTGATTCCCTTATAAAATTGTTCTTCACTCGATGGGAACCACCAACTGTCGGCTGAAAAGGCAAAGTATTGCTCTCTGGCCTCTTTGAGGGCCTCATTCTCCTTTGCCGCAGTTCCGACCTTGGCAAAATGGGTAGAGAAAAAACCAACCAAAAGACGTGTAGCGAATAGGGTCCCCAACTGACGGTTGTCTCGGTTATCCAACCAACTTGTAGGTGAGATGATTAGATCATTAACTGTCCAACCAAAGGTAGAATCCATTTCCTGTTGTATGCGGTTGATCATGACCTCACAAAGGGCAGCCCCTTTTTCCTTTGCAGGAGATTGTGGACTCGTGTTCTTGATAATTGATTGAACCTTGATATCCAGATGAGGAAATGAGGGCTTGTCTATTGAACTATATATCTTATGTGTACCCCAAACAACAAAACCAGTCACTGGCCAAATGAAAATTACTATCAATAAAAATATAATTATCTTTTTCCCCAATGAGGAGAAACTACTAAAAAATCCTTTCTTTTTCTTTCCTTGTTCAGGCTTTTTTTGGGTTCTAGACTTTGTATCTTTGTTTGTTCCCTTGGCTGAAGAAAGATTCTTCCTGCCTTCCCTGCTCGAATTTGGCATACTTTCCTCCTGTTCAAGTTAGACAAAGCGCATTCGGTCTACCTAAAGCATCGCATTGTTCCAGATGACAAAGACTCTATCTTATATGTAATCCAAAATTAAATTTGGCAGCCGCTTGCAACGAATAAACAAAGGACTGATACAAATTTCTCAATTTTGACTCCACTAATAAAAGAAGATAACATATTTTTTTCCAAAATGCACCCATAAATTTACTACCGCCAAGGGATAAACACTTGCATCCAAAGAGACATACGAGCGTGAAGTCCACTCTAAATAGACCAGTTCAAGGGAGTTGAGACCAACCATAAGGAGTATAAGTATGGACAGCCAAGAATTAATATCTTTTTTCAACAATAATGATACCTATGCCCAATATTTAGGCATTAATGTTGTAGATATAAAACCAGGATACGCCAAAGCATATCTTGATATAAAAGACCATCACAAAAACGGCCTACGGATAACTCATGGTGGAGCCATATTTTCATTAGCTGACATAACCTTTGCCGCTGCCTCAAATTCTCACGGCCATCCGGCTGTAGCCATAAACGCCAACATATCATTTTTAAAAGCAGGCACAAACGGCAGAGTCACTGCCGAGGCTTTTGAAAACAGTTGCGGGACCAAATTGGCTAGTTACACCATCAATGTGACCAATGAACAGGGAGAAATCTGTGCCATATTTCAAGGCATGGTCTACCGAAAACAAGGAATTATCAAATCTGAAGAAAATGTCTTTTAAGAAAATCTTTCTGTTTGTAATTGTTTAGCCATCTGCAACTAATACACCTGTTTTCTTCCTGTTGTTCCAAGGTCATATTTCAGTTCTTATAATGTTGACAATTTAATTTATGAATAATGCTAATGAGCTAGTTTATAATTAGTAATTAAGCAATAAATTCAGGACCTTGCTTTTATTGCATTTCATCCCTAGTCTTGATAAAAATTTGATTTATATTTACTTAGTTCCCATCCGGAAATTTCTAATTTCCGGATATGGAAATAATAAGTTTTTAATTCGGAAACTAGAATTTTTTTCGTTTGACAAGGAAATCAAGAAATTATGAGGAGGCGTATCTTAATACGTTGACGAAGAATTTTGAAGATTGACGCAGTCAAACGGAAAAAAGGCAGTTTCCGGATAAAAACTACTTAATATAAAGTCAAATCATATCTTTAACAGAGGCAATTACTGTGACTCTATACGAACTTGATCCAGAATTACCTTGGTCATATATTCGAGGATTTCAACCTGTCAGTCTCTGTGACTGGCCAGGACATATAAGCTGTGTCCTTTTCTTTGGCGGTTGCAATCTTCGGTGTCCAACCTGCCATAACTCAAAAATTGCCTGGAACCCAATAGAATTGCCTCCTATCCCTTCAGAGAAAATTTTTTCTTTTCTTCAAAAAAGAAAAGTTTGGCTAGATGGTATAGTCCTCACAGGTGGAGAACCCAGCCAAGTACCAAAACTTGGTTCGCTAATATCGGAACTAAAAACAGTTGGTCTACCAATAAAGTTTGATACTAACGGCCTTGAACCGGAAATGGTCAAGACATTTATCTGTTCTGAATTAATAGACATTGTTGCTGTGGATATAAAAGGTCCTTGGTCCAAATATCCCCATCTAACCGGCGGAAAATGCTCTGAAGAAAGGGCCCGAATCAGTCTCTCCTATCTTTTGGAACTAGCTCAGGATTGGCCGGAGTATTTCTATTTTCGAACTACTTGGGTCCCGAAACTGAGCCAGCCGGATATTGAGGAGATTCGTTCCTATCTCCCTCAAAAACAAACACTCCACCTTCAGGACTATGTCCCACCGGAAAAACATTCTAAGACCAATTCTATGTTAGATTTCCAGGTTATTCCTCCTAAGACAGAGACAAACCCAACCATGGTTCAGGACGAAGGCTACTAGTCGCTTTTTTGCTACAGTAAGACCAAGATATTAAGAAATGGTCTCTTTATTCTTATTTCTTAGGTTCACGGTCAACATTCTTTCATGTTAACGGCCATCCAGCCCTTTTGAAAGGGCTGGACAACGAAGCATGAAAAGACTTTATCCGGAAGCCAAGACAAGTCTGCTTGATTCTTTTTTTCTTCGGTCAACGGTCAACGGTTCACGGTCAACATTCTTTCATGCTACTACTTAAGTAAAAGAGATTCAAATTCCTAACCAAAACCACAAATCCTGTCATTGGATCATAAGTATCTCAATGAGCCTATGTCTGTAAAGAAAAGGAGAGAGAGATGTTCATGGAAGACTTTGAAGAAAACAATGTCACTAGTCGTCAGGACAGGACTCAACCTGTCCAGATCAAAAAAAGGGACGGCCGTCTAGAGACTTGGGCTGTAGACCGTATCGCTCAAGCCATCCTCAAGGCCTTGCAAGCCAGTGGGATCAAGGATCCACTTTTGGCCAATCGCTTGGCCAAAAAGGTCGAGAAAAAGCTTCTTGGGATTCAGATTCCGGAACAAGAACAGGTTCAGGACATGGTCGAAGAGGTACTTATGGAGAACCGACTCTTCCATGTAGCCAAAAAATACATAGTTTATAGAGAGCAACGCAGACAACTTCGAAGCCAACAAGAAGCATTTTTAAACATCGGGGCTACTATTGATAACTATGTCAATAAAGAGGATTGGCGAGTTGCGGAAAACGCAAATATGGCCCACTCTTTTCAAGGCCTCATGCTCCATCTTTCCGGATCAGTACAAGCACGCTATGCCCTGGAAAAATACCCTGAAGAAGTCCGTCTGGCCCATGAACACGGTTATTTTCATATCCACGATCTCTCTTTTGGTCTGGCTGGCTACTGTGCCGGTTGGAGCCTCAGAGATCTACTTCTCGAAGGTTTTAATTTAGAGGGACGATGCTCTTCAGGACCGGCTCAACATCTTGATTCAGCTCTGGGGCAAATGGTCAACTTCTTAGGAACCCTGCAGAATGAATGGGCAGGCGCCCAGGCCTTTAACAACGTCGATACCTATCTAGCCCCTTTTGTCCGAAGAGACAATCTCTCTTATGAACGGGTCAAGCAATGTATCCAAAAATTCGTCTATAATCTAAATACGACCTCCCGCTGGGGCGGACAGAGCCCTTTCACCAATCTCACTTTTGATCTTGTCCCCCCAAAACACATCGGCCAAGAAGCTGTTATAATAGGTGGCCAACTCCAGGACATCACCTATGAAGACTATACTTCAGAAATGGAAATGATCAATCGAGCCTTTCTGGAGATTATGCTCTCCGGAGATTACCACGGCCGTATATTTAGCTTCCCCATCCCAACTTACAATGTAACCTCTGATTTCCCTTGGGATACAGAAGTAGGAGAACTGTTGTTAAAACTTACGGCCAAATATGGTGTCCCATATTTTCAAAACTTCATTAATTCAGACCTAAAACCCGAAGATGTTCGGTCCATGTGTTGTCGACTCCAAATGGATATCCGGGAACTTCGACATCGTACCGGGGGTCTTTTTGGGGCAGGAGATCTGACCGGATCTATCGGGGTAGTGACCCTCAATCTCCCCAAACTCGGTTACATGGCCAGAGACGAGGAAGATTTTATTGACCTGATAACAGAGTACGCCAATCTGGCCAAGAACTCCTTAGAGTTCAAAAGAAAATGGGTAACTGACAACATGGAACGGGGTATGTTCCCTTTTTCCTTCCGATACTTAAAAAACGGTCTCCAAGGCCACTTCAGTACTATTGGCATAATTGGTGGACACGAGGCCTGTCTAAATCTATTAGGTAAGGGTATCAACACATCACCCGGCATCAGATTTATGCGACGAACCCTGGAACACCTTAGGGAATTGACCTCTGAATTCCAAGAAGAAACCGGTCATCTATACAATCTTGAAGCCACTCCTGCTGAAGGGACAAGTTACCGTTTGGCCAAGATTGATAAACAACTCTACCAAGACATCACTACCTCTGGTGATGACGTTCCTTACTACACCAATTCTACTACTTTGCCTGTTGACGTTACTCAAGATGTCTTTGCCGCCTTAGAACACCAAAACAATCTTCAGACCCTTTACACAGGCGGGACTGTTTTCCATACCTTCCTGGGTGAGGCGGTATCAGATACCCAGGCATTGAAAAAATTTATCATTCGAGCTATGTCCAAGACCAAAATACCCTATCTGTCCATAACCCCTACATTCTCTATTTGCAAAGATCACGGCTACCTATACGGTGAGCATTTCGAATGCCCTTACTGCGGACAAGAATCAGAAGTCTATACT
Source organism: uncultured Desulfohalobiaceae bacterium (assembly GCA_964446205.1). GTDB lineage: Bacteria > Desulfobacterota > Desulfovibrionia > Desulfovibrionales > Desulfothermaceae > CAYUNZ01. Next base: position 2,394 of record CAYUNZ010000023.1, on the reverse strand, counting down.
AGAGTAGTTGGTTACTATAGGCCGGTCAAAATGTGGAATAAAGGAAAACAATCCGAATATAGAGACCGTGTCGTCTTTGATTCTGTGGAGACAGCCGGCTCTGATAAAGACTAAAACCTTTTAGTCGGGAATAAAAAGAGGGGAAGAGAAGCAGATAGGTACCTCTTAATCCCTCTTTTTTGAATCTCCTAGCAACAAGTCCAATTGGCAATCAACAATGACCACACAACCTGTCAATCATTACTCTGATTTTACTGCTCTTTATATGAAGTGCAGAAACCTGTTCTCGGAAGTCAAAAAATCACCTGAATCCTCATTTGCAGAGACAATAGGTACTATTCAAAATATCCTCCACAATAGACCTCATGCGGATAAGAAAAATGCCCCACTACTATTCAAGACTGCGGCTGAGACCTTAACGGAAATAATCCTTAGATCGCAAGAAATCAATGACAGACAAAAGGCCTTAGGTGTTTTGCAGCAATTTGTCATGCAAAATCTAGGGGACCCTTGCCTAGCCGCTGCTCAAGCTCTCGGATGTCTTCCTTTGAAACTACCTTATCCATCAATAACACCAAATCTAACTCCTCGATCCACAGAACTTTCCTGGGAAGCCCTTATGTCCCTGAGCCCGATCAGTCCCCACAAAAGGCAGTGGGCTGGTCGAAGTCTTATCTTATCAAGTCCTGATTCTAATCAGGTCATGGTACTAAAATTTTCCAGAACACCACAAGAAGAGATATTGCTTAGTCGTGAGGTAGCCTGGATGGAAATGTTGGATCATCAACAATCAACTTTTGATCTTCGTTGCGAAATACCTGAACCTCTTCAGCTCGATAATACCTGTCTTTTTTCCATAAACTCCCCAGGCTTTTTGCAGAAAAACCAGGAGTATCAAGCTAAGGCTATCGCCTATGTGGTTGATAAAGACTACTTTGTCTACCCTTGTCAGTCTCAGTCTCAAACCTGTAATTTTGAATCCTTTCAAGAGATTATGTCCAGATCTAGCTTTCTGCTGGGCCAATTTACCTCCCGGGGCATAATCCATTCCGCTCCAATACCTTTATTTCACAATCAAACCCAACAAAATCGCCGAAATGACAATGGGCTCTATCTCTGGCTAAGAAAAGGCCGACTGGACTCCTGGCTCAGTTCCTGTCTCTATCCCAACTTTGGACTCTCAGGACTAAGAGACTTTGAACACTTGACAACCCCAGATCCCAGTCCAAGACATCTATTTCAAGATATCGGCACCCATATCCTGAGCCTGTTCCTTGTTGCCGGAAGTTTTTTTCGCCTCCGAGAACCTAAACAAATCGGCCTGAATAAAGATGGGACACCAAAAGATATGCGCCATCTCTTTGAGCCACAAGCCCTTAAAGAACTGTTGGAAAACATCTTTCAAAACTACTATTATGGGTTTGTAGGTCAGCCCTTCTCATCAACCATGCCAGCCCAGATCAAGTTTGTTGTTGAGCGTATGATTGAAGAGATGGGGGTAGACAGGTATATGACAGAAGTCTTTAGGGTTAGAGATCAACTAGAGATGACTGAAGAACAATTCATAGACTTTTTGGTAAAAAAAGGCCTAAACCAAAAAGAGGCCTATTCCATGCCCAAGGGAGTCCAAGAAATCAATCTTTATACCGGACCGCATTTAGGACAATTCAATCGCCAGATCTCTCTTCCCGAAATTATAGATTTCACTGCCAGTGCGGCAGCAGTCTGTATCGCGGCCAAGCATATGGCCCAAAGGAATATTTCGATCTTTCATCTTTGGGCAAACTGATCGGCTATAGTCATCAAACGCCGACAGGTTTTTCGAATACTCTTGAGTCCTTGCTCATCCTCTTTCACCCCTTGATCCCCTTGATCTTGGGACCAAACCGTCCCGCCAAAATTGGCTCCAAAGACTCCCCCTCCTACAGGTAACATCTCATTGATCAGAAAAAAATCCATTATAGTCTGAAGGACTTTTTCCTGACCACCGTTTCTGTCTCCACCAACAGCAATACCGCAGCCCAACTTATTAGCCAAGATGTGCTTATCCTTGACCAGCAAGGCCCGAGTACGATCCAGAACTGCCTTCAATTGGGCAGCTATATGACCATGGTAGACAGGACTACCCAAAATCCATATATCTGCTTCTTCCATAAGGGGATAGAGTTCCAGCAGATCATCATTATGGACGCACCCTTGCTGCTTACGTAGACAATAGTTACAGTGAAGACAAAACTGGATCTTCTTGCCCCGAACGGAAAAGTATTCTGTGGCCAGGTTATATCTATCAGCCATGAATCCTAAAGCTGTCCTAACAGCATAGTCAGTAGCTCTTTTCCTAGGACTTCCGGAAATACCAAGGACTTTCATATGCTCCCCTCAGAAAAATGTTAA
>CAYUNZ010000022.1:10458-23249 GCA_964446205.1 uncultured Desulfohalobiaceae bacterium | reverse complement strand
GGGTTGCTGTCCGGAGAGCAAGAATCTACCAGCTTCAACATCTTCTGGGGCATGACCTCGTTCGCTGAAGCCCAGATCTTCCATAGTAATGAGTTCAGTTGTACTAAAGCAGTCATGTACTTCAGCTAGGCTAATTTCCTCACGAGGATTACTGATTTCTGCCTCCTTGTATGCTGCATTGGCTGCAGCTACAGTCTCTGGAAATCTTAGGAAGTCAAATTCCGTTTGCATGGTTGATTGGCCGGATCCGGTCGATACCCCGTGACCTTTAACCAGGATATAATCCTTACCCATCTTTTCAGCTAGTTTGGGAGTGGTTACAATAGCTGCAGCCCCACCGTCACTCATGCCGCAGGCATCATAGAGGGTAAAAGGCCACACGATCATTCTGGCCTTAAGGACGTCCTCTATGGAGATTTTTCTATGCAGATGAGCCTTTGGGGTCAGCATCCCATTGTCGTGGTTTTTGACATTGATGATGCCTAGCATCTTTTTAAAACCATCAAAATCCCAGCCATACTTTTCTTTGTAGATTTCATAATAACGGGTGGCGTATTGACCAAACTGACTGGCAGGTGGCAGATCCCATTCCGTAATGCTCCTATCTAGTGCTTCCTGAATAAATAAACCAAAACCACCATTGTGGTCTTTGGTCTTTTCTACCCCACAGGATAAGGCAATGTCAAAGGCACCGGAGGCAACTCCATAACAGGCATTCCTTAAGGCTTCTTGTCCACCGGCACAAAAGTTTTCCACCCGGCTGACCGGGATATAGTCTGTTTTTAGTGCCCTGGCTAGGTGAGCTCCTGTAAAACCTGATTCCCTACTAGCATACCATGCAGCCTGGATCTGTTTGGGATCAAGTTCTGCATCTTCAAAAGCCTCATAACAAGAATCCACAACCAAGTCTTCAATTCCCTTGTCCCAGAGTTCACCAAATTTTGTACAGCCCATGCCTATAATGGCCACTTTATCTTTCAATGTCCCCATGATCTCCTCCTTATTCTCATCTTAGTGGCTTTGATTCCCAGAAATAGCTGTAGATTCCTTCTCTTAGAGAGATGTCCTCCCAAAGGACATTGCGTCGAAAGGCCATCTCTACAGGTTGGTTAACCCTTAGTTCCTCCACATCCACCTCAGTCATATAACATTGAATCCTACCTCCACAGTCGAAATCTACTTCAGTTGTCACTACTGGCATCTCAGCACGTGGGGTAATATAGTCAAGATTGAAAGTGAAAATTGAGCCTTTCTGGCCTAAAAAACTAAAAGGCTCCATTACATCTTTTAAGCGACATTTGGTACATACTCTTTGAGCAGGGAATTGTACAGCACCACATTCTTTACATTTTGAGCCATGAATGCTTATGTGGCTATTTACTTCCCGCTTGGCTGCTACTGCTGAGTAGGCAGCATGTGGTCCGGTGATTTTTTCGGTCGGTAAAAGATCTTTCCATTGAAGGTATTTCAAGTAATCTGTGATTGTCTTTTTGGATTCCAGATGACCTTTAACCCCGAGTCCTTTCTGATTGGACTGTAAAGAAACAATCTCCTCATTAATACGAAAAGAAAAGGCATCTGCCCCGTTCCCATAACTGGCTAAGAGAATTCTATCTCCGGGTTGGGCCTTCTCCAGGCTGGCTACAAGGAGTAACAATGCCGACGCTGATCCTGTATCTCCAATAAGGTCAACTAGGGGATCTTGGAGTTGGCTTTTGGGATCAAAGCCGAGCCCCTTGGCTAGTTGAGCGCTCCTTCTGGCATCCGGACTGTAGAGGACCACTTTGGAAAAATCTGAGGGCTGTAAAGAAAGGGAGTCCATGAGACGACTAATGGCCTTTTTCATGCTCGATAAGTATCCTTGTTCCAAAGCAAATCTATTCTCCCATTGTCTAACAAAGGGTTGGTTATTATTCCTCCAGACATCATAGACCTCATTGGTTACATGTCTGCTACCTTCAAGGGTGACTGCTGTTGAGGTGGAGTCAATCAATAAGGCGGCCGCTCCATCTCCAAAGTTCTTTTCCGACAATGATCCTGGAGCTCCTAAACGAGCGTCAGAGGCACAAACAATAACAGAATTGGCTGAGCCAGCAGCTACAGATTCAAAACCGGCTTTCATGGCTGCTGTCCCTGAACGCAAAGTGTTGCCGAACTCGGCTGTATAGACATCATCTCTTAAATCAGTGGCTATAGCCATGGTAGTTGATCCGGAGTGCTCCTTATATAAGGATGTGGTTGTACCGAAGTAAAGGGCATCAATTGGGCTCCTATCTCGATTCCTAAGACAGTCATTGACAGCTTCAACCCCCATGGTCAGACTGTCCTCATCAAAACAGCATATGGCCTTTTCTCCTTTTGTTCCGATAACCTTCTTGTCCAACCTGTAAAAAGGGATATAGGCCCCATAGGCTTTGATTCCAGACATAGCAAACTCCTGTTTTGCAGATAAGATTTTCTATGAATATCAAGTGCTATAATTTGAACGAATCTCTTGAGTTGCCTGATGATCGATCTCTAGACTGTTAGGATCAATTATGACTCGGTAGTCCCTTTCAGCCTGTTTTAGGCTGACATAACCATTGATAACATCGTTTCTAACATCTGAAGGATCACGTTTGTAAGACGGTCCGTATCCTCCTCCGCCGGCGGCATCCATTAGGACCTGGTCTCCAGGTTTTAATTGGGTCAGGCCGTAAGGGTTTCCCGGTCTATCATTGACCAAAAATTGGGCCCGTGAACCTGATTGCCCACCAAATAATCCCTCGGCTGGATAACGAAACCGGCCAGATTGGATAGCCAAGTTGACAGGAGGTTGTGGGGCTGAGTCATCGTTGGGGATCGTGATAATTACCCTCCGTCCCAATCCGCCTTTCATTGTGCCTGGACCTCCGGAATCAGAGATAAGCTCTCTTTTTTCAACAAGCAAAGGGGTATCACTCTCAAATATTTCAACCGGGGTATTGGCTCCATTGGCAGGGAAGATATAGACATAGTGGCCATCGTTTTTGGAACTGGCCCCCATACCGCCACCTCGAATAATAACCGTATGCCAAGGATTTCCGTCGTTTCTTAGCCCATAAAAGACATTCATTGTAGCTGGAGTGCCGCCGCTTGCTGCAATTACTTTGTCCGGTAAAGCAGTTGACAGGGCCCGGTAGATGATCTCAGTCACAAAGTGTCCAATTTGCATCCGGGCTGCTACGGCAGCTGGGAATTGGCAATTGACAACACTTTCCTCAGGTGCTTTCATAGAAATTGGGTTAGCACAGCCTTCATTATTAGGGATATCCGGGTCGAATATGCTCTTTATAGCCATAAAGACATAGGCAAAGGTAAAGTTATAGACTACATTGCCTCCCCAATCTACCTGAGGAGAAGAGCCTTCAAAGTCAACCTTAATCGAATTACCTTGGATTTGGACTGCAGTTTTTATGCATACGTCGTCTTTTCCTTCCTTTTGTTCAATTATCCCTTGTGAACAATAGATCCCGTCAGGTACTTTGGCTATTGAGCTTCGAATGCTCTGTTCCGTCCTGGATATAATTTCATCAGCTAGGGGGCCTAAGTTATCCAACTTATATTCATCAAGCATCTGAGATATCTTTTCAGCACAGACATGGTTGGCGGCAATTTGGGATCGAATATCACCGATAACCTCATGAGGTGTACGAACATTCCAACGGATGACCTCCATTACCGACTCATTGACAATGCCGGCATCGTATATTTTGACAAAGGGCAGGAAAAGGCCTTCTTCAAATACTTCCTGGTTGTCTGAGGCTACCCGTCCACCTATATCAGAGTGGTGAAAAACACAGGCTGTAAATCCGACCAGACGTTCTTGGAAGAAAATCGGACTCAAAACACAAACATCGTTGAGGTGACCGGCTAATTGCCAAGGGTCATTGGTAATAAAGACATCCCCAGGCTGGTAGTCGTCTCTAGGGAGTGAATTGATGAGTGCTTTGATACCAAGAGCCATAGCACCTGATTGTCCGGGAGTGGCGAATGTCCCTTGGGCTAGTTCACGTCCATAATGGTCAGTAAACATACATGTGTAATCATGGGCGTCGCGAAGGAGACTGGAGAAGGCAGTCCGTGATACTGCAGTGTCTGCTTCGTCGACAATTGAAATCAGTCTCCGCCAGAGTATTTCCAGGCTGACTGGATCAATTTTTTGAGGCATGTTGAAATCTCCTTCTGTCCTAAGCAGGTAGATGCAAATCTGGCCTACCTTATTGAGAAACTTATCAGGACTCTATATCCATCCATAAAAATCCATATTCATCAATCGTCACTTGGGCGTCTTCGCCGACAACTACTGTTGATTCACGTTCCTCGATAATGGCCGGACCCTGCAAGGCTGCTCCAGGAATCAATTTGTATCTGTCATAGACAGTAAAAGGGATGAAGTCCTGGGCAATTTTGGAAAAGGCCTGACGTTTACCTTTAACAGCCTCTTTGATAGTAGATGTCTTTGGTGACAGGCGCGGGAAATGCAATAGATGTTCTGGCAGACTTACCCGTACCTTAAAATTGACAAACTCCAACGGGGTGTCAGGATAAGTCCTGCCGTATAATTGTTTGTAAATATCATCAAAGCGTTGACGGATTGTTGTCCGGTTAAGTTGATGACAATCATTTACAGGAAGAACAATATTGGTTTCTGCCCCCTGGCCGACAAAGCGCATATCTACGGATCGGATTACAGCGATATCATCTATTGAGGCCTCTTTTTTAAGTGTTTTTTTGCCTTCATCTTCCAGGCGTTGAAAAATGTCTTCCATCTCTTGAAAATCAGCCTCTTCTAGGGATATCTTGTGACTCCTAAGCAGGTCAAAGGCCCGTGGGGCGGTGAAAAAGCCCAATGCTGAGCCAACTCCGGCATTGGGGGGCACAATTATTCTGGGGGCTCCGAGTTTTTTGGCCATTCCGTAAGCGTGTACTGGACCGGCACCACCAAAAGCAAAGACTGTAACTAGTTGAGGGTTACCACCCTTTTCAGCAATATGGGTCTTGGCGGCACCAGCCATGGTTTCATTGGCTAGGTCGTGAATCCCCCATAAAGCTTGGATAAGAGGAACATCCAATGGCTTGGCTATTTTGTTCTCAATCCCTTGTTTGGCGGACTCTTTATCCAGTCTCATCTCCCCGCCTAAAAAGTAATTCTCATCCAGATATCCAAGAAGAAGGTCGGCATCAGTTACACCCGGCTCAGTCCCTCCTTTAGCGTAACAGATAGGACCTGGGTCAGCTCCTGAGCTCTCCGGTCCAACCTGAAGGGTCCCCAATTTACTGACTTTGGCCATGCTTCCGCCGCCTGCCCCAATTTCCATAAGATCAACAACCGGGACCTGAATGGTTAGACCACTACCCTTCATAAATCTTTGGACCCTACCGACTTCAAAAGTAGGGACTACATTGGCCGTTCCTCCCTGAATCAGGCAGGATTTAGCAGTTGTCCCTCCCATGTCAAAGCAAAATATCTCCGGGATATCGAACATCTTGCTGAAATATTGTCCAGATATGACGGCTGCTGTAGGTCCTGATTCTATAATGCGAACAGGGAATTTCTCTGCTGTTTCTATATTTGTAATCCCACCACTGGAAAGCATGATGAATAGTTTTCCCCGACAACCAATATGATCGAGTTTATTGGACAGCCTGGAAAGGTATCTCTCTGTTAAGGGTTTTACATAGGCATTGGTAACAGTAGTGCTTGTTCTCTCATATTCCCTGATTTGAGGAAGTACTTCATAGGAGATAGAGTAAGAGATATGTGGGGCCTCTTGCTCAATGAGGTCTTTGATCATAAATTCGTGGACCGGATTTTCAAAGGAATTGATAAGACAGACGGCAATAGACTCCACACCATTTTTGACCAGATCTCGGATAACTTGAACAGTCTGGTCATTATCCAAATTTTGAAGAACTTTTCCATCGCTGCGAATACGTTCATCCACCTCATATCTTAGATGTCTGGAGATAAGGGGTTCAGGAAATTCAGCAAAGATATCATATGGTGCATATCTTATCTCACGACCCAGTTCTAGGACATCTCGAAAGCCACGGGTAGTTATAAGCCCGGTGACTGAACCTTTCCTCTCAATGATAGAATTTATGACCAGTGTCGTTCCGTGAATGACCTCATCGACCTGGCTGACAAAATCGGGAATTGTTTTTTGTAATTCCTGTATCCCTTGCTCAACTGCATCAGAAGGGTCATGGGGGGTTGTCAGGCACTTGTGGATTGTCAATTCACCGGTTTGGTCATTTATTAAAACAAAATCAGTAAAGGTCCCGCCGATATCACAACCTAGACGGTATTTTCTTAAGGACATAGATGTCTCCTTCGGATAGAGCAAGGACTTAGCTATATAGAAGTAGTCATAATTTATTTAAAGACCGGAGATCTTTTTTCCAGAAAGGCGGTGATGCCCTCTCTGGCTGCTTGGGTACAAGCTATATCCCCAAATCCTTTATAGCCAATCTCCAGAGCTTCCTCAAAAAGCTCCGCAGAAGCTCCTTGTTTGATAGTTGAGGCGATCAAAGAGACTGCTTCAGGACTCAAAGTTAGCTTTCCGGCCATAGGTTGTTCAGGTATATTGGGCTCAGGGATGTCCATCTTTCCGTCGGCTATACGTGGAATTGATCCCTGAAGGCGATCTATTTCTTGGATCGCACCGTCAATAAGGTCTCTATAGTTCTCATGCAATGATTCAACCATTCCAATCCGTTCAGCATCTGAGCCGGAGATCTTCTTGCCTAGACAAAGCATCTCATGGAATTGATTTGCACCTTGAGGCCATTTTCGGTATGGGACTATACAGCCACCAATGCCAGGCAATATGCCCAGCGTTATCTCCGGGAATTGGAACATGGCCCTATTGCTGGCTACAATACTATGACAACGGATAGCTAGTTCCAGACCACCACCCAAAGCAAGGCCGTTGATAGCAGCAACAACAGGTTTGTCCATATAATCCAAATAGTTTTGTACCTGTGCGCACTCTCGGGCCAGGTTTATTGCGGCTTGTCTGTCCCCGAGGACTTCTGGGAATCGTCCTATATCAGCACCGGCTGAAAAGGCTTGGGTGCCGTAACCAGTCAGGATGAATCCTTTGACAGAAGGATCAGAACTGTAAGCTTCCAATACCTTTTGAATCTCATTGGTCATTTCTTGGTTGATTGCATTCATGGCTTGAGGCCGTCTAATGGTTATTATGGCCACATCATCTAAGATATCAACCAATAGATATCGGTTAAATTTCTGATAGGTATTAAAGGGGGATTGGGCTCTAGGAAATCCAGGCCGTTTACTTTGGAAGGAATCCATAATTCTAACAAGCTCTTTCTCTCCTAACTCCTGCATAAAATCAAAGGGTCCTTGTTTGAAACCAAAGGCGATTTGAGCTCCGAAATTCAGGTCTTCCAGGGTACCTATACGACGATCAATAATGTCAAAGGATTGGGAAAAGAGAATACCCAAAAGTCGTTCTTTGATTTCTGAAGCTAGTGAGTCAGAGACATCTATTGCTTCTCCAGGTTTTTTTGTCAGCCAATTCTGAACAGATGATAGTATAAGGGCAGGTCGATAATGTTCACCTTCCTCCATTTGCAATGTGTTGGTCTCGACAATAATCGGATTACCATTGGCCAGATTTAAGACAAAGAAGGGTCCAGCCATAACCAGATTTTCGGAAACCTGGTCGATTTGGCTTGAAGTTGCTTGGTCCAAGAGAAAAGCAGCTTCATTGCACCAGTTATCAAATATACGATCAAGCATAAAACAGATGGCATCATCCGTCATCAGGGGGACTTTACCTGTTGAGGCAAAAAACCTGCACAAATAGTCAAGCATGTCTTGACTGACCTGTTCCCAGGATATGACTTCCACTGGCAAGCTTCGCCAGGCTGGGGCGAAAAAATGGGTCACTGTGCATCTTTGGGGATGCTTAAGGTTGCTAAAGATACGCTTTGCTGGGATAGAACTAGTATTTGAGGTCAGGATGCATTCTTTGTTGACTATTGACTCCAATTCAGAAAATATTTTCTGTTTAAGATCAATATTTTCAGTAGCCGCTTCTATGACCAATTGGCATTTTTGTATATCCTTGTAGTCTGTGCTGTAATGGAAGTTGCTTAGCACTTGGTCTGCTTTGTCAGGAGACATCTTTTTCTTGTCTTTTGCCTTTTGGACGTAACCTTCGATCCTTTGTTCTGCTTTTTTCAGGGCCTTTTCCTGGATGTCGATCAGGTATACCTGGCTCTCCGGAAGGGCACTTTGGAGATAATAGCCGATATCCGGTCCAATAGTACCGGCTCCAATAATGGCCATTTCTTGAGGTAAGTCTTGTTGGGTTTTGATCAAGAGAGGATTGAAGAAGGTTGGATAAAGCTTCTCATCTGTACGCATAAATCCGTCTCCTAGTGTTGAAAAAATTTCTCTGGGGCAATAGTATCAATTATCTGTTGCTATTTTTCAGTTGCTTTGTTTGTCTTTGATGGCGGCTAGGATTTTTTCCGGTGTTATAGGTAAATCTTTGATTCTGACACCTATAGCGTCATAAATGGCATTGGCAACTGCCGGGGCTATGGCAACCAACCCAGGTTCTCCGACTCCTTTAGCCCCAAAAGGTCCCTGTGGGTCATTGGTTTCTATTAGTTCAATATCTATGGGGAAGTCTAAGTCTGGGGCGGAAAAAATCTTGTAATCTAGGAAATTGGGGTTCAGATTACGACCATGGGAAGACTTATATTCTTCAGAAAGGGCATAGCCAAGACCCTGGACTACTCCCCCATAAATCTGACCCTTGATTGTCTTCTCATGGAGGACCCTGCCTACGTCATGGGCTGCAACAATCTTAAGCAGTTTTATTTGGCCTGTTTCAGGGTCTATTTCGACTTCAGCCCCTTGAGTGCCGAAGATATAAGCAGTAGAGAAATTGCCTTTAAAATCCTTGTTTAGCATTTGGTTTTCCGGGTCATAGAAGGCTTCAGTAATCACCATCTTTCCATTTTCTTTGTAATGGGCCTCACGGAGGATTTCTTCCAGTTTGACCTGAAGCAAGGGATTGTCTGGGTCGTTTTTGAGGAAAACTGTATTATCTTTTAGATCAAAATCTTCTGGTCTATAAGCTTGGTTTGAATCAATATCCGGTACTGATAAAGAAGGATCCTTTTTTTTCATTTTTTTGATCTTGTGCTGAATCCTGGATAGAAAATGTTCTGCTGACAATTCAAATAGTTTGGTTCTCGCCTTTTCAGCAGCCATAATTATGGCCTTACAAGCAGTGAATGCTCCCCGGCTGGCATGGGTTCCTACATCCCAAGGGCAGATGGCAGTATCTCCAAATATGACATTGACTTTTTCAGGAGAGATTCCTAAGGCTTCTGCAGTGGCTACACTTAATGCTGCGCAATGCCCCTGCCCCATCTCTACCCCGCCAGTAAGGACAGATACGTGACCAAAATCATCAAACTTGAGGATAACGCCAGAAGCATCAGAACGGTAGACACGGGCAGCTCCGCCTGTATGAAACAGAGAAGCCATGCCAACACCCCGGAAATTAGCTTTGTTTTGTGATTTTTTCTCTTTCCAGTCCAGATTGTCGGCTACTTTTTGGAGACATTCATTTAGACCACAACTGGTGACTTTAAGCCCCATAGGAGTAGTCTCAAAGGGTTGATTGCTATTGAGACGACGAAATTCATAAGGATCAAGCCCTACTTGTTCAGCTAGGTGGTCTAAATTGCTTTCAATGGCCCAAGTGGCTTGAGGGTTACCATAACCTCGCATAGCCTGGCAGTAAGTGTTGTTGGTATAGACTATAGTGGTCTCATAATGAATATTGGGGACGTGATAAAGTGAAGAAATAGGCAACATCATTACATTTGGTGTTGTTGCCCCCCAAGAGGTATAGGCCCCGTTATCCAAAAGCATATTGATCTCCCTGAAGGTAAGCTTACCATCCCGGGAGCAGCCTTGAATGATATGGGTCTTGCTTGGTTGTCTGGGTGAATGGGCTGTGAATTCTTCTTCTCGGTTGAAAACAATTTTAACCGGTTTGCTGGAAAAGTAGGCCAAAAGAATGGCTATGAACTCATAGGCATGGGTATCAAGGCCGGATCCAAAGGCTCCTCCCAGGGTAGGAACGATGACTCTGGTGTTCTTACTTTGGAGTCCAAGGGTATTAAGGAGGCGATTGAAATCCCTTTGGGCTAAAAAAGGGATTTGGGTTTTGGTCATGATTTGGAGATTGTGATTTAGATCAAACTCGGCCAGACAGCCAGAGGTCCCGATACAGGCATGCTGAATAACCGGTGTTTCGAAGTAGTCTTCCACCTGATAGGCAGATTCCTGCTTGGCTTGCTCAACATCTCCATGAGTAAATCTCCAGGGGACAGGAACAATATTGTCGGTTTTAGGTCGTCCTTGTGGGTCAAAATCATGGATCAAAGGGGCATTTTCTTTGAGGGCTTCTTCAGGGCTAAAAATTCCGGTCAGCTCTTCGTATTCAACCTCAATCAAGTCGACAGCCTCCTGGGCTGTTTCAGGATCAATAGCGGCTACAGCAGCGATTTCATCCCGGAATTGACGGACCTTGTCTTTTTTGAGGACAAGATTGTCTCCATAAAAACCAATGCGTATCTCTGGAGTATTTGCAGCGGTAATAATGGAATATACTCCAGGGAGTTTCTCTGCTTTTTGGGTGTTAATATGTGAAATTCTAGCGTGGGCAAAGTCACTGTATTTTATCTTCCCATATAGCATACCCGGCTTACTAAGGTCATGAATATACTGAGCTCTTCCAGCCACCTTATCTGGGGCATCTGGCCTGGGGAATCCTTTGCCTAAAAGAGAGTTTTCCGTCATAACTGCCTCTTTTTCTTGTAGGTAAAAGTAAAATGTCAGATAGAGAGTGAAAATAAACTTTGATCAATTTTTGAAACAATTGTCTTAAAATGAGCATGCACAATTATTTAAAGATTAAGATTCATTTGAGATACAGTTAACAACTGATTCAATGATCTGGACATATCCGGTACATCGACAAAGATTACCAGATAAAGCCCGCCTGATCTCTGTTTGATCAGGGTGTTTTTTCTCATTCAAAAGTGCTTTGGCCGACATGATCATGCCGGGAGTACAAAAACCGCATTGGACTCCATTGTTATCAATAAAGGCCTTTTGAATGGGATCAAGGCGATTTTCCTGGCCAATAAGGCCCTCGATAGTTGTTACTGATTTCCCTTGAATCTCAAAGGCTGGATAAAGACAAGAATCAACATTCAGACCGTCAACCAAGACTGTACAGGCACCACATTCGCCCTGACCACAGCCTTCTTTGGCCCCGGTAAGACCAAAATTGTCTCTAAGGACTTGGAGTAACATCTGATAGGGTTGGACTTCAGTTTTGACCTGCCTGTTATTTAAGGTGAATTGAATTTCCTTTTTCATTAACAGTCCTCCACTTTACAAAGTCAATGTCTAGACTTTTCAGCCTGTAAGATGGCCCGTTTTATAAGGGTTGCCGTCACATCTTTCCTGTATTCTTCTGTGGAACGGATGTCTGATATGGGGGATATTTCCTCTTTTATCATCTCTGTGATATCTTCAAGGAGTTTCTCGGTTATTTTTTGCCCCTGGATTAATTGTTCTGTTTTATATAGACGTAATGGAGTTGGAGCGACAGCACCGGCAGCCAATCGACAAATCCGACAGGTCGTTTCATCTATGACCACATATGCGGCTACATTGACCTTGGCAATGTCCTGGGTGACTCGTCCAAGCTTGATAAAGGCGGAACCGCTATTGGGAACCCTTTGAGGCAAGCTTATTCTGGTTAAGATTTCCTCATGGGATTTACAGGTCTGACCGGGTCCTATGAAGAGCTTGTCAGATGGTATTTCCCTGTTGCCTCCAGGACCTTCCAAAGTTGTTTGGGCGTCAAAGACAAGGAGTGGTGTTGCGCAATCGGCAGAAGGGGCTGCATTGACAAGGTTGCCGCCAATAGTTGCTACATTGCGGATTTGGGGGTTGGCCAGGGAACAGCAAGCTTGAAACAGGGCCGGATAGTCTTGTTTAATCCTATGTGATCTTTCTAATTCACGAATTTTGGTCATGCTGCCGAGTGTAAGAGAACCATTGTCTTGAATGGCCTGTAGCTCATTTATTCCTCTAAGTGAAATAAGGGCTTTGGGTTTAAGTTCACCTTGTTTTATTCTAATGAGGACATCAGTACCTCCAGCTATATACAGGGCCTGTCCCTGGGATTTTTCCATGATTTGGTATGAATCCGGCAGATTCGAAGGTTGGTGATATTCGTATGGATACATGTTTGCTCCTCAAATCTGGTCTTTTTGATCTTTCAGTAGGTAAAAGTCATAAGAATAAACTAGTCCCGGTTGTCAAAAACACGTTTGCTCTTTTTTTGTGATCTGGGCAAGGAACCATAATCGGTTATTTTAACCTCAGCTGTAACCAAAATCTGCTTTTTTACCTCTGATTTGATTTTCTGGCAAAGTTGTGGATCGACATTACTGTCACAATCCTCAGCCCGTTCCACTTTAAGGCTCATATAGTCCCGTCCGTCATGATTTTTATACAGGTGTATCTGATATTCACTGCCAATGCCCTCAATACAGGAAAGAACATTGTCTATCTGTCCGGGATAAATGTTGACGGCCCGGTAGATAATCATGTCATCAGAGCGCCCCAATATGTGATCATGTCTTGGCAGGATACTGCCGCAAGGGCATTGACCGGGGAGAAGTCTGGTTAAATC
>CAYUNZ010000022.1:0-10358 GCA_964446205.1 uncultured Desulfohalobiaceae bacterium | reverse complement strand
TTGGCTCGATACATTGGAGAACCTTGGTAGGCATGTCTTACAGTCCATTGAAGTCCCTTAGTTTGTGTCTCTTTCAGCTCTTCAAGGTTTTTTTCTTGAGGCAAGAAACGCTGTGACATATCTTTAATACCTCTTACTGAAAATAGGTTGTCTTATTTTCTGTTTATGTCGTTTGCAAAGTAGTAAGATTAGGATACAAATTTTCTGTATTCAGTATACTGTATACAGTATGTTGTGTCAAGTTAGTTTTGGATTTTTTTATATGGTAACTAAATGATTAACTATGATATATATGATTAATTTATAAAACGGGGCAAAAAGGTGATTATTTCCGGGAAAGAAAGTAAGACAAGGGCACTAATAATATAGGCCGGCAAAAAGAAAGACACCCCTTTGAATACTTGCTGGATTGGTGTGTCTTCAGCAATTGCTCCGACTACATATGTTGTTACACCAACTGGTGGAGTTACAGCACCCAAAGTGGTAACTACAGTTATGGTCACACCAAACCAGATAGGGTCATAACCAAGTTGTGTAGCGATAGGAAAGAAAATAGGGATAGTGATCAAGAGTAGGGCCAAGGCATCCATGACTGCACCACCGATGGCATAAATAATAAATATAATGAGCATAATAAAGAAATTTGAGATTGGCAGGGAATGAACCCAGTTGGCAATCTCAAACGGCAGTCTGGTCACTGCGAGAAATTTTCCAAAAATTACAGCTCCAGCGACAATGACAATAACCATACATGAAATGCGAAGGGTATCCAAAACAGCGTTCACAAAGCCCTTCCAGCTTAGTCGACGTTCAACCATGCTAATTATCAAAGCAGTAAAAGCACCGGCCGCACCAGCTTCGGAAGGTGTAAAAAATCCGCTATATAGGCCTAGCATGACCAGGCAGAAAAGGATGACCATTTCCAGTGCACCTGGCAAGGCTTGAATCTTTTCCCTGAGTGAAGTTTTCTCCCCGATAGGTCCCCAGTGATTTTTGAATCTACAAAGGATATAGACTGTGAGCATGAACATCACAGTCAATAGTATTCCAGCCGGGATTCCGCCATAAAAGAGCTTGGTTATAGAATGGCCGGTGTAAATTCCAATAACAATCAGGACAACACTAGGGGGTATTACTACCCCCAGTGTTGAACCACAGGCAATGGCTCCGGTACTCATCATCTTATTGTAGTCATACTTTTTCATTTCAGGGAGAGCCACTGTGGTCATAGTGGCCGCTGTAGCTGCATTGGAACCGCAGATAGCGGCAAACATGGCACATGCGATCACAGTGGCCATGGCAAGTCCCCCACGTATTTGTCCAATCCATTTGTAAGCAGCATTATAAAGACGTTCATTTACTCCGGAATAGAAAGCGATCTGGCCCATGAATATAAAGAGAGGAATTACAATCAGGCCGTATTTGGAAAAAGTAGTCCACAGGTTCATTCCAAGCATGCTCATACTTGCCTGGAAGGAAGTGACATACCAAAATCCGCAGAAACCAACTATCCCCATGGCAAAACCAACTGGTGTGCCAAGGAAAAACAAGACTATGAGCAAGATGACAATCCCTAATATGCCGACAAAAAAAAGACTCACTTTGAATTCTCACTTTGAGGACTAAAGGTTCTTATAAGCTCCACAAGGAAGACCAGGGCGATAAAGGCACATCCTAAAGATACTCCGTAGGAGAAAGGGTAATAGACAATACGCAGTGTCTCTGTCACTTCTCCTGATACACATATGTTGGTTGACCAGAAGAAAATTTTCCATGTGGCCAGGCTAAAAAAGGCAATGCACAAAATGCTGTTGATGATTCCTATGACCTTTTGAGCCGATTGAGGAAAGGCTTTAATCAGGACATCAACAGCGATGTGCCCTCGTTTGATTTGGGTATATCCTAAGGAAAAAGCAGTGACCAATGCCCCACACAGGCCCATTAATTCAAATGTACCACTAATCGGCACCCAGAAAACTCGCAAAGCAATATTGGCGCAGGTCAATATGATCATGAATAAAAGCAAAAAACTTGCGGTGATTAAAAGGGCTCTGTTTAGCCATTTGATCAACTTATCCAAGATGGGCTTGGAAAACATAACAAAGACGTCATCTCCTAATTAGGTTGATTACTGGTCTTGAATATATTTTTGAGACATGGCCTTAATATCAGTAACAATTTCTTTCCCAGGCAGACCTTGCTCGTTGGCCTTCTCAATCCATTTCTTAGTGATTGGTTTTAATAAACGGTTCCATTTATCCAATTGTTTTTGGCTCAGATGGATGACTTCTACATTTTCTTCTTCCTTGGACCACTTGATTGAATCCTGGACGTGTTGGTCCATATAATTACCAGTCCATTTTGATTGTTCGCGGCAAAGTTCATTCATGACCTTCTGGACATCTGGTGACAAGGAATTCCAGGAGTCCTTGTTCATGACCACGGAAAAGGGGTAGACCACTGTTTTGGTCATTGTTATGTATTTGCAGATCTCAGCATATTTGAAGTCTTTCATCACTTCCAGTGAGCTAAACAAACCTTGGACTACTCCTTTTTGCAAGGCTTCAGGTGTCTCAGACATAGGCATTCCCACTTGATTGGCTCCCCACTCCTTGAGGATTTGGGCCGCTCCGCCGGAAGCTCTAAGGTCTAATCCTTGAAGATCATCGAGGTTTCTGACAGGTTTTTTGGACATGATATTGGACGGTGCAGTAGTGAACATGGTCAAAACCTTGACCTTCTTAAAGGCCTCGGGATCATACTTATTGTATAGATCTAAAAGGACCTGACTGGCTACCAAGGCATTTGGAATTCGCAGAGGTAGACTAAGTGCATTGGTAATTTTGAATCTTCCAGGTTGGTAAGCCATACAAAGACAACCGATATCAGCCTGACCCTGGATAACACCGTCCATCATCTCCTTGGCACCAAGAAGGCTTCCACCGGGAAAGGTGTTGATAGTTAATTCCCCGTCAGTTCGCTCTTCAACCTCATCAGCCCAGCGTTCCATTTGGACACATGGGAAAGTTGGTGCCGGTGGGAAGTTGGCGTAACTAAGGGTAGCTGAATCTACTGAAGATGGGTTGGCTCCGATGAGCAACGGGAGTAGTAAGAGACTAACCATGATGAAAGAAAGTGTTTTTGTGTACATTGTTTCCTCCTTAACTTTGTTAAATGTTTGAGGATATTGATTGTTAAATGGTTATTAAGGGCTCATAAAAATTATATTATACCTTCAAAATTTTAGTTTATTGCATAGATTTTAATCCAACTCTTACGGTTCACGGTTCAATCCTTTCCAGCCATGATATAGGTCAAAATATATTAGGTTCAACGAATTCCCCAAAGACATCCCGAAAGACATTCGACATCTCGCCTACAGTAGCATACTTTTTGCATGAGGTGACAAGGTAAGGCATAATATTGTCATTTCCTTTGGCTGCTTGTTTCAAGTCCTGGAGTGATTGCTTGACCTGGGTGTTGTCCCGTGTTTCTTTCAGTTTCTTTAGTTGCTCAATCTGATAGTTGGCCCATTGTTGGTCGTAAGAGTGGAGTTCGACATCCATGTCTACACCTTCGGTATACTTGTTGACTCCAACCTTGGTCACTGAACCTTCCTGGAGTTTTTTCTCAAATTCATAGGCTTGCCTGGCGACTTCAGCTTGTATATATCCAGTGGTTATGGCCTCGACCATACCCCCAAGCTGTTCTATTTGCTTCATTTCCTCCAATATCTTTTCTTCCATTTCCTTGGTTAGAGTCTCCATAAAATATGAGCCAGCTAAAGGATCTACAGTGTCCCTTAAGCCTATCTCATCCATGAGGATTTGAAAAGTCCTGAGAGAAAGCAAAGCTGAACGTTTGGTGGGTATGGTATAGGCTTCATCAAAAGAGCATAAGGCAGTGGTCTGGGCGCTGGATAGTGCGGCTGTGAGAGCATAATAAGCCCCACGGATTATATTATTTTCAGGTTGCTGTTTGGTCATCCCGGAGCCTCCTCCACCGAAAATCCCACGGAATAATAGGGCTTTTTTGTCCGTAACCCCATAGCGTTCTTTTAACAAGATGGCCCATAATTTTCTGGCTGCACGAAATTTAGCCACATTTTCCCACAGATTACCAAAGACATTTAGATTGAATGAGAATCGGCCGACAAAGTCTTCAGCTTGGTAACCCCTGGCTATGACTTCGTCGATATAGGTAAAGGCAATCAGAAAGGCATAGGCTATCTCTTGGGCTGGAGTACATCCGGATTCGCGGATATGGTAACCACAGACGGAGACAGGGTTACATCTGGGCATTTCTTGCATGGCATATTCTATAGTATCTCCAATAAGTCGAATGGAAGGTTTAACTGGATATATCCAGGCTCCGCGACCAATAATCTCTTTAAGAATATCGTTTTGTGGGGTAGCTGAGATTTGAGTCTTTTTGTAACCAAATTTTTCGGCTGTAGCTTGATACATAGCCAACATAACCGAGGCGATGGCATTAATTGTTAAGCCGGCTCCGATTTTGTCCATTCGGATATCTTGGAAAGCGGTTTCAAAATCCTGGAGAGAATCTATAGCCATGCCGACGCGTCCTATTTCACCTTCGGACATGGGGTTATCTGAGTCTAGCCCCATTTGTGTCGGTAGATCAAAGGCTACATTAAGCCCGGTTTGTCCCTGCGAGATCATAAGCTTAAAACGCTCATTTGTTTCTCGAGGTGTGCCGAAACCGGTATATTGTCGTGTAGTCCAGTTTCGACTACGATAGCCATTGGGGTGAAGATTTCTGGTAAATGGATATTCTCCAGGATCAGCTAGGTCTTTTTTATAATCAAAGCCAATACGCTGGAGGTCATCCGGGGTATAGACAGGTTTGATCTTTATGCCTGATTGTAGAATAACTTCTTGAATAGCGTCTTTTTCATCTTTTATATATGTTGCCACGCCCATAATAACCTCTTTTATCCAAACTTCAAGGTGTTTTTGGCCTTTTTAGCTTGAAATTTCTTTTTGAATGAAGTCAACAATATCTTCAAATCGTGCTCCTCCAGGGAAGATACCTTTAATACCCATTTCTTGAAGGGCTGAAATATCTTGACTGGGGATAACGCCACCTATGACAATAAGTATATCGTCAATTTCCCTCTCTTGCAGCAAGTTCATAAGCTTGCCGGCCAAAGGGAGATGTGCTCCAGACATGATGGACAGACCAATGACGTCAACATCTTCCTGAAGGGCCTGATTAACAATACTTGAAACTGTTTGGTGCAGTCCGGTATAGATAATCTCCATTCCGGCTTCTCGTAAGGCATGGGCGACTACTTTCGCCCCCCGGTCGTGACCGTCAAGACCCGGCTTGGCCAATAGCACCCGTATTCTCCGGTCTTTCATAGCTTAAGCTCCTGAGTAATTTGGTTGCAAGCCTTTAATGATTTAGATTTTGTTTTTAAATTCCTGTAAAACTACATCCTTTCCTCGCATGATGTGATCCCAAACTAGACGTCCTACGCCATCAATATTCTTGTTTTTGATCGCTTCAACCATAGCTATATGATCCTCATTGCTTTTTCTCGCCATTTCAGGGTGATAAAGAATGAGCTCACGAAAGTAGTATATCTGTTCTCTGAGGTTGTTGATCATATTGATAAGCCGTTGGTTTTTGCTCAGGTTGTAGAGAAGGTCATGGAACTCAGTGTTGACTTGAGAAAGATCTTGAAACTTACCTTGTTCGCAAAGTGTTTGATATTCAGTGATCTTGTCTTCTAAGGAGGACAAGTCACCTTTTTGGTACTGTTCAGCTGCCAACCTGGCTGCATAGCTTTCTAAAACACCCCGAATGCCAAATATCTCCTCAATATCCTTATGAGTGATACCGACAACAAAATAGGCCCCGGTATAGGATTGCCTCAAAAAACCCTGACTCTGAAGTTTTTGGATAGCTTCTCTAACAGGGGTCCGGCTGATCTGCATATTCTTGGCTACTTGACTCTCTACTACTTTTGTGCCTGGAGAAAGTTCATTGCTCATAATGATTTGTTTGAGCTTGTCATAAACCTCTTGAGCCAGTGAACGTCGTATCGGTATAGTATCCATCGCTGGAAATGAATTACCGTTATTGGATGAGTTGTTTGAGGAATTAGTTGGTGAAAAACCACTACCTGATGATTTATCGTTTTCACTCATTTCAAATTATCTCTTTTTGTTGTAATGCCCTTAAATCATTCTGGCTATAGCCCAAACTTCCACACAAAAAATCCTGATTATGTTCGCCTAGGCGAGGCGGAAAGGAGAGTTTGTGTTCTTTTTGTTCCATAAAGGGGGTTATGTATGGAGGCGGAGCTAAAGTAAGGGTCTTTCCAGTCTTATGATCTTCAGCTGAGAGGAATTTATTCCTCAGTAGAGGATCTTCTTTTACCTCTGAGATATTTCTGATTTTACTTATGGGTATGGTTAAAGAATTGAGCATAGAGATCAGTTCCTCAGAAGGATATTCTTGAGTGATCTCGTTGATTGCCTGATTAAGTCTTTCGACATCATTTATTCGGCCTTCGTTGTATTCGTATTCAGGCTTGTCCAAGCTCTGAAATGCCTCTTGGGAAACAAGGGATTTCCATTGTCTATTATTGCCTATTGCCAGATAGACATAACCATCTTGTGTCTTGTAAACGGATACAGGGCAGAAAAACTCGTGTGTATTACCTCTTCTGGTACTAAATATACCGGTATTAGTATAAATGGTGATTGGGACGGTCAGCCAGGAGACGGAAGATTCAAACATTGACATATGTAGACACGAGCCTTGGCCGGTTTTTTCCCTTATAAATAATGATTTCATTATAAGACCATAACTGTGTTCACTGGTTCCCATATCAGGAAGAGGGACACCAAGGACCTGTGGATCACCATCCCGCTCGCCTGTCAAATCCATGAGTCCCGATCTGGCTTGGAGAATGGGATCATAGGCCGCCTCATTGTGTTGTGGTCCAAAGCCAGAGACCCCTAGCCAGATAAGGTCTGGTTTGATCGATCTTAATGTCTCATAGTCAATGCCCAATTTTTTGTAGTTCCTGGGTAGTTGATTGGTAGCAAAAATATCGACATTGAGTTCCTTGATTAGAGAATAGAGAATGTTTTGTCCTTCCTCTTCAGCTAGGTTGAGAGTCAAAGCCTTTTTACCGGAGTTGATCGTCAAGTAATAGGAATACATTTGATCTTCGTTAAGTAGATTTTGGCCGACACGCCGATTTGGATCAGCATGTTTTGGATGTTCTAATCTAATGACTTCCATTCCTTCTTGGGCTAATCTGTAAGTCAAATAGGGTAGTGTTAAGGCTTGTTCCAGAGAAAGGACGGTTAGATTTTGTAAAACATCCATCTAAAATCTCCAAAATTTTTGTTCGAGGTTAAAAGAAAAAACAGAAATATTAATAGGTTAAAAACTTATTGTATACAGTATACAGTATACCATAGATCATGTCAAGTGAGTTTGAAAATTAATTTTGGGGTCCATTTTGTTTAGTTGTTTAGCCGTTAGCAAAGAATTGACAGAGTTTTTTTTAAGAGGCGAAAATAATCCTTTTTTTTAGTTTTTATTTCTATTCGAGTCCTAAGTTGTAATCAAGTCTTGTGTATCATGCCGGAGTGCAGGGACCCGAGTGCATAACGACTGAAGAAAAGTGGACAACTATCTTTTAAGGCACGGACGAACTCTTTGCCTAAACTGAATAATTTTTGATTGTCAGCCTGATTGAGGTAGATGGATTTTTCTGATTTACTAGGAGTCCCTTTGAGTATTCCTTTTTTGTGCGTCAGAACTTTGACCAAATCCTTAAAAAGGATAATTTCTCCCCTGTTTCGTCCAGTTAACGTACTGAATATATGGGGTCTGAAGATCCATTCTTCGACAAGGGGCAGATTAAAACCTTTTAATCCAAGCACCGCGATAACACTTTGGCTGAGCCTAGGAATGACTGGCTCGTGATCAGCAGGGGCCTTGATAGGTCGACCAGCAGCTCCATCTGCTTCGACCAGGATCCAATCAAATCTACCTGTTTTCCACAAAACATCTATTGTCTCTGGGTCAAGTCCCTGTAGTTTGTTGTTGGCTACTTCTCTTTTAGCCAGGGTAATATGCTTGGAGGAATTTAGGATATCTTTTTTATCATCTAACCATTGAAGAGGTTGATCCGTGCAAAAAATAGATAAGGACTGTTCTAAATTGGGTTTAAATATCTTGGTGCTAGTTGTGGTTAAGACTGTTTGTCCCAAGGCAATGATCTCCTGGGCTAGCTTAAACATTAAAGATGTTTTACCACCTGCACCAACCAAGGTGACTATGCCGGGTATGTCTGGTAAGAGTATGTCTGAAAAGCATTGTGAGGTCATGAATTTTAACCCGAGATTCTCTTTAGCCAAGGCGTAACATTTTTATATATTCATCCCAAGTATCTATGTCCAAGCAGATCCCTTGATCTGGGATATCTACTTCCAACAAGAGGTCTGAATACTCGTCAAAGATGGCCCTAGCTCCGGTATCTCCTTGTAGGCGCATCAGTCTGGGGAATATAGAGCGATCGATCAGGACGGGGTTGCCGCGCCTCTCTTTATGTACCGGGATGATCAAAGGCGATGAGGTCTGAATGTATGTATCTATAATTTTATCTATAACTGAAAAACTAATCAGTGGCTGATCTGCTAAGAGGAATATAGCTGCCTGGATATTATTAGGTAGGTTATTGATGCCCTTTTTGAGTGAACTGCTTTGTCCTTTATCATATTCTGGATTAAAGACTAAGGCAAAGTTATGAAACTCCAGTTCAGAGACAATTTGTCCAGCCTTATGACCAAGCACCAGGACTAGATGGTCAAGATAGGACATACTGGCCTGAAGTATTATATGCCCCAGAATAGTAGTCCCAGACCAAGGTAATAACTGCTTTGTACTGCCCATTCTGGTAGATTTGCCAGCAGCCAGTATAATTCCAGCCACTTTTTTGTAGCCATGATTTACAGAGTTAATGCTTTTAACATTATTTTCTGTCAAACTTTGTCCTTTTTGTTATTTGGGATAAAGTTTTATATATTGACTTTAATTTTTGAGAAATTTGGCTCAAGCTATCTGATCCCTGTTTTTTTACTACAAGCTAAATTACAATAATACTGAATAGATCTAGGTGAACATTGTCTAGAAAAACCCAATTCGGATGATTATACTTTTAAGCTGTTACCAGATTGGGCCATATGAAAGAATAGCCTCCAAGACTCCACCCCCAATAGCCAAAGACTTGTCCGAAATGGTCCAGCAATGTTTTGTAATCCGCCGAGGATCTATATCCCCGATCTTCATGTTCTTCTTGACTGGTACCCCGCTATGTAACAGTCCTCTTAAGACACCGAAAATAGGTGCAAGGACCGGACTTTCTCCAACATAACCAAGAAAAGTATTTTCTCTCACTTGCTGCCCGATCCGGCAGTAACCCTGAAAGATTCCGGTTTCAGGAGATCGTACTACCCTGTCTTGACTAAAACCCTCAACTTCGGCCGGAATTCCTGTATCCGGTTCAGGTTGACCTTCCCAAATCACTCGACCCATAAAATGTCCTCGTTTTGTTTCGATCACGGCATGGACATCATTCCCTGCGTTAAAACCAGGTCCCAAGCCAATGACCAGTGGGGCATCCTGAAGGTGAGTCCCTAAGTTTTTCTTGGCCATAATTGCATCTATAAGTACTTCAGGAGAAAGTACCTTTGAGATTTGTGCTTGGGGGTCTATAAGAATAGGTATCTTATTTTTATTCCAGGTACTTTGAATATCTGATGGGTTATTGACTCTAATTGCCTCTAGGTCTTCGACTTTACATGAGCCTTGGTAAACTGCTTCAGAAAAGGAGACTGTCCTGCGAACAGTTAAGGGAGATTCTATTTCAGTCATGATCACTGGAAAACCGCTGCGCCATAGTCTAGACGCTACTCCAGTGGCTATGTCTCCTGCCCCACGGATAGTTATATTTGGCTTTGAAAACATTGGCAGTGATCCTGTTTAGGCATTATCTGAGTTATATTTTGTATACAGTATGTTGTATACAAAAATTTCTGTCAAGCTATTTTTTATTAAACAAGGACTTAAAATTGAAATAATTGAGGATAAAAAATAATCAGTATGCCTTGACAGCCTTAACTGTATACTGTATACTGAATACCGAATAAATGTAATAAGCTGAAATTGAAAAAAAGTTAAACGTTTACCGTTGCCCGTCTAAGTCTTGGACTTATTTTTATTTTTTCGATCAACGCTCCGTGGTCAATGTCTTCTTTTCATGCTTTGTTTGTCAGGCTCAGGGCGTGTGGGTTAACATGAAAAGATTT
>CAYUNZ010000021.1:17263-23389 GCA_964446205.1 uncultured Desulfohalobiaceae bacterium | reverse complement strand
AAGAAATAAGAATAAAGGGGTAATTTCTTAATCTCTTCATCTTGCGGTTCACGGTGAACGGTCAACGTCTTCTTTCATGCTTCGTTGTGCCCACTAGGGCTTGGGTTTGATATGACAATGATTGAAGGCCCAAGATTACTGACTATAGATTATAATTTCTTATCTATCTCAAGGTACTTTGAATGTCAATTCTTTGTCTTGTTGTTTATGGAAAGTGGTGGAAGTGTTTTTAATCTCCTTACTTTAGCACTGATCAGCTAAAAGTTTTATGTTTTAAGTATAAGAGAAAAGATACTATGATTTAGCATGGTTATATTAAAATCATATCAGGCCCAAGTCAAATATGAAAACAAGTAACTATTTTAGAGGGGTTAGAAAAAGATTTTTGACTGTCCAGTTTAGCCTTTAGCCGTTGTATTACTTAAATACCTACCGGCTTCCAAACCCCTTTATCACACCAGATTCTCGAGAAATCTGAACCAGGTAACAGCACTTTTTCGGCAAGGTCGTTTGGATTGGTATTATTGTCAGTACCCCAATGAGGATCCCAGGGCTCCAGGATAAGTGGGCCGTCTGAGGTCTTTACAAGACAAGGTGCAAGGGGTTCTCCCCATGGACGGGTCTTTAGCTCATGTTGCAGCATACCAAGTGTCTTGAATTGTAGTAACTGGGTCAAGGTGACTATAGTTGGAGGGCTTAAAGGGACTGTCCCTTTAAGATTTTTTTCAAGAGCGGTTTGAGGGTCAAGCCAGACCCCATTTATGGTTTCCCTTTTGTCTGTTTGGCAATCCTGGTCTAGTGGCATGGGAGCAATAAAAAAACGGGTATCAAAACGTTTCTTCATTAATTTTGGGGTAATCCAGTGGGACCATTTGCCCAAGCAAGATAGAGACAATATCCATTTTTCTTCCATTATCCGGGTCTTAAACCAGGACTTGGGCAGGTTGCTATCTAGACGGTACTTACTAAGATTCTCCAGGTCCTTTTGATTTTTATCCTTACCATTTGCCAAGATTACCCCAGCTTCTTCCAAAGTCTCTCTAATGGCGGCAATAGCAAAACCAAGGGCCTCTTCCACGTAAAGTTGCTGATCGCAAAGATTAGCTTCAATCTGATCCGGTGAAAGGTCAATGTAAGGGGCCCAGTCTGTAAGATCCATATCTTCAGGCCCAACAGTACCACCAGGAAAGACATATAAACCGGACATGAATCCAGATTGGTCGCTTCTTTTTAAGAGGTAGACCTCAAGTCTATGCCTTTTATCCCTTACCAGTATGATTGTAGCTGCTTTTCTCATATCTATCACATCTCTGAAAATTCATTTATTATTATCTAAAGCAACAAGTTTTTATCAGCCATAAAAAGAATCATTGACCACGATTCTTAGCAAAGGATTTACAGCCTGCTTTGTCTGAAAATAATCATCTTAGTATTTTTTTACTGAAGGGAATTATAGCTGTCAATACTTGGATCTGGGTTTAAGACTATCTATAAAAAGATCTTCCAATCTCTTACGTAAAGACTTTATGGACTCTAGTGAATCATAAATCCTTGTCTTTGTGAACCCAGGGTCTTGTCCAAGGAGCCTTTTTTGATCAGGGCAGATATACCAAGTGCATATCCAGGGTCTGGAAAGGCGGGGCAGTTGACAGCCCTGCCTGGATGAATAGGGGCATTTATTGTTGTTGGTTGATATGGTTTGTCTTATAGGAAGGGCTTGACTCGTCAGGTGTAAGAACAACAGGTCCTTAAAATCGAACCAGATAGTTGCTCTTAGGCAACAGGGGTCAGGGCATTCAGTGCAGGTTAAAGAACAGAGATGGTCAAGTAAAGGGAAGATAGAGTTAAATTGCTGTTCAATCTTTTTGGCTAAAGCAATAGCTTTGTTCAATTGATTTAAATTGTCTTGAATCAGTTTAGATAATGTCTTATTAGCTTCATACCAGTCTTTTGGTTTGATCCAGGGAATATAGCTCTGCTTGAAGGTCATATCTATCGATCTAGAGCAAGTTATGGTTTTAATTTAAATTTCCCTAACACAACAGTGAGGCTTTGGCCCCTCATCTTATCTTGTCATTCCGGTTGCAGACTTCACGGGAAGGAGGGAAACAGAAAGGAAGTTTTACTGTGCTGCTAATCCTTGACATTTGTTGTTTAATTCCCATTTATATACTATAAGTGGTTTTATAAAGGAGGTAATATATATGACAGAGGTCATAATTAATGACAATGATAATTTTGAACGAGCCTTAAGGTTATTTAAGAGAAAAGTCTCAAATGAGGGCCTCCCGACTGAGTTCAAAAAGAGGAAGTATTACGAGAAACCATGTGAAAGAAGGAAAAGAAAAGAGGCTGCTTCTCAACGTAGAATTAAAAGGCGTGTACAGCGTTGGCGTTCCAAGACACCTGCCACTTAATATCGTGTATAGTGCTTTAAAAACCAACCTGTTTTTTGTTGGCTGGCCAGGAATCCTGTTTTGAGAATGAGGACAAAAAAGACTAAATTTTTATTATAATTGAAGCTAATTTGTTATTTATTAAGGATAACTACGATAACCAGTAAGGAGGGAGACTATGTTGAAAGATGGTGATAAAGGGGCTATTCTCCAAAGAGACAAAGAGACCTATGCTATTGCTCCTCATTTACCTTGTGGAGTGGTCAAGCCTGAACAACTTCGCAAGTTGGCTGATGTGGCCGAGAAATACAATTGTGCAGCTATGAAGGTTACAAGTGCGGCCAGGATTGCTCTGGTAGGACTCAAAGAGGAGGATATAGATAAGGCCTGGGAAGACTTGGGTTTATCCCCGGGTGCTGCTGTCGGGGTCTGTGTTCGAAGTGTCAAGGCCTGTCCCGGGACAACCTTTTGTCGTTTAGGGATGCAAGATAGTTTGAATATGGGTATGGAGCTGGATAAAAAATATCATGGCCTGCAATTGCCCGGGAAGCTCAAGATAGGTGTCAGTGGATGCCAAAATCAGTGTGCAGAAACATGTATAAAGGATATTGCTTTGGTTGGGGGCAAGAAGGGTTGGACTGTCATGGCTGGAGGCTCCGGAGCCAAGAAACCTCGTTTGGCAGATGTTATTGCTGAAGAGCTTAGTGATGATCAGGCACTGGGGCTGATTGAAAGGATCATTGATTACTATAGAGACAATGCCAATAAGAATGAGAGAATGGGCAAGATGATGGATCGTTTAGGGGTTGATTCCTTTTGTTCGGCAGTGACTTCATAAACTCTGGCTTATGGATCATGTCTCAGGCATGGTCCGTAAAATTGAATATCTTTTGGGCATTGTGGCCATAAAGATCAGCGAGTTGATCCTCGGTGAGACCTGATTGGGCAAATTCTTTGTAATATCGGGATGGGGGCAGAAGAGGGAAATCGGTACCAAAGAGCAATTTTTCAATGCCAAGAGCTTGGGCCATAGCGGCCAGGGCTTGCGGTTGATAAAGAAATGGGACCGCTGCTGTATCGAACCAGCAGTTCTCGAGTACGTTTGAGATCTCCTTTTTCATAAAGCCAAAGAAGGGCAGTCCACCGCCGAGATGGGCCAATATCCATTTATTATCAGGTGTTTGTTTAAGGAGTTGGTAGATTTGGTACAAGGTCATAGGGCTTTTGCCTGGGTAGCTATGGCCAATAGGTTCATTGGTATGAAGCAGAATGGGGCAATTAGCTTGTCGGCAAATATCAGCGATCCTTATTAAAGATTGTCTGGCTTGTTCATGTAGTCCGTTTTCGTAAAATGCCAACTCACCTAAGCCGTGGGCTCCAGCTGATAAAGATCTTTGGATTTCCTTTTCTGCTCCGGGTTGACTGATTTCCAGGCAAGTGAAAGGGATCAGTCGTTCAGGAAAACGTTTGGCTGCTTCAAGGACATAATCATTGTTTAGGCGATAGTGGGCCTCTTTTCTCCATGGGAAACCAAAGACAAAAGACTTATCTATCCCGTGATCATCCATGCTTTTGATAACTTCTGCAGCTCCAACCAGCCTAGCTTTAGGATTTTGATAGATTACAGAGAATTCCGGTTCAGCCTTTAAAAATGGTTGTCGGTCCTTTCTGACTTCAGGTGGGGTAATGTGGACATGGCTATCAATGATCATTGTCAATCTCCTCCTAAACCGGGGATTTTTTACTAAGCATAATGTCCAGAATGGTCTTATCTGTTTCCTTCATGCCTTGTTGACTCAACCTCCCCAGATAAGCCAATCCTTGCTCGATTGTCTGTCCGAGGATACCTTCCTGAGAGGGTACGATGACACCTTGCATGGCAAATAGGGCCGACTGTATGGCCGAGCCTGCGGCAGTGGATAGTTTTAAGGCACAACCAGATTTGGCTCCGTCACAAAAGACACCACCAAGATCAGCAATAAGATTGCTTATGGCCCCGGCTATTTCCTGCTGTGTTCCACCTGATGCGTAGACAGTGCCTCCGGCTGCTCCGGCTCCGGCTGCGACAGAGCAACTGCATAGCGATGAGAGGCGGCCGGTATAAGTCTTTATTTTAATGGTTATAAGGTGACTAAGGGCGATGGCTTGAAGGATCTTTTTGTCATTACAGGGGATAAAGTCACGAATCGCCCAGAGAGGCAGTATGGCCATCAGGCCGTTGTTGCCACTGCCTGCTGAGCTCATGGCCGGCAGGGTGGCCCCGGACATCCTTGCATCAGCGGCTGCAGAGGTAAGGATCTTAGCTGACAGGACCATGTCTCTGGTCAGTTTACCTTGTTTGACCATTTTTTCCAGGGTCTGTCCGACACCTAGACCAGATCCGTGTTCCAGACCATATTCTGCCAGTCGGCAGTTTGTTTTTACACCTTTGCGGATAAATTCAGCATCCTGATCATCAAAATCGTTGATCAATTCCATTAGTTTTGAAAAAGGCTGCTTGTAAAGCCATTCTTCGATTTGGGATGTTGTTTTCCCTCCGAGCTGTTTAGCTGCATTCCCGGTTGGTTGTTCAATCATATTTCGGCCGTTGAGATGAATAGCAACGATATTGTCGTGCAGGTCTTGTATTAGAGAAACGGCGGTGTTGTCTCGTGATTCAATCTGGGTCTTTATATACAGACCTTGGTGTTCTTTTAAGAGATGGACATTTATCTTGCCCTGTTTGACCATGTCTTTAGCCAGTTCGATACTTCTCGAGCTTACATTCTCTAAGACCTGCATTTTGGCTTTCGGCTCCCCGGTCAAGGCGCCAAGGGCCGAAGCCAAGTCCAGGCCCTTCAAATCAAGAGATCCGGGGATAACCACCCCGAGGCCGTTTTTATAGATGTTTGGATCAACCCAGATGTTGATAGAATCTATCTCTCTTTGAGGGAGAACCGATGCTGCAGCTGCTGCACCTAAGGCTACGGCAACAGGTTCTGTACAACCCAAAGCCAGGGTGACTTCAAGGTAGAGTATATCTTTGAGGCTATAGGACATAATACTTGACTCCAAAGGATCATCCCAAAAGTGAAGGGTAAAATTTCAAAAAGAAGAAAAAGAAAGCCGACAAGACAAGGGAATGGTTTATGGTCCCATCTCGGATCATCTCGGGAATATTCTCCAATGGACTTAAGATTACCTCGATATCTTCCTTATCGTCCAGGTTTTGTTTACTGGTTGGGTTGACCCCTCTGACCAGATAGGTATAACAAGAATTGTCAAGAAAGGCCGGATTGGGATGTACCTGGCCAATGAGACAGATATCATCGCCCTGATATCCAGTTTCCTCTTTTAGCTCACGCAGAGCAGCTTGCTCAGGGGTGTCGGTCTTTTCCACCAGTCCACCAGGTATCTCTAAAGTCACCTCCCGAGTGCCGTGTCGATATTGCCTGATAAGGACCACTTGGTGGCTGGGGGTGATAGGGATAACGTTGACCCAGGGATCAGATTCAAGCACATAGAATTCATGGCATTTTCCGGTTCTGGGCGAGGTGGCCCTATCTTTACGGATATTAAATATACGGCATGACTTATCCATGCTGGAGCTATTGACCTGCCAATGATATATCATGGTCACTCCTTAATTTGTGAACTTGGCTTTTGGGCATCGTTTGTTCTCTTTAATAATCTTAGCCGAGGTCGAGGTTTTATGCAAATCCTTAAAACGTTGACCGTGAACCGTTGACCG
>CAYUNZ010000021.1:0-17163 GCA_964446205.1 uncultured Desulfohalobiaceae bacterium | reverse complement strand
TTTTGGTTCTTGGAATTTGTTTTGACCTTTGTTAATCTAATCTTTTATCTGACAATTACCTCAAACTTCAAAATTATTTTAGAGGCATATGGAGAAAAATGATGCTTCATAGACTATTGGTGAGGACAAAAAGTGACATTGAGGATGTCCAGGGCCAAAGCGTTGCTGGAGAAATCCAAAAGGAATTGGGTATATCTGTGGATTCAGTGTCTCTGGTCAAGGTCTATACCCTGGATGGTTTAAGCACGGAAAAAGTAAGGGTGATTGTAGAGCTCTCCTTATTGCATGATCCTGTTCTGCAAGAGATTTCTGCCTCTCCAGTGGCCAGAGATTTTGACTGGATTGTCGAGGTTGGTTTTCGTCCTGGTGTGACCGATAATGAGGCCAGGGTGGCTCAGGAGACCATCCGTACTGGTCTTGAGCTTTCTGATAAGGAGAAATTGTCCGTCTACACCTCTATCCAGTATGTCTTAAAGGGACGTCTGTCCAAAAAAGAAGTGGAGCATATTGCTAGGGATTTACTATCCAATCAACTTATTGAGCAATGCCGGATCAAATGCATTGAAGACTGGGAAAAAAATCCGGGATTTGAACCTATCACTGCCCAGGTAACAGGGATATCCACGGACCATGTAGATATAGTTCCGATTTCATCAATGGATGAGAATGAATTGAAAGCATTGAGCCAGGAACGTATCTTGGCCTTAAGTCTAGAAGAACTAATTTGTATTCAAAGATATTATGGTCGCTCAGATGTTCGTCAGGCCAGAGAGAGGATCAATTTGCCTCGTGAATCAACTGATGTAGAGCTGGAAGTCCTGGCCCAGACCTGGTCTGAACATTGTAAACACAAGATTTTTAATGCCCAGATCAGATATGAAAACAAAGAGACTGGACAGGTGAATATTATTGATAGCCTCTTTAAAACATATATTCAAAATAGTACCGAGACTATTCGCAGTCGTTTGCAGGATGATGATTTCTGTCTCTCGGTCTTTAAAGATAATGCCGGAGTGATCCGATTTGATGACCAAACTAATATCTGTATCAAAGTCGAGACCCATAATAGTCCTTCGGCCCTTGATCCATACGGTGGGGCCTTGACTGGGATAGTCGGGGTCAATCGGGACCCTTTGGGCACCGGCTTGGGGGCCGAACTTATCTGTAATACAGATGTATTTTGCTTTGCCTCCCCTTTTTATCAGGATCAGCTCCCACCGCGTTTACTTCATCCCAGACGTGTGCTGGAAGGGGTACGTAAAGGCGTGGAGCATGGTGGTAACCAGTCCGGTATACCGACCGTAAACGGTGGACTGGTCTTTGATGAGCGTTATTTGGGAAAACCTTTGGTTTTTTGTGGTACTGTAGGCAGGCTTCCGGCCAAGATAAATGGGCAATCCAGCCAAAACAAAAAGGCCGGTATAGGGGACAGGGTGGTTATGGTCGGTGGTAGGGTAGGAAAAGACGGGATACACGGGGCGACATTTTCCTCTGAGGCATTACATGCCGGTTCACCGGCAACAGCTGTCCAGATAGGGGATCCTATTACCCAGAGAAAGATGTATGATTTTTTGATAACAGCCAGAGATATGGGCTGGTATACATCTATTACCGATAATGGAGCCGGTGGGCTGTCCTCCTCTGTTGGGGAAATGGCCGAAGACACAGGTGGTTGTGAACTGGATGTTGCACGTGTTCCATTGAAGTATGATGGCTTAAATCCATGGGAAATTCTTTTGTCTGAGGCCCAGGAGAGAATGACTGTGTCTGTTCCGGAAGATTGCCTGGATTCATTCCTTGATAAGGCTCGTGAGATGGATGTTGAGGCTACTGTGCTGGGAGAATTTACCCAAAGCGGTTATTTCCGTGTCTGGTACAGAGACAAACCAGTGGCTGAGCTGGATATGAATTTTCTTCACCATGGTTTGCCCCAAATGAGTTTGCAGGCGGTTTGGGAAAAACCGGACAGACAGGTCTGCAGTATCCCTGATTGGGTCAAAAGGAATCCGAGACGTTTCTTGAGGCGCATGCTGGGACGTCTAAATATCTGCTGCCGGGAATATGTTATTCGTCAGTATGACCATGAGGTTCAAGGTGGTAGTGTTATCAAGCCTCTGGTTGGTCCAGAACAAGAAGGTCCTGGAGATGCTGCTGTCATCAGGCCGATACTTGATAAAAAGAAGGGCTTGGTTGTTTCGAATGGACTTTGTCCTCGCTACAGTGACTTGGACACCTATTGGATGATGGCCTGTGCCATTGACGAGGGGATTCGCAATGCAGTAGCAGTAGGGGGAAATCTGCGGCACATGGCTGGTGTAGACAATTTCTGCTGGTGTGATCCGGTCTTATCGGAAAACACCCCTGATGGAGACTACAAGTTGGCCCAATTAGTCAGGGCCAATCAGGCTTTGGCCCATTATTGTCAGGGGTTTGGTGTCCCTTGTATATCCGGTAAAGACTCCATGAAAAATGATTATTTTATGGATGGGTACAAGATTTCCATACCTCCAACCGTACTTTTTTCGGTTGTAAGCCCTATCCCTGCTGTGGAAAGGTGTCTGAGTTCCGAATTCAAGAAGCCCGGGGATATAATTTATATTTTGGGACTAACCAGGTCTGAATTGGGTCGAAGTGAATTTGCCTCTGAGATAGAAGACTTAGGCGGAGATGTCCCCCAAGTCGACCTTATTCCTGCCCGGGAGCGTTACCTCAAATTTTATGATCTTGTCCAGGAAGGCCTGATTAATGCCTGTCACGATATTTCGGACGGTGGTTTGGCTGTGGCTGTAGCAGAAATGGCTATTGGTAGTAGTTTGGGTGCAGAGCTGCGGGTTGAGGATATCCCTATTTCCCCACAGGATATGCTGGTAGAGGAAATACTTTATAGCGAGACACCCAGCAGGTTGTTGATTACTATTCCCAAAGCTGCTCAAAGGGCCTTTGAGAGGAGATTGGGCAAACAAACCTATCAGGTCATAGGTCAGGTCAGGGAAAATACCAAGTTGACCTTTTATTACCAAGGCGAGCGTTATCTCCATGATGAGATCGATGAATTAAGGAAGGCCTGGAAAGAGACTCTAAACTGGTAAGATAGTCAACAAAATGTTGACCGTGAACTGTGAACCGGAGGAAGTGATAAGCTCTTAAGCCACTAGCTGATAAGTTGAGCAGTTCAGAGCTTAAAATAACTATTTTATGCTTCGTTGGTCACGTTATTTGGCTTCTTCAAGGACATGGATAAATTGCTCGACTAATTCCGGGTCAAATTGGATCCCGGTCTTTTTTCTCAATTCAGCGATTGCCTCTTTGGCTGTTATGGCTTGATGATAAGGTCGGTTGCTGGTCATAATATCGTAGGCATCGACAATGGAAATAATCCGACATTCCAAAGGGATATCCTCTCCTTGAAGACCTAGAGGATAGCCTTGGCCATTCCACCATTCGTGATGCTTGAGGATATATTCGGCTATTGGTTGCAGGTCAGGCATAGATTGGCCAATACGGTATCCGATCTCTGAATGTTTCCGAATTGTTTGGAGTTCTTCTTCTGTCAATCTGCCTGATTTAAAGATTATGGTCTCCGGGATGCCCACCTTACCTAAATCATGGAATCGAGCCAAAAGATCCAGGTCATTAAGTTGATTTTTTGAAAGATTCAATTGTGTCCCCAGTTTAAGGGCATATTTTTTTAGCCTTTCCGCATGTCCTTGGTTGAAGAAATCTCTGGTTTCCATGTTGGTTACCAGGCTTTGAAGGATGTTTTCTCTGGACTTTGACCTTTTTTTGAGTTTTTCCTGGTACATATTGTCATCTGCTTGCCTAAAGAGTTCATGCATTAAGGGGTTATTATTGGTGTCCACTGCATAGCCTATAGACAAATTCAAATAAAGTATCGGACTTTGGGCATTATATTGTTCAATGGTTTTTCGTATTCTGGAACAGCTCTCTGTGATGACCTGATGGCTGCTGTAAGGGAGTAAAATTGCAAATTCATCTCCTCCGATTCGGGCTACGACATCACTTTCTCGGAAGCAATTTTTGAGTATGTCAGCAGCTAGCTGTAGCAATTCATCCCCTTTTTCATGTCCCAATGTATCATTGATTAGTTTTAATCCATCAATATCACAAACAATTATTCCTATTGGCGAATAGCGGCCGTCTCCCAGTCTATTTATCTCTTCCTCGAACAATCTTCGGTTGTAAAGCCCGGTTAATGGGTCATAAAAACTCAAAAATCTCAGCTTATCTTCCATTAACTTTCTTTGGGTCACATCTCGGGCAATAACAATCTCTCCAGCAAATCGACCCTGTTCCTTAAATTGGCCGACATTGACCTCGACATAGAGCTTTGAGCCAACTTTTGTTAACAATTCAAGCGAATAGGGAGGTACTTCCTGCCCTGTTTTCCGGGTTTCAAATTTTCTGGTCGTCAACTCAATACTTTCTTTTGGGAAAAAAGGACAGTTCCAAAGCGAACTACCGATTATCTCTTGTTTGCTAAAGCCAAGCTTGGAAACGCTGGAGGGGCTAAGATCAATAAACTCACCCTGGTTATTTAATAAAAAGAGCGGGTCTGGTGAGGCCTCAAACCAGCCTCTGAATTTTTCCTCTGATTTCTTTAGCTCTTCTTGGGCCTGCTCTTGTTCTGTAATATCATCATAAGACAGAAAATGTTTGCCCTGGATAGTGGCTATGGTTTTTAAACTAACTAACTTGTCTGTTCCGTTCTTGCATCTAATGGTGAAAACCCGTGACATGGATTTTCCTGTCTTTTCGGTCTGGGATACATCATTTTCCCATATAGAGATCACTTTTTCCCTGTATGCCGGATCAGGGTAAGCCTTTTTGAACCAGGTCTCCTTGTCCGGAAGTTCTTGGAGAGTATAGCCGAAAATCCTGGTGAATTGAGGGTTGAAATATTCAAATCTATGATCCGGGTGCATAATAGATAGCCCCCAAGGAGCCTGCTCAGCCAGTATCCAGAAATCGTGATGTAATTCTAAACGTTTTTTTTCTGATTCCAGATTGTGCAGGGCAAAGGCGATATCTCGGGATAACTCCTCAATTAAATCTTTCTCTTCGTCTCGGGCAAAAAAATCTCCTACAGAACCTACAGAAAGGAAACCAAAGACTTGATCACTGTATTCAAGCCTGACAGTAACGTTTTTATCGAAACGCCTGTAAAGTGGACAGCTTTGACAATAAGTGGAGTCTAGATCAAGATTAGTAATCGTGGTTTTAGAATTTTGGAGAGCTTTTTGGCAGTACAGATATAAATTTTCTGACTCTAGATGGGTTTTGAGATGTTCGCTTATATTTTTCTCCAACCCGGCTTGAGCAAACGATCCAAGATTTTCTTTCTGGTCATATAATGCAATCCAGGCACTTTGATAACCTTGTATCTCTATCAACATTTGACAGGCATTTTGAATTAGAGAGTCTTTGTCTTTTTCATAAGTAATGACTTGATTGATATCGCGTATAGCTCTGAGAATTTGGTTAACATGCTGGGTTTTGAATTCTTTTTTTGCTTCTTTATTGACCAAATATTGAATTGTAGTGCCAAAAACCAAAAAGATGATAAATATAAGGATAAGTTGCAGGAAAAGTAAATAATTGTCACTACTCATTCCAAGATTGGAGATAAGGCCAGCAGGTAAGAATGTAAGGATTGCGCAGAAAAGTGCAAAAAAAAGACTAAGAAAAACTAGATAATATCTTTTAATAAAAGAAATGGTTTTTGCTTTCATAATTTATCCATTATTCTTTAATTGAAAGAAATTATCAACTCAAAATTCTGTACGAATACTTTTCGGGCAAGTAAAGAGATAGTTTAAGTTTACAGCGATTCTGATTTTGATTTTTATTATTAATTTGAATTTTAGGTTATGTGGTGAGCTTTTCTGCCTTTTGTCCTTTTTTGGGTAGAAAGGTAGCTTGGTTGATATTGTGTCTCTTCATAAGGGAAGAGAAGTTAGGCCGTTTCATGCCTACTCTGGCTGCTGCATTGGTAATATTGCCCTGACAGTCTTTAAGGGCCTTGATCAGAAAGGCCTTTTGAACCGGTAAGTAATGTTCTTCTAATATGCTTTGTTTTAATTCCTGGAGGTCTTGGTGGTTTTCAGGTATTCTCTTTTCTTCCCATGATTTTTTGACCCACAAGTGATCGACTATATCCAACATCTCCAGTTCAGCTCCATCAGACATAATGATCAAGCGCTCGACAATATTTTTTAATTGTCTGATATTGCCCGGCCAGTCGAAGTTGAGCAGGACTTCCAGAGCATCATCTGAGAACCCTTGGATCTTTTTCCCGGTCTTACGACAATAACGACGTAGGAAATGGTAGGCCAGCCTGGGGATATCGTCTTTTCTTTCCCTCAAGGGAGGTATAAAGACAGGAAAGACATTTAAACGATAGTAAAGATCTTCTCGAAATTTGCCTTCCTTGACCAGACCGGCCAAGTCTTTGTTTGTGGCGGCTATGATCCGGGTGTTGGTCTTTTTTGAGCTACAGGCCCCGACAGGTTTGTACTCAAAGGACTCCAGAACTCGAAGTAGCTTACCCTGGATCTCTAAGGTCAGGTTTGAGACCTCGTCTATAAATAGGGTCCCGTCCTGGGCTATCTGGAAGACCCCGGTTTTGTCTTTGACTGCTCCAGTAAAGGCCCCCCGAATATGACCGAAGAGCTCACTCTCCAAAAGGGTAGGAGACAGGGTGGAGCAATCCAGGGTGATAAACTGTCTGGCCGCTCGTTGACTGTGGGCATGAATAGCTCCGGCAAAGAGCTCTTTACCGGTTCCGCTTTCCCCATAAAGCAGGACAGTGGTTTCTGTCTGGGCCACTTTTTCTATCTTCCTGAATATGTTCACAAGATCCTGATTTTCTCCAACAATATTGCTAAAGCTGAAACGATCCAGGAGCTGTTTACGTAATGTCCTGTTTTCTTCGGACATTTTCTTTTTCTCCAGGGCTCGCATGATGGTCAGGCTGAGTTCTTCATCGGAAAAGGGTTTGCTTAGATAGTCGTAAGCCCCGATCTTCATAGCTTCCACAGCATTTTGTACTGTTGAGTAGCCTGTGATGACGACGACATATATGTCGGGTTGATCTCGATGGATAGAGTTCAGGATTTCCATACCATCGATATCCGGGAGTTTCATGTCCAAAAGCAGGAGGTCGAAGTCTTCTTGATTGAGTAATTTTAGTCCTTCCTGTCCAGTTAGACATGTCTTGACCAAAAAGTCCTGTTCTGTGAGTACCAAATGGCATCCCCGACCAATACAAGGTTCGTCGTCAATCACCAATATCTTGCTGTAGTCCATGTTCCTGTCCTTCCTGAATATTTGTTTTTGATTCATAGGTTAATGGGAGAGTGAGAGTAAAGAGGGTCCCGACTTTCGGTTGACTCGAGAACTGAATCTCGCCCTGGTGATTTTGAATGATACCGTAGCTTACAGCTAGCCCGAGACCGCTCCCTTTGGGTTTGGTGGTAAAGAATGGATCGAAAATGTTTGAATAGTGTTCTGGTGCAATACCAAAACCATTGTCTTCAATCTCCAATATCACCTTTGTCTGGGTGGTGTCCATATAACTACGTACCTGAATCAATCCATGATTGTGATTGATAGCATGAACGGCATTTATAAGCAGATTGATCAAGACTTGTTCGATTTGATTCGCATCCAGCAAAAGATCGGCCAGATCCTCTGAGAGTTCTTTCTCTAAAGCGATGTGTTTGAGTCGAAATTGATTGTCAACAATGCTTATGGCCTTTTCAATGATTTGGTTGACATTGCAAACGCTTTTGAGGGGTTCTCTGTCCCTGGAAAATTCCAATAGCTCCAGGATAATGCTTTTACAACGCACAGTCTCATCAATGATTACCTGGAGATTCTCCTGTAACGAACTGTCTTCAGCCAATTTTTTTTTCATATTTGTTGCATACAAAAGGATGCCGGCCATAGGGTTGTTGATCTCATGAGCAATTCCGGCCGAAAGTCTTCCCAAGGCCGAAAGCTTCTCTGTCTGGATAGCCAATTGGGTATATTGTTCTTGCTGTGACTCAATCAGTCTGGCCCGATTGATAGCGCAGGAACATTGTGTAGAGATGGCCACCAGAAAATCTATTTCCTCTTTATTGAACTGCCTGTATTCTTTGAGATATAGACGGAGGACCGCTACCATCTCATTACCCAGAAAAAGGGCTACATCAAGCATCATGCGTACCCCTTCCTCCCAGGCCAAATTGGGATATTCAACTCGATTACTGTTCCAGATATCATCTATAATGACTACTTTGTTTTTTTTGATGTCTTTGGTGACTATCGTATCTGTAGAGGCTGGTCCCTTGGTCAGATAACGTTTGCCCATACCGTGGACCGCTCCGACCTCAAACCTGTCGGTTTTGGGATTGTGGATGCGTATCAAGGCACCCATGGTCTGAAAGGCTTCGGTTACTTTCCAGACAACCAGTTTCAAGACTTCATCCACAGCTGTGCTGGAATGGACAGCTGCGCTTATGTCTTTGAAGATGTAGTAATAATTCTTGACGTTCATGTATGAATTCATGTCTGCTCCTTTTTATTTGTTTGGATATTAGCTCAGAATAAGGGATATGAAAAGCAAAAATTATGCCCAATAAGAAAAGATCATTGTCTCTTATTTTTGGATAAGGATAACACAGCGAAAGTTTGCTCTCCTCTTCTGCTTCGTTCCAAGGCTCCAGCCTTGGAACGATGTTTCTTGTGGCTCCAGCCACCTTCTTCTTGATTGCGTTGTAAGCCAGAGAACAGAAAGAATGGCTGGAGCCATTAGAAGAAGACGTCCCCAGGGTAGACCCTGGGAACGAAGAAAGAGATGCTTATTATGTCTTGCTATTAGATAAGAGTGATGGCTTGCGGCTTAATAACGGTCTATATTTGCTATATTTTTGAATTCAATAATTTTGAGTTATCCCTGTCTCAGTATATCTTAAAGATGAAACAAGTATATTTATATATACGATAAAAAAGTCAAAATATATAGAGTATTAGATCATGAGGTCGGCTATTGATGTATATATATTTATACATAAGAGCCTTGTTTGTTAATTAAGGGTTCTACTCCAACATTTCCACTCAAGACTTGTTCTTCTTGATCAGAGACCATTTATATAGCTTATAAATAAGCCTCTCTAAAGTTGGTATAGATTTTGCTTATGATTTATTTCAGTGATTTTTGCAGGTATATAGGTCATGTCAATATATTTTATCAATAACTTAGGAGGATAAGGCATGAATACGGTTCAAACAGAGACAGGAGTAAGCAGCTTTTCAAGCAATCCGTTCAATGTTTTGCTTGTTGAAGATGAGCAGAGTGTGGCTAATGGATTAAAGTTAATCCTGGATGATGCTGGTTATAACGTTGATTTGGCCTTAAATGGACAAAAGGCCCTGGATATTTTCAAAGGAAACGGTGTTGATCTTGTGGTCAGTGATCTCAGATTGCCGGATATTGACGGTATGGATGTCATCAGGGAGATCAAGACCCAGAAACCAGCCACTGAAATCATAGTCATTACTGGTTATCCCTCTCTTGATTCGGCAATTGACTCGGGGCGACTAGGGGTTAGGGAATATTTGCGCAAACCTTTTACTGAAGAAGAATTCATGGGTTCAGTCAATAAGGCCATGCAGGACCGGCAGGAGGTCTCTTTTGAGAGTTTCTTTGATCGAACCAAGGAGGGACGTCTGATTCAGAAAAGAGAGGTAGTCCGAATTCTGGATCGAACCGCGGCTGACCAGGTTTTCTGGAGGGAGCTAATGGAGCAGGGTTCTGAGGCCTTGACTGAGTACACACTGTCCTCGCAAGCCAAAGCAGCCATTGTTTCAGGGGATTTGAACTGGATAAATGGTCATGTCGGTGAATTGACCCAGAAGCAGCTCAGATTCATCTATAAACGTTTGGAACAGGAGGCCTGGTGAGGCGAAGTAAAGGCTTATTCATCCAAAGGGATCAATCAGAGCATCTTGTTAAAAGATCAATAATATCAACGGAGACTATGCATGAAAGTCAAAACATTTGCTCCAGACCTGCAAGGTAGGGTCATGGTTGTTGGTGGGGGAATTGCCGGGATGCAAGCAGCATTGGACCTGGCCAATTCAGGCTTTTTTGTCCATTTGATAGAGCGATCCCCTGCCGTAGGCGGGGCTATGGCCCAGTTGGACAAGACCTTTCCAACCAATGACTGTTCCATGTGAATTCTTTCTCCTAAACTGGTCGAGGTCGGCCGGCATGAGAATATCGAATTACATACTTTGAGTGAAGTTGGCGGTATTCAGGGAGAAAAGGGCAATTTCCAGGTCACAATCCTTCAGCATCCCAGGTATGTCGATACTGACAAATGTATCGGATGTGGACTCTGTGCCCAAAAGTGCCCTAAAAAGGTCTATGACTCTTACAATCAAGGACTTTGTACTCAAAAGGCCATCTCCATCCCTTATGCCCAGGCAGTACCCCTTAAGTATGCTATTGATCCAGAGGCATGTATCTACTTGACCAAGGGCAAGTGCGGGGCTTGTGAAAAGTTCTGCCCCACCGGGGCAATCAATTTTCAGGATCAGGAGAAAAACCTGACTCTGAATGTAGGCTCGGTTATTTTATCGCCTGGCTTTGTTTCCTATGATCCCGGCAGGTCTGATCTTTATAATTACAGACAATGTAAGGATGTAGTCACTTCTCTTCAATTTGAGCGTATCCTTTCGGCTACTGGACCCTCTACCGGGCACCTTGTTCGTCCCTCGGATATGAAAAGTGAGGTCCAACCGAGCAGGATTGCCTGGCTGCAATGTGTTGGATCAAGGGATGTCAACCAAAGTGGAAACAGCTATTGTTCATCAGTATGCTGTATGTACGCGGTAAAACAGTCGATACTTGCCAAGGAACATGCCAAGTCTTTCCTTGATTGCGCTATATTTTATATGGATATGCGGACACAAGGCAAAGATTTTGACCGTTATCTGGAGCAGGCCAAGGAAAAGGGGGTCAGATTCATTCGCTCAAGACCTCATTCAGTCGAAAGTGTCCCAGGGACTGAGGACCTGTTGCTGCGTTATATCGATCAAGAAGGACAGCTAAGTTCTGAGACCTTTGATATGGTTGTTTTGTCCACTGGTCTGGAGATTAGTCAGGAAGCCAGACAAATGGCTGAGAGATTGGGGGTTGAGCTTGATGAATCCGGTTTTGTCAGAGGGTCTAGTTTTAAACCAGTAAACACATCGGTCCCTGGTATTTATGCCTGCGGGGCTTTTTCAGGACCCAAGGATATCCCGGCTTCTGTCATGGAGGCTAGTGCTGCTTCGGATGCAGCCAGTCAGGATCTGTCCAAGGTCAGGCATACTCAGGTCAAGCAGAGCCCTTCTCCTAAGGAGATCGATGTTAGCAGACTTTATCCCCGTATAGGTGTTTTTGTCTGTCATTGCGGGGTAAATATTGGAGGAGTAGTCAATGTGCCAGAAGTGGCTGAATATGCAGGGACCCTCCCTGAAGTGGTCTATGTGGAAGAAAATCTTTTTACCTGTTCCCAGGATACTCAGGACAAGATGACCCAGGTCATAAGGGATAAGGACTTGAACAGGGTTGTCGTGGCTGCTTGTTCACCAAGGACCCATGAGGGGTTGTTTCAGGAGACTTTGATCAATGCCGGTTTGAATGGTTTTCTCCTGGAAATGGCCAATATACGCAATCATGATTCCTGGGTCCATGCCGATAATCCGGAGGCAGCCACGAACAAGGCCAAAGACCTGGTACGAATTGCTGTGGCCAAGGCCCGGAGGCTATCACCTCTACACTATAGCCAATTGCCTATGAATCATAAAGCCTTGGTGGTAGGTGGGGGAGTGGCCGGAATGACCGCCTCTCTGTCCCTGGCCGGGCAGGGAATAGAAGTTGATCTGGTGGAACGAAGTCCTTATTTGGGGGGCCAGGCCTTGCATCTTTTGCGTACCAGTACTGGCGAAGATGTTTCTGAGTCGGTCCAGGCTTTGATCAGCCAAATCAGGGAAGAAGATCGGATTACGGTCCATCTTGAAGCCCAGTTGACCGAAGTTCAGGGTTTTGTAGGCAATTTCAGGACAACAATAGCCCAGGGGGAAAAGGAACAATGCCTGGAGCATGGTGTGTCCATATTGGCTACCGGAGCCCGTGAATCCAAACCAAAGGAATACTTGTATTCTCAGCATCAGGCTGTAGTTACCTCTCTGGAGTTGGACCAATTGATAAAGGACAATGATCCCCGTTTGGAGGAAGAGTCTAATTTGGTCTTTATTCAA
Organism: uncultured Desulfohalobiaceae bacterium; assembly: GCA_964446205.1. Classification (GTDB taxonomy): domain Bacteria; phylum Desulfobacterota; class Desulfovibrionia; order Desulfovibrionales; family Desulfothermaceae; genus CAYUNZ01. The sequence goes on along the minus strand of CAYUNZ010000021.1, from coordinate 4,851 downwards.
TGTGTTGGTTCCAGGGATGAGAATCGCCCCTATTGTTCCAAGGTCTGCTGTACCCACACCATTCAAAGCGCTTTGGAATGTAAGGCCAGGTTCCCGGAAAAGGATATCACTGTCCTATACCGGGATATCCGGACTTATGGGCATCGGGAGTACTTGTTTCGACAGGCCAGGCAGGCCGGAGTTCGTTTCATTTGTTACCATCCTGAGGAAAAGCCCAATGTAACTGAGGACGGCCAGGCAGTCCGGGTGACTTTTCAAGATCCTGTTCTGGATCGGCCTATGGAGATCAGAGCTGATATCCTATGCCTGGCTTCGGGTATTGAACCCTACCATGATGAGCCCTTAGCCAGACTGTTTAAGGTAGCCATGGACGGAGACGGGTGGTTTCTTGAGGCCCATCAAAAGCTTAGGCCTGTTGATTTCTCCAATGACGGTGTCTTTGTCTGTGGTCTGGCTCACTACCCAAAACCGATCGAAGAGAGTGTTGCTCAGGCCCAGGCAGCTGTTTCCAGGGCCATGACCTTTCTTTCCAGACAGACCATAGAAGTGGGCGGAGTTGTAGCCGAAGTTGTTTCTGAGCTGTGTTCCGGATGCCAAGGCTGTCTCAATGTCTGTCCTTTTGAGGCCATTTCCTTTGATGAAAAAAGAGATCAGGCGGAAATCAATCAGGCCTTGTGCAAGGGATGTGGAGGTTGCGCTGCTGCGTGTCCTTCTGAGGCCATAATCTTGAAGGGTTTTAACAATGAGCAGTTCTATGCCCAGATCCGGAATGCCTTGGCTGCTTAAAGCCAGAGACCGAGAAAACAATGAAACTGAAAACAAAGGAGGACAAGATGTCCTTTGAGCCAAAGATTATCGGCTTTATCTGTAACTGGTGTACCTATGGGGCAGCAGACCTGGCCGGGGTCAGCCGTCTGACCTATCCACCCAATATCCGACTTATTAGAGTCATGTGTTCAGCTTCAGTATCCCCACACTACATATTGCGGGCTTTTCAGAGTGGAGCTGATGGTATTTTTGTTGGAGGCTGACATATAGGTGAATGTCATTACCTGTATGGTAATTATATGACTGCCAAAAGGATAGCCTTCCTTCAGGAACTGCTTGCCTTTATCGGTTTGAAGGATCGATTGCATCTGGAATGGATTTCCTCGGCTGAGGCCCAGAAATTTGTCCAGGTAATGTCTGATTTTACTGAAAAGATACGTAACTTGGGCCCAAGCCCGTTGGGGCCATCATATAAAGACCAGATGATTCCCATTCACAAGACAGGAGTTGAAAATGCAAAAAAGAGTCAGAAAGTGGCTTGAAGAGGAAGTAGTTGATGTATTTGTCGCTTATATTGAACAAAAGGGCCATATCCTACCCCATGTCTTTAGCCCAGACTCATTGGAGGAGTGCGCTCTTCTCCATCCTGGTTTACAGCGCTATCCTTTGGAAGAAATTGCCCTGGAGTTAGCAGAAGAGGACCCGGAGCTTCGTATCGGTATCCTGGCCAGGGAGTGTACCAAGAGGTCTTTAAATGTCCTCTCGACCTGGAATCAGCTCAATCAGGGACAATTGATCCCAATGGAGGTCAGTTGTTGTCCTTCCCTGCTTCAGGAACATGCCAGATGCTCTTACCTCAATCCAGATCAGCCCGGAGAATTGAAGACTTTATATGGTCTGGATCCAAATGCTTGTACTCAGGAGGTTGAGGCTCTCGAACAAGAGGAACTGTACAGTCATTGGACCTATGAGTTTTCAAAGTGCATTAAGTGTTATGGATGTCGGGATATTTGTCCGCTATGCTTTTGCCGGGAATGCAGCTTGGAGCATACAGACCTTGTCCATACGGGTGAAATGTTGACTGAGGTGCCTATATTTCACTTGGTCAGAGCGGTACACATGGCCGGTCGTTGTATTGATTGCGGGCTGTGTGAAGAGGCTTGTCCGGTGAACATACCTTTGCGCTTACTATATAGGAAGGTTAATGAGATTATTGTGAAAACCTTTGACTATTATACAGGAACTGACATGGAGACAGCCCCATTGAACATACTGGGTCAAGAAATTGCTTGTCAGGCAAACCCTCTTTAGCCGTTAATTCCCTGGATAAAATAATCAGTTTAGACTCATTGGATAATAAAAGAAGATAATTACCCTACGGGGTTTATAAATAGAAGAGAGGAATATATGGACTACAAACTCGTACCATCAGTTTGTTCTTACTGCGGTACAGGTTGCGGCCTGCTCTACCGGGTGGTTAACGGCAAGATTACCGGTACCTGGCCGATGAAAAGCCATCCGGTCAATCAAGGTAAGTTGTGTATCAAGGGTTGGAATATGCATCAGTTTATCAATAGCGATATCAGGTTGAAATTCCCCCTGATCAAGCTAAATGGGCACTTCAAAAGGGCAACCTGGGATAAGGCCATAGGCTATGCAGCCAAGAAATTTCAGGAGGTCGTTCAAAGGTATGGTCCTGAGAGTATCGGGGTTCTGGTCTCAGCCAAGGTAAGCAATGAAGAGAATTACCTGGCTCAGAAACTGGCCCGGGCTGCTTTGGGCACGAATAACGTTGATCATTGTGCCCGTCTCTGACACGCTTCAACAGTGGCAGGTCTTGTCGCTGCATTTGGAAGCGGAGCCATGACCAATTCGATTGATGATATTGAAAAGGCAAGTTGTATTTTGGTCATTGGCTCCAATACCTCGGAGTGTCATCCGATTATTGCCGGGAGAATTCTGAAGGCCAAAGAAAAAGGAGCCAAGCTCATTGTTGCCGATCCCAGGCATATCCATTTGAGTCAATATGCTGATGTGGTTCTCAATCATCGGCTGGGCAGCGATGTGGCCTTGATCAATGGATTGATGCATCTAATCATTAAGAATTCCTGGCACAATCGAGAATTTATTGCCTCACGTACAGAAGGGTTTGAGGAAACAGCAGAGCTCTGTAAGGACTATACACCTGAGCGGGTGGAAGCTCTGACTGGTGTTTCAAGCCAGGATCTGGTAAAGGCAGCTGAACTATATTCCCAAAACCATCCGGCAAGTCTGCTTTATGCCATGGGCATCACCCAGCACACTACCGGGGTAGACAATGTCAAATCATGCTGTAATTTGGCTTTACTGACAGGCAATGTTGGTTGTCCAGGCAGTGGTGTCAACCCGTTACGGGGGCAGAACAATGTTCAGGGGGCCTGTGATATGGGCGGACTACCCAATGTCTTAACCGGGTACCAGTCGATCAGCGATCCTGAAGTTAGGGAAAGGTTCACAGCGGCCTGGGGAAGGGACATTCCTCAAAATCAGGGTATGACTGTAACTGATATGGTTCAGGGAATGGAAACCGGAAAGATCAAGGGACTCTATGTCATTGGTGAAAATCCCAAGTTGAGTGATCCTGACTTGAATCACTTAGGCAATGCTTTGAAAAAATTGGATATTTTGGTGGTACAGGATCTTTTTCTTTCCGAGACAAGCCAAGTGGCTGATGTGGTCCTGGCTGCTGCTTCCAGTGCGGAAAAGGAAGGCACAGTGACCAATACGGAACGTCGCTGTATGCATATGGATAAGGCTATTGATCCTATAGGGGAGGCCTTGCCCGATTGGGAGATCATTTGTCGTTTTTCCAAAGCACTGGGTTATGATATGGATTATCATTCTCCTGAAGAGATCTTTAATGAGATTGCCAGGTTGACACCCAAAAGCTATGGGGGCATGAGTTATGAACGATTAGGTCTGGATGGTCTGCAATGGCCTTGTCCTACTTTGGATCATCCTGGCACACCCTATCTTCATGAACAGCAATTTGCCAGGGGCAAGGGGCGGTTCCATGCCCTGGAATATCAGGCTCCAGCCGAAGTGCCGGACGAAACTTATCCCTTTAGTATGACCACCGGCCGAATGTTTGCCCATTTCCATACCGGGACCATGACCAGGATTTCAGATAGTTTGGATAAAGAACAACCAACCGGATATGCTGAGATAAATCCGGAAGATGCTGAACGTCTGGAGGTCAGAGAGGGAGAAACCTTGATCCTGGCCTCACGCAGGGGGGAGATAGAGATCCCGGCCAGGATAAGCCAGGTTGTACCTTCAGGCACAGTATTTGTCCCTATCCATTTTGGTGAAAACCCGACCAATTTATTGACTAACCCGGCCTTTGATCCCCTGGCCAAAATTCCTGAGTTCAAGGTTGGATCTGTGCATGTAAAGAAGCTTTGGACCTGAGTTTATCGGTTTAGATGTGAAAATCCTTTTTTAGGAGTCTAGCCTGGAGTAAGAAATATGGATTTCTTCTCCTTGCTCCAGGCTTGTTGAGTGATCTGGAGACACCGGATTTGGATAAAAATATAATGGATATAAATAAGAGGTGACTTATTGACTTTTTCCTTTATTTTCGGATAGAAAGAACAATAACCTGATGAGATAGCAAATGGTTTAGTAAAGTTAGCAAAGGATTAAAAAAATGAGCTATAATTATAATACATGAGATATTGGGAAAGTGATTATTCAGCTCCAGTAAGCCTCAGACGATTTTAGAGCTGTGATCAGTGCTCAGCTCTTTTGTCAAAATACCAGTTTGGTAAGTAATATGAAATATTCTTCCTTTTCACATCGTGGCCGATATGTGGGAATACTTTTGTTTTCTCTGATTGGTCTTTTTCTGGTTGGTATGTTTGGCTACATGTTGCTGGAGAAAATCTCGCCCATTGAAGCTATGTATTTGACTATTGGCACATTAACTACTGTGGCCCCTTTCAGTTTGTCTGATAGCGGGCGTATTTTTGCTATTTTTCTGATTGTTTTTGGTTTTGGTCTGGTAGCTGCTACAGCTGCCTTGCTAGGCAATATGCTCCTGGA
>CAYUNZ010000020.1:10392-23558 GCA_964446205.1 uncultured Desulfohalobiaceae bacterium | reverse complement strand
CCTTGGATTGAGGTTTAAAATGAAAAAGGGGCTTTTTTTCAATCGGATCAACATGGACAGCACAGGGGTTGCCATAGGCCAGGGTATACATTTTACCCTCATGATTGACCCGGTTTCGACAAACACCCCTATCTCCAGGCTCTAAAAGACAAGAATGCGGACAGAGTTGACAAACCACCCTCCCCTTACCTGCCTTTTCATAAAACCTGGCTTCCTTTGACCATTTCCAGATCCTTTTTGGGGCATCATCAACAAAGACCTGTCCGGTCACTGCTTTATCAGGGATTTTCCCTTCAGACCTGGATGGCCAAAAGGCAGAAGCCGATTGGAGTGTCCCCAAAAAACAAAGCGAGGTGGTCAAAAAATCCCTTCTCTTCATAAATTTGTCCTCTATCTTCTCCAAATTGTACAGGCAAGGCTCATAAACTTTATTCCAATAAATACAACCAGGGTCCATTGCAGACCAAGCAAAGGAATAAGGACAACACTTGTCACCAAAGCCCCGGCTGCGGCACCAATCAAGTCAGCAGAAAAACTTCGGGAAACAGCATTATTTCCCCCTCCTTGAAGCTCAAGGGCTACAGGGAATTGAAATCCGCAAATCAGAGAAAGTAAAAACCCAAACGATAACAAAAAGGCAATGGCCATGTTGGTAAAGAAGATCAGGATAGTCAAAAATATTCCCAAAAGGGCTATTATCGCTAGGTCGGTCCCTATGAGGTATTTGCTCTTAAAATACTGCAGCTGGTTACCAAACCAGGCCCCAGGGCACAGACCAGCCAAAAATACAGTAACAATTAGGCCTACATACAAATAGACATAGCCAAAAAAGATCTGAAAGGTTAAAATGACTAGCAACTCTATCCCCATATTCATCCAACCGGTTGAGAACAGTACGAATTCTTCCTTTTTGATCAGAATCATGTACAAAAGACCCAACAGACAGAGAAAAACGTAGAATATAATTGGGGATGCAGAATATTTCTCAAACCATTGCTGGAACATGATCTGCATAAGCCTAGGTGAGGTATCAGAATTTAATACAGACTCTGTATCTATCAAGGATTTAAGACTCTTTATTCGTTCTTTAGTCACATTGCCAGAAAAGTATCTTGATATGTAATAGGTAGATATACCTTTTTTCTTTAATAACTCTGGGATATTAAGATCAAGGGCCTGATTAGAGGACAAAAAATATAGTTTATCCAAAGGTAAAAGCAAAATATTCGGAAAAACCTCTTTTAACGTCTGATAAAGAGAAGAAAGTTTTTGAACTTGCGCCTCAGAAGGATAATTGTCATATCCCTGGACTGAAAAGCAAAAAACACCCTTTTCTCGTAAATGCTTTTCTACTAAGCTAAAAAATTCATAAGTATAAAACCGGTTGACTTTAAAAGTGTTGGGCTCGGATAAGCTCATAATAATAGAGTCGTACCTGGACTTAGACTTTTGCAAATATTTTCTGCCATCTTCATGTATTGTCTGCAGCCCGGATACTCTTTCCAAAAATCCATATTGAAAGAGAACATTAGTCAAAGCTGGATCCATTTCTACATAATCTATCCTTTGAGGTTGATATTTGGACATTTCCGACATTATTGAGCTTGTAGCCGATATAAGGCAGACCGAATCGACCTGAGAGAGTTGAGAGAGGGGAAAATGGACACAATACTCTGCTGCTCTTTTGTTTTGGGTACTATAAGACGGCTCTCCATCAGTAAAAACAATCATCTGATCTTTATTTTCAAATACTTCTATCCGTCCATAGCGACTTTCCTGATAATGGACCAATTGGCCTATATGCTGATGATCAATGGTCTCTTTCTCCAGAATCATGGGCGCAGCTATCAAGACAAGACTGCTGAATAATACAAATAGACCAAAATACCTTCTATATCTAGAATAAATTATAAACCATAAAGAGAATAACAAAGGGATATTGGCCAGAAAAATAGATTGAAACGGAGTAAACCAAAAAACAAGGACAAATGAAAATAAGGCTCCCCCAAGCACATCTCCGATGTTGTCAGCTAAATATATACCAGCACCTGGGTATTGGAGCTGGAAATTGCGAATGACATAGAGGCTATAGGGCAGGACAAAACCGATCAAGATGGCATAGGGTCCAACAGTCAACAAAATATAGGCCAAAGTAGGATAGAAACCTATTGAACTGCCGGGGAGAAAAAAGTAGTCAGGGCAGAGACGAATAGCAGATAATTGAGCCACAGATACAAAGACCAGTATAAAAGAACATAAAGTCAAGCCCAGTAAACTGATTTTATTGTACCTGGCAAACACATGAGACACTAAGGTCCCTAATCCACCCAGAACAAGCCAAACAAAAATAATTAGGGCTATAACAAATTCATTGCCAGAAAACTGGGCCAGAAATTCTCGTATACTCAATAATTGGGTGGTTACAGAAGAAATACCTGTAGCGATAACCACCCAGAGGATAATTCGAGGTTCATTCCTCTTCAAAATTTTGGACTTGATAGGTCAAAACCTCAAGATTCCCTTTTTTCCAGGTATCAGAAGAGAGACCAGCTTTGAGACAAAGATGGCTCAAAAACTCTTCAGGACGGGGAAGCTGCTCCCAAACTTGCGGCAGAAAGGTAGCCTGGGACATACCCTTTTTTAAGATGACTCCGTCAACATTTACCCTGAGCTTGTTGATTAAGTCCTGACTTTTGGAATAATCAAGAGGTGCAGGTTCAGACAAGACACTGATCTCAATCTGTATGTTATCAAATTCCTTAGGTGATAATGGCGGAAAACGAGGATCTTGAAAGGCAGCTTTGACAGCATTTTCTTTTACCCCTTCGATAATAGACTCACTAGCTACTAAACTGCCTATACACCCCCTTAACTGACCATCCTTTTTCAAGGTGACAAAGACTCCTCTCTTGGATTTGAAAATATTATCCGTAAGTGAATCTTCCAATGTCTGTCTTTTTTGCTTGCAACCTTGAACTTCCAGATGATGACCAATAGTATGTCTGGCCAGGGCAACAAGAGACTGGCCTTGCTCAACGGTCAAATCCTTTTCTTGTTCGTTTATTGATTCCATTTTTGACTCTCCAAAAAAAGCTATAGTTGCATATCCGACAACTCGGTCTTTTGGTCCTGAAGTATCGCCACTTGTGGAATAATTCAAAAGTAACGGCTGCCAAGAATTATTCTTAGCCAGTTGTAAGACAATACATAAGGGAACTAGCCCACAGGCCCTGTTAGAGCTACCTTTTAGTCTATCGACCTCTAAATCGAGGATCATCTGTATTGTCTGCTTGTCTCTTTTTTGGGCCTGTGAATATTCAAGGTAATGAGAAAGATCTGTACTGACTACTAAAAGGGTTGAACTACCCTGTAGGGATTTAATATACGGAACATATTTCTGGAAATGAACATCTCCAAAAACCACAGGTACAATCCTGAACCGATGAAAATAACTTTGTAAGAATGGAAGCACTACCTCTATAGAATGCTCAACCGATTGTTCGACAGATATTGAAGAAAATAATCCTGAGTCTCTAAATAAATTATAAGCATCTTGATGTAAAGGGACAAGGCCCAGAGGTGTTTTATAAGACTTAGCCCGACAAATAACTGCATTTTTATAACCAACTCGATGATCCGGTCCCAGGATAACCACCTTTTCGTAGGATCTCTCTGATAAGACCAGAGACATGTGAGCAGCAGTAAGACCAGAGAACGAATATCCGGCATGAGGAACAATAATTGCTTTGAGTTCACGTTTGGCGGGAATTTGTATTGATTTCTCTTGAGCCTTTCGAGACAATGAACTAATTAGATCAACTAATTGGGTACGATTTTCAGGATAGAATGATCCAGACCAATTAGCCTTCCTTACTTCATCTGTAGCCAGGGCCCCAGAAGATAAGAAGACAAATAAAAAGAAAAGAGAAAAAAGAGATAACCCTATCTTACAGTAAGATAGCATATAGCTCTCCCCTAAATTTAAGGTTTGTATGACTACGGTAAGTATTTTTCCTATTTCTGCCAAAATAAGTATATCGCTAATCCGACTAGGATCAAGGCAAAGACCTTTTTGAAATTGGCTGTCGATATATGCTCAACAAGCCTTGAACCGATTTGTGCCCCAATTATGCCACCCAAGCCAAGAGCAAGGCCGGCTCTATAATCAACATTAGCCAGTTTACTATGGGCAAAAAGAGCAGATATAGAGATAATCAGGATAGCTGCAAAAGAAGTACCTACAGACTTCTGGGCCGAATATCCCAAAAACAAAAGCAGCGGTATTAGGAGAAAACCTCCCCCAAGGCCTGTAAATGAGGCTGCGCATCCGACAATAATACCAAAAAGCCCTAAAATAAATATTTGTAACATTATAATATACCTATTTTTTTATTAAGGACGAATTTACAAACTCACATTAGACTTTTGCAATAAAAAAGCCGTTTTTAAAACTAGATGTAAAAAACGCCTTCAACAGTCACCAAACCTAACTTGGTATACAAGTCTCTTGCCAGAACTTCTACTCCTTGTTATTTGTTTAGGCAAGCATATAAACTGAAAATAACTTGAGTAGCTCAAGTACTTTCACAAGTTGTCTTTCTTAAAATAAACAACTCAGCAAAATCAACATGGTAAGGAGAGTTATGTATGTCAAAACTTGAGGACAATAATGTCCAGGGTCTGGACAAAGCAGCCTCTTTATGGCGTGAATCAAAATATCCAATAGCCTTTACAGGGGCTGGTATATCGGTTCCAAGTGGGATTCCTGATTTCAGGAGTCCTGGTGGACTATGGTCAAAGTATGATCCTTTTGAGGTTGCCTCTGCTTACTCTTTAGAAAACAATCCCAAAGGGGTCTGGCAATTCTTACTAGACACCTCAGAATTACTAGACCAATCAAACCCCAATCCAGCCCACTTTGCTATGGCCAAATTAGAACAGAACAATAGGCTTATAGGTATTATTACTCAAAATATTGATAACTTACATCAAAGAGCAGGGTCCCAAAATGTAATTGAATATCATGGAAATTTCCAACGATTCTATTGTCAAAGTTGCCATAATGAAAAGTTTCTTGAAAACATTAGACAATTGACACAGGATGAAATCCCTTTGTATTGTGAAAAGTGTGGGGGACTAATCAGACCAGATGTTGTATTTTTCGGTGAAAGCATTCCTGCCAAGGCCCACTATGCAAGTATTGATCTAGTTCAAAAAGCCGACTGCATCCTGATAACTGGGACCTCAGGTGAGGTCTCACCAGCCAACTTTCTACCAAGAGAAGTAAAACGCAATCATGGCCATGTTATTGAAATAAATTTAGGTCAAACCTCGTATTATGATATTACTGATGTTCGCTTCAATGACTCAGTTGATATCGTACTCCCTCATCTCGTGGAAAAAATATTGGCATGATTGACTATAAAAATTGGATGTCTAAATCTCATAGATCAAATCGTCATTTTTGTAATCTCGGGGCAACTATAAGGTCAAAGGATCTTCTTTCATGACTGAAAACAATTACTATATCAACAATATTAAAGAGGTGTTGCAAAAAGACTTTAGACAGCTATTTAACAACTTAAACTCTAATTGGCTGAATACATTGTCTTTTGAACTAGATAAAGACAAAACACTATACATATATTTTCCACATCAATTCTTCTCTGACTGGTTTTCCACAAACATCAAGCAGGACTTTGAAAGCCTTATATATGACAAATATCCTTCAGTTGGGGGTATTAGATATAAACTATCTCCAGTTTTAAATCATTCTTATTTATCTCTACATCAATATCATTATGACTCTAACTATCTATTTGAAGAATGCCTATATAATTGGAAGAATAAAAACACTTACATTTCAGCCTGTCAGTATGTCGAACAAGGTTTGAACATCACCCCTTTTTTGCTATGCGGAGACAAAGGCTCTGGTAAGAGCCATTTAATAAAGTCCATGGCCAATAAATACATACAGCTAAACTATAAAAATAATATCTTGTACTTGCCATTTCAAGAGTTTACTTACCTTTATTCCTCATCTATTTCTATGAGAAAGGAGATAAGAAAACAGTTAGCTGCTTTTGATATTCTCATTATTGAAGATATCCATCTATTAAGTAATCAGGCTTTTATTCAGGAAGAATTTATATACTTATATGAATATCTATATGAACATGGTGTTTTGATGCTGTTTACCTGTTTAGGTAAGATTTCCTCAATTTTTTGTCTTGATAAAAATCTACTTTCCAGGATCGAGTCAGGCTTAATGCTCTATCTGCAAAAACCGGATCTAGATATACGTTTAGAATACATTAAGAGAAAAAGTGATTTGAACAATCTCAGTCTGGAAAAAAAAGATATATTGAATATAGGACAACAATCTGGAAATTTTAAGGAATTAAATTCCCTTCTAAACAATATATTTTACAAACTAGATACTGATCAAAACAATAACAATGAGATTGGAAGAATAATCTCAGAAATCAAGTCCCAACATGAACCGAATTTAACCTTTGAATACATTTTAAACATTATTGCCAATCAGTTTCAAATTAAAGACTCGGAGATTTTATCCAAAAAGAGAACAAGAGATACTGTACTTGCCAGACAGATGGGAATGTACCTTTGCCGATTACTGCTAAAATTTTCCTATTCCTATATAGGTTCCCTTTTTGGGGGACGAGACCATAGCACTGTTATTTATTCCATAGATAAAGTTCAAAAATTACAAAATAATAACCCAGAAATTGACAAATTGTTAACTAATCTTGTCAATTTGTGTCAAAAGAGATGACTATTTTTTTGGATCTAATCCCTAAGGTTTGTTTTGTTACTTGATATTATTAAGTTTGTATATTTTTTTATATATTATATCAATCAATTATAGGAAATAAGAACATACAAACACACTCTTAACAATTGGAGTAAAATATGAAATGTAATATTAATAAAGAAGAAATACATGAAGGTTTTCAGAAAGCAGCCAACATTATCCCAACCAGAACTGGAGCTGCCTTTTTAAGGACAATATGGCTTGATTGTAAAAATGAAAAACTGACAATTATGTCCACAGATTCAAGCCTTGAGTTTACTGGTACGTATCCCTGCCAAATAGATGAGGAAGGTTTTTTAGGAGTTCCTGGACGTCATTTCTACGATCTCTTTAAAAAGCTACCTCCAGGTCAAATCCGACTAAGAGACGATCCGGATACAAAGACCTTGTTATTGGAACAAGGCCGACGAAAATATAAGATACCTACTTATGATCCGAGCTGGTTTGATAACTTTACCCCTTTTCCTGAGAGCAGTTTCATCGCCTGGTCAGGCGAGTTTCTCAAGGAACTTATTGATCGGACATCATTTTGCATTGCTGATGAAAAAGAAGAAAATATGCATTATTTAAAATTCAGTCCACTAAATGATAACCAGACTATTGAAACCTGTGCTCTAAATGGCTTTCAATTTGCTATGCAAAGATTTAAACACCAAGATATGGTTTCTCTTTTAAATGGAGAAGAAATCCTGATTGCCAAACCATATGTCTTAGAGCTAAAAAAATGGCTTACAAGTCAAGCAATTAACTTTACTCTCAACGAAAATAGGCTTTTTTTCGCCAATACTGCCAAAAATGAACAATTGAGTTTACCGATAAATTTTGATACCTTTCCTAGTTATGAGGTCTTTTTGAGTTATTTTGATGATCAGGTCAGTACAATGACCATTGACAAGGAGGAACTCCTGGATTCCTTGGCAAGGATTTCTATATTTAATACAGAGACAGAGAGATGTTCCTATTTTGTTTTTAATGATCAGGAACTTGTAATATACAGTCAGGCCCATGATACTGGAGAAGCCACAGAGACCATACCTATCCAATTTGAGGGAAAGTTGGAAAAGATAATTTTTCCAACCAGAAATGTCATTGATGTCCTGAATCACTTTAACTCACAGCAGCTGAGCTTTGAATTTACTTCTGAAAACGGGCCCTGCAAGATCTCAGGTACCGAGGATCAGGATTATGTAGTTATAATTATGCCAGTCAAGATTGAAGAAGAGACATATTATACTGAGGAAAATCTGGAAGCTTAGAGGCAATAATAAGGTTTTCTTTAAAGGTGTCTAAACAAATAATATTATATAGTCATGTAAAGCTATTATTCAAATAAAAATCTCAAACCCATTAAATAAGATCCTTGAGGAAAAATATGGAAAATAATACCCGGTATGATGCTGAAAGTATCACTATCCTGGAAGGATTGAGCGCTGTTAGAAAAAGACCCTCCATGTATATTGGTAGTACAGATATCTATGGTGTTCATCACCTAATCTATGAGGTCCTTGATAACAGTATTGACGAAGCCATGGCTGGATTTTGCCAACGGATCAAATTAACAATTCATTTAGATAATAGTGTAACAGTTACAGATGATGGACGTGGTATACCTGTTGATATGCATCCTAAGGAAAAGCGTCCGGCTATTGAGGTAGTCTTAACCATGCTTCATGCTGGAGGTAAATTTGACAATCAAAATTATAAGGTTTCTGGTGGCTTACATGGTGTAGGTATTTCTGTAGTCAACGCCTTGGCTGAGTATTTGGAAGTTACTATACGTCGTGATGGTCAAAAGTATTTCCAGCGCTATCAACGTGGTTATCCAGTAAGCAAACTGCAATTGATAGAAGATACGGAAAAGAGTGGCACCTCACTTCATTTCCGTCCAGATGAGGAAATATTTCAAGATATTGTTATTAACTCTCATACTTTGAGTAAACGCTTAGAGGAGCTTGCCTATCTTAACTATGGTCTTGAGATCGATCTTTTTGATGAACGTACTCAGGAAGAAGAGTCATTTAAATTTGATGGAGGTATCTGCTCCTTTATTGATCATATTAATGAATCGGAACAGCCGTTTCACAACATTATATATGGCAAGGGTGAAGTCGAGGATGTGATTATAGAATTTGCTCTGCAATATCATTCAGCCTTTCAAAACAGTATTTACTCCTTTGCTAATAATATCCGCACCAAAGAGGGCGGGACTCACCTTTCCGGTTTCAAGACCGCCTTAACCCGGACTATTAACAACTATATTCAAAACTCTGAGCTGCCTAAAAAATACCAACAAAAGCTTAGTGGTGATGATGTCCTAGAGGGACTTACAGCCATAGTCAGTGTTAAGATCCCCAATCCCCAGTTCGAGGGTCAAACAAAGACCAAACTCGGTAATAGCGAAGTCTCAGGCTATGTCTCTCAAATCGTTGGTGAGGTAGTCACTAAATACCTGCAGGAAAATCCAAAAGAAGCAAAAGATGTAGTTGAGAAGGTTGTAGATACGGCCAGAGCTAGGGATGCAGCTAGAAAGGCCAAAGAGCTTGTCCGTAGAAAAAATGCCCTTTCTGATTCTTCTCTACCGGGGAAATTAGCTGATTGTCAAAGTAAGGACCCCCAATTGAGCGAGCTCTTTATTGTTGAGGGTGATTCAGCCGGTGGTTCGGCAAAGCAAGGTCGAGATCCCAAGCATCAAGCAATTTTGCCCCTTCGTGGGAAAATCATGAACGTTGAGAAGACTCGATTTGATAAGATATTGGAAAATAAAGAAATACAACATTTGATTACCGCAATGGGTATGGGTATAGGTGATGATGGCATTGAGCTCTCCAAGCTCCGTTATCATAAGATCATCATCATGACAGACGCTGATGTTGACGGAGCTCATATCCGGACATTATTGTTGACCTTCTTTTATCGTCAATATTTGGAGCTAATTGATAATGGATATCTATATATAGCTCAACCGCCATTATACCGAGTCCACAAATCAAACTTCGAAAAATTCATTGCCGATGAAAAGGAACTAAAGACTTTTCTTTTGAACAGGGTCAGTCAAGAATTAAAAGTAATAACTGAAAACGAAGAAGAGCATCAGGGAGAATCTCTTGTGAATTTACTCGAAAATATAATATTTTTACAAGACAAGGTCAAAGATGCTATAAATATTGGGATAGACAATGAATTATTTCTTTCTTTACTCCGTTTTCAACCCCGACTTTTCCCTAGCTTATTTGATTCTATGGAATATTCAATCCTGGATAAGGAAAAAACAGACAGTCATGGTGAGATTGGGCAGGAAAAGCTGGAACAGTTTAGAGACTATATGGCAGGATTGGGTTACAGGATTGAGGTTCAATCCCAGGAATTTGAGGAAGGAAAAAGGACCTTTCTATATATTACCGACTGGAATAAGCATACAGTCAAATTGGGAGTAGAGTTTTTCAATTCCAAGATATATAAGCAGGCCTTTGAGACAATCTCCAGTCTTGATGCCAAAAGCCAGAACTCTATCTATAGAATCCAGTTTAAAAATCAGGAGATTCAAGAGAAAAGCTCTTGTTTTGATCTCTTGTCTGCAGTTCTGGAGGAGGCTGATAAAGGTCTATCAATTCAACGTTATAAAGGTCTTGGTGAAATGAATCCCAAACAACTTTGGGAGACAACCATGAATCAATCAAGACGTAATTTGCTGCAGGTAAAAATAGATGAAGCCGAAGAAGCCAATGAGATTTTTAGCAAATTAATGGGCGACAATGTGGTTTCACGAAGAGAGTTTATTGAGAAAAACGCTTTATCAGTCGAAGAGTTGGATATTTAGTTTTCGATTCTAAAATTTTTAATTTTCGGATATGGAAATAACAAGTTTTATATTTTTGTCTGAGAATCAAACCATGATTCAAAGGGGTTATTGTGCAGGATACAGTCAAAATTGAAGATGAGATCAAAAAATCATATCTGGAATACTCTTTGAGTGTGATTATTGGTCGAGCGATTCCAGACGTGAGAGATGGTTTAAAGCCGGTTCACAGACGTATTCTCTACGCCATGCATGATTTGGGTAATTACTATAATCGAGCCTATAAGAAATCGGCTCGAGTAGTTGGTGATGTTATAGGTAAGTATCATCCACATGGGGATGCAGCTGTCTATGATGCCTTGGTTCGTATGGCTCAGGACTTCAATATGCGAGATCGTCTGGTCGACGGCCAGGGTAACTTTGGTTCAATAGATGGTGATGCTCCAGCGGCTATGCGATATACTGAGTGTCGTATGTCACGTTTGGCCGGTCAGTTTTTGAGTGATATTGAAAAAGAGACCGTAAATTTTCGTATCAATTATGACAATACAATTTATGAACCGGAAGTACTTCCTACTAAAGTCCCTAATCTCTTAATTAATGGTGCTGCAGGTATTGCCGTTGGCATGGCCACGAATATTCCTCCCCATAATTTGGGTGAAATTATTGACGGGACCCTGGCCTTGCTAAGTAAGCCCGAGACTAGTATTGCAGAATTAAGGCAATATATAAAGGGGCCTGATTTTCCAACCGGTGCTTATATGTACGGTCTTAAGGGCCTTAAAGAGGCGTACAACTCAGGTCGGGGAAGTATTAAGATTAGGGCAAAGTTCAAGACAGAGCAAAAGTCAAGAGGATTGGAGTCTTTGGTTATAACCGAGATACCTTTTGCTTTAAACAAATCAAAATTGTTGAAGAAGATTGCCGCTCTTGTCAATGAAAAGAAAGTGGAAGGAATCAGTGATCTAAGAGATGAATCTGATAGAAATGGTATTAGGATTGTTATTGATCTCAAGAAAGGTATTCTCTCAGACATAGTGATAAATAATCTATATAAACATACTGCCCTTGAGAGCTCTTTTGGGATCAATTTTCTGGCTGTGGTCAATAATCGGCCCAAGAGCCTAGATTTAAAAGAATATCTGCAACTTTTTATAGAGCATAGAAAAGAGGTTGTTTTAAGAAGATCACGTTTTGATCTGGATAAGGCTAGGAAAAGGGCCCATATATTAGAAGGGCTACGTATTGCCCTGGATAATATAGATGAGGTTGTGGCTATCATTCGTGACTCCCGTACTCCGTCTGAGGCCAAAGACAGATTGAAGGAACGTTTCGAACTATCGGATGAACAAAGTCAGGCCATTTTGGATATGCGTCTACAAAGACTGACAAATCTAGAGCAATCCAAAATAGAAGAGGAATATCTTCAACTTTTAAAAAAAATTGAGTACTTAAATAGTATCATAGAGAATGAGGATGTCCTTAGAAATGAGATTAGATCTGAATTAGAAGAGATTAAAGACAAGTTTGCTACGCCTAGAAAGACCCAGATCCTCTCGCATGATCCAGACGATATCGAGATTGAGGATATGATAGCTGACGAAGAGGTTATTATTTCTCTATCTAGAAAGGGATATATCAAAAGAACCCCATTATCTAACTATCATCAGCAGAAACGTGGTGGAAAAGGTCTTTCTGGATCTAACTTAGATGAATCAGACCTGATTCAGGCCTTATTGACTACTACCAACCATCAGAACCTGCTGATGTTTACCAATCATGGACGGATGTTGACAGTAAAGGTCTTTGAAATACCGGAAGGTAGTCGAAAAGCTCGGGGTGTACACATTGCTAACCTTTTGGATTTACAAACCAACGAGTATATAGCTACTGTGCTTGGTCAAAGAGGTCTTAGTATTCACACCTATTTTATTTTTATTACCAAAAAAGGCATGATAAAAAAATCAGAGGTAGCTCTTTATAAGAACCTTCGTAAAGGTGGTCTGAATGCAGTATCTTTAAAAGAAGGTGATGAGTTGATTGCCGTTAAGGAGGTTGACGATAAATCTGAAATAATGCTTGTGACCATGAATGGTTTTGCTATTCGTTTTTCTTGTCGAGAGATACGTTCGCTTGGCCGTAATGCAGCCGGAGTTAAAGGGGTTACTCTCCGTGGTGATGATCAGGTTGTTTCAGGTGTAGAGATAAAGGATGACTTTCATCATCACCTGCTCACGTTAACCGAGTTTGGCTTTGGTAAGAGGACCCCTTTGTCGGAATACCGAATTCAATCTCGAGGAGGGAAGGGCATAATCAATTTCAAACCAACATCAAAAACAGGCAAGATAATAGGTGGTCTTATGGTCAACGAAGAGGATCAAATCCTTCTTTTGACCTCAGCCAATAAAATGATCCGATTTGGTGTTAAGGATATCCGGATTTGCGGTCGATCTGCTCAGGGTGTCAAGCTTGTCAATATGGTCAATGGGATTGTTATTGTCTGTTTTGATCGAATATTACAAGAGGGTCCTTTAT
>CAYUNZ010000020.1:0-10292 GCA_964446205.1 uncultured Desulfohalobiaceae bacterium | reverse complement strand
CTATCGTTTCCTACACTGCTTATTAATGAGCAATGTATTGTTGGTTTCAAGAAGCAAGAGATTGAGGAGGCTTTACAAGGTAATGCAAGTAAATGAGTTTTATGAAAAATTGAAAAAGATCCAGGAACCAAAGGGATATTTTTTCAACAAAGACCAGGATATGGTAATGGATCTCTTGGAGAGCCTCTTAATAAATAAAGAGCGTTATGGATATACATCCTGCCCATGTCGTTTGTCTGCCGGTCAATATGAACTAGATAAGGATATTATTTGTCCCTGTGTATATTCCGGACCGGATATAAAGGAGTATGGGAGTTGTTATTGCGGACTATATGTCTCCAGGGAATGGAACGAAGGAAAAATTCCTCATGTCTTTGTACCGGAACGTAGGCCTGAGGAAAAAATAATAGCCTCTTTAATATAATTTTTTAGAGAACAAGTAAGGATTTATTATTGAATAAGGGGAAGATATATGAGAGAAAAGGTAGAAGCAGTCCTGGAAAAAGTTAGACCTCAGCTTCAAGCTGATGGGGGTGACGTAGAATTAGTTGATATTACTGAAAACAACATAGTCAAACTACGTCTGCAGGGTGCCTGCGCAGGATGCCCGATGTCCCAAATGACTCTGAAAAATGGGATTGAGAGAGTCTTAAAGCAAGAAATTCCTGAGGTAAAGAGTGTGGAATCAGCTTAAAACGCTCTATCTGATATAACTTTGATTGGTAACTTCAGGTGGATTAAGTAGTTTATTGAACTTTTGGTTTATAAGTTAAAGGGCTTGAAGGCGGGGTAGACCCGCCTTTTTTATATTCATTTTAATGTCTTATTGACCAATAATAAAGTCGAGGATTAAATGAACCAAGTTGTTACTAGGTTTCCTCCCAGTCCAACCGGTTATTTACATATTGGCGGGGCTAGAACAGCTATTTTTAATTGGCTCTTGGCCAGGAGTCTAGGTGGGAGGTTTGTCTTACGGATTGAAGATACAGATATCAGTCGATCAAATCAGGAGATGACTGATTCAATACTGGAGTCACTTTCTTGGCTGGGGATTGAATGGGATGAAGGACCTTTTTTTCAGAGTCAGCGTTTCGATCTTTACCATAATCATATTGATTATCTCTTAGAGAAAGGCCAGGCCTATTATTGTAAATGTACCGCAGAAGAAGTTGAGGCCATGCGTAAAGATGCTTGGCAGCGTGGAGAAAAACCAAAATACAGCGGAAAATGTCGTGAACTAAATCTTTCTTCAGCTCCTGGTCGAGTGGTCCGTTTCAAAGCACCATTGACGGGTCAGACAGTTTTTAATGATGCCATAAGGGGGCCTAATGTAGTAGAAAATAAAGAGCTAGATGATTTTATCCTCAGGCGGGCCGATGGTTCTCCAACCTACAATCTAGCTGTTGTTGTTGATGACGCAACAATGGGGGTGACATATATATTACGGGGTGATGACCATTTGAGTAATACCCCGAAACAGATACTGTTATACAATGCTTTGGGGTTTCAGTTTCCCCAATTTGGACATGTACCCATGATCCTTGGCTCGGATAAGAAAAAGCTCAGTAAAAGACACGGAGCTATGTCTGTTTTGGATTACAGGAAACTTGGTTATCTGCCTGAAGCCCTTATTAATTATCTTGTCCGTTTGGGCTGGTCTTACGGTGATCAAGAGTTGTTTAAAGTTGATGAGCTTATTAAACTCTTTTCATTGGATAATATAGGTAAATCAGCCTGTGTGTTCAATGCTGAAAAACTGGAATGGGTCAATAGTCAACATTTGAAATCTGCAGACATTGATCGGCTTGCCCGTATATTGCAAGATCATATAATACAACGTGGATTTCAGGAGTTTGACCATGAATATCTAAGGCAAGTTGTACCTCTTTTGCAACCAAGAGTTAAGACTGTCTCAGAAATGGTTGATAAGGCTGAATTATTCCTTTTGTCTGATCAGGAGATTGCTTATGATCCCCTACTTTTGGAAAAATTGATTACCCCGGAGGTATTGAGGCATTTGTCTAATATATTGGAGATTTTTAAGGGAGTGAATAATTTCAGACAAAAGACATTAGAAGAGGCCATAGAGAATTATTTGGAAAAGGAGGGAATTCCCTTCAAAATATTGGCTCAGCCAATCAGAGTAGCTATCACAGGGAGAAAAGCAAGCCCAGGTCTATTTGAAACCATGGAGGTCCTAGGGAAACAAAGCGTAGTCAGGAGATTAGAAAGATTGGTACAGATTAAGTCTAGTTAACATGAAAAGAATGTTGACCGTTAACCGTTGACCGTTAACCGAAGAAAATAAGAATCAAGCACACTGGTAAGGATTCTGTAAGGGTCAAGTGCTCCAATTTAGATAGAAAAAAGATTCGAGTTGGAGCACTTAGTTGAAAACAATTAATATTTCGAAGTCACAACATATCTGGTCTACTTTGTCGGTTGCCTATTGAGAATATAGGCTGGCAACAGGTGCTTAATGGTTCGGTTTAATGATCGATCCGTTACGGAGACAACGGGTACAAACGACAATCCTTTCAACTTTTCCGGAAGAAAGCTGGGCCCTTACTTTTTGCAGATTGGGTTTAAATCTGCGTTTTGTTTTGTTATTGGCATGGCTAACATTATAACCAACTTGGGGTTTTTTACCGCATATTTCACAATATTGAGCCATATGTTCCTCCTGATTTGTAATATTAAGTAAGACCACTGTCTTTTCAAGGATTCTACTATCTAAAAAAAGTCCCTATATCTTCTGTCTTAAAAAAATGCAAGGGTAAAACTTGACAAATCAATCCACATCTAAGTAGATATATTCGTTTTGCGAGGTGTTGTATGTTTGAATTGTGGCTTGAGTTGACTAATATCCCTTCTGAGGGAGTATATTATACAATCAACGATCAAAGAATATGGCAACAACCTATTAATGATTTTGAGTTACCTTATAAGATAATTGGTTCTGTACTGGCAGATGTCCATATACAGCCGCAATCCGAAGGTTACTTGATTCAGGGCAGTATTAATGGGGAGATAGTTTTACCTTGTTCAAGGTGTGCTGAGCCGACAAATTTAGAGCTAAACGATAATTTTAAGATATTCGAGTCAGTTATATCTCCTCTTAATGAGGATAATATCTCGGAATCTGCTGAGGTGACATATCTTCGGAAGCTATCAGGTATTTTTGAATTGGATATAGCTGGGATCTTATGGGAACAATTTATCCTAACTATCCCAATGAAACCCATTTGCTCTGAGGAGTGTCTTGGGTTATGTCCTCATTGTGGACACAATTTGAATTATGAAACATGTCAATGTCCTGATCTTCAAGAAGATTTACAAATGGCTGTCTTTAAAAACATCAAACTAAAACAATAGATTATTAATCAAATGTTTCTTTCACTCAAGGAATAGATTAAAGTCAAATACTAAAAAAGAGGTGAATTATGGCAGTTCCGAAAAAAAAGACATCTAAATCAAAAAAAGGCATGAGACGTTCACATCATAATATCCCGATACCAAAAATAGTTTATTGCGAATGTGGCGCCCCTTCTTTACCACATCGTGTATGCCCTGAATGTGGTAAATATAAAGGTCAAGAAATTGACAGCAGGGTATCAAATGAAGAGTAGGACCCCCCGAATAGCTATTGACGTTATGGGTGGGGATAATGGTCCTAAGGTACTAATACCTGGAGCTATTGAGACTGCCAGGAATAGGCCTATATCTTTGTCTTTAGTCGGTCGTGAGGAAGCGATTTATAGCGAACTAAAAAATCATAAGACCTCTGGACTAGATATTTCCGTCCTCCACGCTGAGGAAAGGGCTGAGATGTATGACAAGCCTTCACACCTTATGCGCCGCAAGAAGAATACCTCTATTCAAGTTGCTCTGGATGCTATCAAGGATGACCAAGTTGATGGCCTGGTCAGTGCTGGTCCGACAGGGGTGACGGTGGCCTGTGGGATTTTGAGTTTGGGGCGCATCAAAGGTATAGATAGACCTGCTTTAGCCGCTTTTTTGCCTCGTGAGCACAAGCCATTAATCCTTGTTGATGTTGGGGCCAATGTTGATACAAGGCCCAGGAATATGGTCCAGTTTGCCTTGATGGCCGATGTCTTGGCCAGGGACGTGTTGAATGTCAGTGAACCACAGATTGGTCTTTTGAATATTGGCGAAGAGCAAGGGAAAGGCAATGTCCAGGTTAGTGAGACCTATACTTTTCTGAAAAAAATGCCCATGAACTTTATTGGCAATGTGGAAGGACGGGAAATATTCAAAGGTGATCAAGATATTATTGTCTGCGATGGTTTTGTAGGCAATGTAGTTCTCAAGCTGAGTGAAGGTTTAGGTGGGGTTTTTTCTAAAATGCTTCAATCAGAATTGCAGGGGGGGCTATTTTCACGTATTGGGTCTTTTTTTTCTTTGCCGGCTTTAAAGAGATTTCGAAGAAAAATGGACTATGAGGAATATGGAGGAGCTCCTCTTTTAGGTTTGAACGGCACTGTCTTCGTCTGTCATGGCTCAGCCCGTAAAAAGGCAATAGCCAAAGCGATTGACATGGCTGCTACCTATATTGTCAATAAGGCCAATGAAGATATCAGGCTTGGTTTAGAGGCCAATCCCGAGATATCCCGCTTTCAACGTTTGAAAAAGATTCTCCATCCTTCGACCCTGCGACACCCATCCCAGGAGGAGTCCGAGGAAGAATAGATTTTTTGGTTTATTTGTTGGTTTTCAAATAGAGCAGTATATTTTTTGCCTTGCAAACAACTTAACCTGAAAGAAGGTGGACCGTGAACCGTTGACCGAAGAAAAAAAGAATAAAGGGATAATTTTTTAACCTCTTCGTCTTACGGTTCACGGTTCACGGTTCACATTCTTTTCATGCTTGGTTGTGTCCATTTTATGGCAAATGGGTCAAGGGAGATTTTTATTAGGATACTGAAACCAAAGTTTGGGAGTATGTGATAAAGAATATGGATGAAAGCAGAGTAAACATTTTGGGTCTGGGATTCTATGTACCCAGACCGGTTCTGAGAAATTCCGATCTCGAAAAAATGGTCGAGACCTCAGATGAATGGATTATAAGTAGGACCGGGATTCAAGAACGTCGTATTGTTGAACCTGGTCAAGCGTGTTCAGACTTGGCCTTAGAGGCCACTCAAATGGCTCTTTCTCAGGCCTTCCTCACTCCAAAAGACATCACTCATATTCTCTTTGCCACCTTTACCCCTGATTTCAATAATCCCACAACAGCCTGTGTTCTTCAAAACAAGCTTGGCATGGTCAATTGTTCTATGGCTATGGATATTGGAGCCGGTTGTTCCGGATTTATTTATGGGTTGGATACTATTCGCGGTTTGACTGCTATTTATCCGGATGCAAATATATTGCTAGTTGGAGGAGAGGTCTGTACGTCAAGATTGAATTTTCAAGATCGCAATACTTGTGTCCTGTTTGGAGATGGGGCTGGAGCAGCTATTATCTCCGGCAAAGACTTTGGTCAACACAAACCAAGAGTTATAGACAGTATGGTTAGGACAGACGGGAGTTTGGGCCACCTCTTACCTGTTGGTCAGGAAGGGGGTTCTGCTCTGCCTTATGAGTTCGGTCAAAGGGTGACAGAAGATTTTTATATTCAGATGAACGGACGGGAGTTATTTAGACATGCTGTGCGTGGAATGGCCTCAATGAGCCAAAATATTTTGGAAAAAAATGAATTGTCTATTCATGATATTGACCTTTATATCCCACATCAGGCCAATTTGAGGATAATTGAGGCCCTGGCCAAAAAAATGGACTACCCTATGGAAAAGGTGTATGTAAATGTTGATCGATTTGGCAATACCTCGGCTGCATCTGTGATTATTGCTTTAAGTGAAGCTTATTCACATGGATATATTGCCCCTGGCTATAAGGTCCTCCTAGTTTCTTTCGGGGCTGGACTTACATGGGGAGTGGCTTTATTGCAATTCTGATTGAATCTTTGGATTGAAGGTTGTTCAAAATGACGGAAAAGGTAAAAACCGCGATTGTTACTGGGGGTGCTCGGGGGATAGGTCGAGCAATCTCACTATGTTTGTCGGAAAAAGGTTGGCAGATATATCTAACTTGTCTGGAAAATGAACAGCAAGAGGCTCAGGAAGTCTGCTCATTTATTCAAAGCAGGGGAGGCAAAGCCAGGTCTTTTGTTTTGGATATCAGGGATCACGATTCTATCATCCGGTTATATAAAGAACATGTCAAGGACCAAGTTTTGTTAGATGTTTTGGTCAATAATGCTGGTATAGCAAAGGATGGGCTTATCGTCCGTCTCAAACCAGAGGATTGGTCTGAGGTTATCCAGGTCAATCTTAACGGGACCTTTTATTGTTTACAAGAAGCTTCCAAGATCATGCTTAGACAAAGGCATGGGAGGATAATCAATATTTCTTCACTGGTAGGTCTTTCTGGTAATCCAGGCCAATCAAATTATTCGTCATCAAAAGCTGGACTTGTAGGATTAACAAAATCTGCTGCTCTTGAGTTGGCCCCAAGAGGTATTACCGTCAATGCTGTTGCCCCAGGATTTGTGGAAACAGAGATGACCGGAAAGCTTGACCCGGAAGTAAAGCAAAAGTATTTGGATAAGATACCAATGAGACGCTATGGTACTCCGGAGGATGTTGCTAAGACAGTAGCTTGGCTAGCCTCTGAAGATGCAGGTTATATAACCGGTCAAATCATAAGTGTTAATGGTGGCTTGTATTTGTAATAAACAGGAAAAGACTCTCAGATTACCTTGTTGAAATCTGAAAATCCTTTTATCAGGAGGAAATATGTCGTTATTGGATAAGATAAAAGAAATTGTGGCAGATCAGCTTGACGTCGCTTATGATGGGGTGACTCCTGAGTCTTCCTTTGTCGATGATTTGGGGGCTGATTCTTTGGATTTGACAGAATTGATTATGGCTATGGAAGACGAGTTTGAATTAGAAATCGATGATGAAGAAGCCCAGCAACTTAGAACAGTAAATGATGTAATCAAATATATTGAAAAGCAGACTTCATAAAGGACACTTTAAGGATTGATCACTACAGTGTCATTAAGGATGATCGACTACTGGAGTTGTCTTAGTGGCCATACCTGTCGGTTGTCCCTGAAATGTTGACAACTGTTTGGAGTAACTGAGTATAGAGGCGGTGTAATGATAGGAAAAAGAGTCGTTGTTACAGGTTTATCTGTATTGTCCCCTTTAGGAGTTGATCTTGAAAGGAGTTGGGCCAATCTTTTAGCTGGCAAATCCGGTATAGGTCCAATTACTCGTTTTGATTGCAGTGAATATACCTCCAAAATTGCCGGTGAAGTCAAAGACTTTCAGGCCGACAAGTATATGCCTAAAAAACAGATTCAACGGATGGATCGTTTTAATCAGTATGCTTGTGCCGCTGCATATATGCTTCTGGAAAATACTGATTTTTGTATTGATGACAATAATGACGCTGAGGTAGGGATTTTGATAGGATGCGGTTTGGGAGGTCTTGAAACCTTGGAGGAGTTCCACACGCGCTTGATCAAAAAAGGTCCTGGTAGGATCTCCCCGTTTTACATCCCCAAACTCATTTCCAATGTTGCCTCTGGCCAAATGGCTATCTTTACTAAGGCCAAGGGTCCAAATCTTGTGACTACCTCAGCTTGTGCTTCAGGGGTACACAGTATAGGATATGCCTATTCAGATATTAAATTAGGACGTGTGCAGGCCATGATATGTGGTGGGGTTGAATCAACTATTACCCCAATGGCCATATCTGGATTCAATGCCATGAAGGCCCTGTCGACTCGTAATGATGACCCGGAGAAAGCCTCTCGTCCATTTGATCGTGACCGGGATGGTTTTGTTGTTTCTGAGGGTTGCGGCTTGCTATTATTGGAATCTTTGGAGCACGCCCTAGATAGAGGGGCCAAAATCTATGCTGAAGTCTCCGGATTTGGGGCCTCAGCCGATGCCTATCACATTACCGCTCCTGATGAATCAGGAGCAGGCATGTCCTTGGCTATGAAAAATGCACTCAAAGAGGCTGAGGTCTCACCTGAGGATATAGATCATATTAATGCTCACGGAACCGGAACATCCTGGAATGACCTCTGTGAGACCCGAGCCATCAAGAATGTCTTTGGTCAACATGCCTTTTCACTGTCTGTTACTGCTAACAAATCTATGATCGGGCATATGCTTGGGGCAGCCGGGGGTATAGAGAGTGTATTCAGTGTTAAGACAATAGAAACTGGTAACATCCCGGGTACCATAAATCTGGAGAACACTGCCCCTGAATGCGATCTTGATTATGTATCAGAGGGAACAAGACAGAAGCAGGTCGATTATGTCCTTTGTAATTCGTTTGGATTTGGAGGAACAAACGCCTGTATTTTATTCAAAAAGTATGATGGATAAGACTTCTGGTCCTGAAAGTGTTTGATCTATGAAGACATTTCAGCGTATGCCCTGGCCTGAGTATTTTATGAGGGTTGCCTTTATTGTCTCTGAACGTTCAACCTGTCTACGTCGTAAGGTTGGAGCGGTAGCAGTCAAGGACAAACGTATACTGGCAACTGGTTATAATGGGGCCCCGACAGGTTTGGAACATTGTTTGGATCGTGGCTGCCTGCGTGAGGAATTAAATATCCCTTCCGGTCAAAGGCATGAACTTTGTCGAGGATTGCACGCTGAACAGAATGTCATTATCCAGGCTGCTGTCCATGGGATATCTTTATCAGGTGGAGATATCTACATCACTACTCAACCCTGCCTTATCTGCTCCAAAATGCTTATTAATTGTCACATTAGAAGGATTTTTTTTGCTCAGGGCTATCCTGATCAGCTTGCTAGAAGCATGTTGGATGAAGCTGGCGTTGATTATGAGCTGTTGTCTGTTAACATGAAAGAATGCTAACCGTTGACTGTTGACCGAAGAAATAAAAACAAAGGAATTATTTCTTAACATATTTGTCTTACGGTTCACAGTCCACGGTTCACATTCTTTTCATGCTTCCCTAATAGATAGTCCTGGAGGTGTTCATTGCAAGGTATTGACCAAGATAACTTTATGCCTCGAGCTATGGCTTTGGCCCAAAGAGGCAAAGGCAAAACAGCACCCAATCCTAGTGTCGGGGCTGTTTTGGTCATAGATGGTCAGGTTGTAGCTGAAGGCTGGCATGAAAGATACGGTCAAGAACATGCTGAAGCAATGGCTATACGGAAGGCTAAAGAGCAAGAATATGATTTAGCCCGGTCTTCATTGTGGGTCACCCTTGAACCTTGTAATCATTATGGTAAAACCCCTCCCTGCAGCCAGGCTATAGTTGAAGCCGGCATTAGAGAAGTCTTCATAGGTACACGGGATCCAAATCAAAATGTACAAGGAGGGGGTGCCGATTATTTACGTGCTCATGGTATTGTTGTATATGAAGGGGTGATGCAGGGACAATGTCAGGATCTAATTGCTGATTTCTTGATTTGGCAAAATACTGAGCGTCCATATATCTGTTTAAAATTGGCCACCACTCTTGATGGCAAGATTGCCACCAGGACAGGTCATTCCACATGGATAAGCGGTCCTGAGTCCAGGGCAGAGGTCCATCGTCTCAGACAACAGGTACAGGCTGTACTTATCGGTGGTAAGACCTTCTACTCTGATGATCCTCGTCTGACCAGTAGACTCGACCATTCCCAGTCAACATATCAGCCCTTGGCCGTGATTGTGACCGACCATTTACCAACTAGTAACAAGGATTGGTTTTTACTCCGGGAGAGAAAAGACCAGCTTATTTTCTTGATCAGTCAGTCAAATATCGGCAGTCAACAGGCTAAGGAATTAATAAGTCAAGGTATTGAGATCTGGCCCTTGCCTCAAAAGGGGAATTGTCTTGATTTGTTATACGGGCTTAAGAGATTGCGTCAGGAAAAAGGTTGCTACTCCCTACTGTGTGAAGGTGGGGGTAGACTTGCCTTAAGTCTGGTAGACATGGGTCTGGTTGATGAGATAAATCTCTTTTTGGCCCCAAAGATCCTTGGCGATCAGGAGGCCGTGAGTTCTTTTTCCGGTCGGTGTCTTTCCTCGATGAATGAAGTTTCCTCTTTCAGGATCTCTGAATACACCAAGACAGGTGAGGATCTGTGGATCAGGCTTCGACCAGTCCAAATTCTTGATAAAGCCCCTTGAGGTGACAAGATAAGTAAGCCCAATATATTAGAAACTCTAAATAGTTTTCATCCGGAAACTGCCCTTTTTCCGTTTGGCTGCGTCAGTCTGCA
>CAYUNZ010000019.1:18775-23958 GCA_964446205.1 uncultured Desulfohalobiaceae bacterium | reverse complement strand
GACCGAAGAAATAAGAATTAAGTATTTATATCTTAAGGTCTTTGTCTTTCGGTTCACAGTCCCACGGTAAACGGTCAACGTTTTTTTCATGATTCGTTGTGTCCGGCTCAGGACATTTGGGTCAATAAGGTAATAATTATATGTGTTTAGCCGTGCCAGCAGAAATTGTTGAAATTTTAGATAGCAGTGCTAGATGTAAGGTTGGTCAGGGGGAAACCCATGTTCATGCCTCGCTGATACTTTTGGATGAGTCGATAAATGAGGGGGATTTTGTTCTGATACACGCTGGGTTTGCTATCCAAAAGCTTGATTTTGAAGAAGCTCAAGAGACATTGCGATTGATGAGGGAGATGATCAGTATGACTGATCAATATTTTAGCTGGTAGGGTATGGGTCAGTAAAGGTTCCTTTTAAGGCCTTGAGTATATATTTTGTTTCAATGAATTAGGAGGATAACAGTTGAAATACATTGTTTTTGAAGGCTTTGCAGGTGAGCAGATACCGATTATCTTTCCGAAAAGGATCTTACATGAGGAGATGAGGGAACAGGTTCCTTATTCTAAAGTTTTATCAGCCGGGTATGTATTATTTAATAATGATAAATTCTTGTGTTATGGAGATGTCAAAGAGCTCAATACCAAGGCTAGGCAAGAGGAAGATAGTCAGATTATAGCCGAGCATTTATTAAAATTATCTCAGTAAGATATTGGAATATTGATATAGCATCGTCAAAAGTGATAATTGCTTAAAAATCTTTTTAGGGTAATCAAGGAGGCTAATTTATGAGGAAAGTATTTATTTCAAGTATGATATTGTTATTGATGACCTTTCTTGTTGTGCCGAGCTGGGCAGAACTTCCGGAGTTTACTGATCTTTCCAAGAAAGCTGGACCTGCTGTGGTCAACATAAGTACTGTTAAGGTGGTCGAGACTTCGAAAAAACTAAAGAAATTCTTTAGTCCGTTTCATAGAGATGACATGCCTTTTGACAATTTTTTCAAGGAGTTCTTTGGAGATATTCCCCAAAAGCGTAAGGCCCATTCTTTGGGTTCAGGATTTATACTCTCGGAAGATGGCTATATTGTGACCAATAACCATGTTATTAAGGAAGCTGAGAAAATAAAGGTCGTTCTGCAGGGTGGAGAGAAATCATACCCAGCCGAAGTTGTTGGTAAGGATCCTGAGACGGATTTGGCCCTGCTCAAAATTGATGCTGGTAAAGATTTACCTGTTTTAAAATTTGGTGATTCCCAGGACATGGAGATAGGGGAATGGGTAGTAGCCATAGGGAATCCTTTTGGACTAGATCATACTGTTACGGCAGGAATAATAAGTGCCAGAGGCAGGGTGATAGGTGCTGGACCTTACGACAATTTTCTACAGACTGATGCCTCCATAAATCCAGGCAATAGTGGCGGGCCGCTTTTGAATATGGATGGGAAAGTAATAGGCATAAACACAGCTATAGTTGCTAGCGGTCAAGGAATAGGTTTTGCCATTCCTAGCAATCTGGCCAAGGATGTTATCAAACAAATCAAGGAGTATGGTCAGGTCAAAAGAGGTTGGTTAGGGGTTACTATCCAGGATATTGATAAGAATACAGCCAAGGCATTGGGATTGCCGGAGCCAAAGGGGGCCTTAGTTGCTTCAGTTAGGTCTGGAGAACCGGCAGCTAAAGCAGGCATAAAGGTTGGTGATGTAATTCTTTCAGTTGATGGACAAGATATTGATGATGCCGGCGATTTGACCAGGACTATTGGACGGATATCTCCTGGGAAGACGATCTCGATGTCGATTTGGCGTAAAGGTAATCGTAAAGAGATTCAAGTTACCTTGGGTGAGCGCAGTTCTCAGATTGCTCAGGCCGAAGTCGAGAAACAGCAGAGTGAATCAGGTCTTCTGGGGATGCAATTACGCCCTGTTAGAGACCAAGAGGCAGAGGCTTTAGGTCTATCTTCAACAAAGGGACTCTTGGTAGTTGATGTCAAGGAGATGTCCCCTGCAGCAGAGGCGAATATGAGAAGAGGTGATATTGTCCTGGAAGCTAATGGTAAGTCTGTTAATTCAGTTGCAGATATTAGAAAGATTATCAAGGATGATTCCAAAGGTAAGGGTGTGGTGTTGCTGTTTATCAAACGAAAAAGTCAGACTTTGTTCAGGACTATCCCTTTGGATAAAAATAACTAAGTAAAAGAGACTACAATTTTTTCATTATATGCAAAAAACAGGAACGGCCCAAAGATTGTATGCTGGTTGTAAGGCCAACCTTTATTTAAAGGTCTTGGGAATAAGACAAGATGGTTATCATGAGATTGAAAGTATTTTCTATCCATTACAAAATCCATATGATGTCTTAACTATTTCAGACTCTTATCCTGGCAAAGGGTTTCAGTTGTCCTGCTCTAACAAAGATATAGAAGGGACAAATAATATACTATGGCATACCTATACGGTCTTTGGGCAGGAAACAGGTTTTTGGCCGGACATTCAAGTAGAATTGGAAAAGAATATCCCTTCAGGTTCAGGGCTAGGGGGTGGGAGTTCCAACGCGGCAGTTTTTTTAAGGTATTTGTGGGATTGTTTTCAAGAACAGATATCTGGACCACAAGATCCCGGGGCAATACTTTTGTGGTCAATGGCCCAAAGGATAGGTTCAGATGTCCCTTTTTTTATAGAGAATAAACCGGCCTGGGTTACAGGGGCCGGTGAAAGGATTCAAACCCTTTCGTTTCAAGTTGGCGATTTAAGTGTTATGGTTATCTGCCCAGATTTGCCTATTTCGACATCATCGGCCTATAAGCTTTGGGATCAATGCCTGAGACAAACAGAACACAGGAAGACTTTGGAAAATACCTTGACAATAAATAAGGAAATAGGCTATAGTAATCTTTCTTTAACGACAGCACTGTTGACAAATAATTTTGAAAAAGTGCTTTTCCCATGGTATCCCCAACTAAGAGAGATAAAAAGAAAAATTTTGACATGTGGGGCTGCATCATGTGTGATGAGTGGATCAGGCTCCTCATTTATAGCCTTGGTAAGGACACATGAAGTTGTGCAAGGGATAAGTAGATGGCTTGATAAATCCCACATCAAATTTTTTCTCAACTAATCTATGCTGGGGTGTAGCCAAGTGGCAAGGCAACGGGTTTTGGTCCCGTCATGCGGAGGTTCAAATCCTCCCACCCCAGCCAATGTATCCCTGCCAAAAAAGGAACGTATCGCTTCTAAATCCTTTCTTTGAGTCGGTATAAATATTATCACTCTTAGTAGTTCCTAACCGCACTTTAGATAAATTATACTAGGCTATTGGGATTTATGATAATTGTTTAACCAATAAAATAAACACGGTAGTGCTAGAAATGAATCAAAATGGTGATTTGAAGCTTATATCTGGTACGTCGAATTTGGGTTTAGCAGAGTCTATCTCCAGGCATTTACAGTGTCCTTTGACTCCCAGGGTAGCCGAATCTTTTAGTGATGGAGAGATTAGGATAGAGATTGGGGATAATGTACGCGGTAGTGATGTTTTTGTTGTCCAATCTACTTGTTGCCCTGTTAATTACAATGTTTTTGAACTCTGTTTGATGTTGGATGCTTTAAAGAGGGCAAGTGCTAAGAGGATAACGGCTGTTGTCCCTTACTATGGTTATGCAAGACAAGACAGGAAAGTAGTTCCCCGAGTCCCAATAAGCGCAAAAATGATATCTGATTTCCTGACTGTGGCTGGAGCGGACAGATTGTTGACAGTAGATCTGCATTCCGGACAAATCCAAGGATTTTTTGATGTTCCGGTAGATAATCTTTATGCTTCAAAAGTTCTCTTGGAATACCTGAAGGGTTTTGAGGATGATTTGGTCATTATATCACCAGATGCTGGTGGAACAGAACGGGCTCGCGCCTATGCCAAGCATTTGAATGCTGGACTAGCTATTGTTGACAAGAGAAGAGAAAAGCCGAATCAAGCTCAGGCTATGAATATAATTGGTGATGTTAGAAATAAGTGTGCCATTGTTGTTGATGACATGGTTGATACAGCAGGTACACTTGTGACTGCCGGTGAAACCTTATTTGATAAAGGCGCCTTGAGGGTTATTGCTTGTGTTACTCATCCGGTTCTTTCCGGACCTGCAATTGAAAGGCTAAAAGCTTCAAAATTTAGCGAAATAATAGTTACAGACACTATCCCATTGAGTTCGGAAGCTCAAAATTGTTCCAAGTTCAAAGTTATTTCTGTTGATAGCTTGCTGGCCAAGTCGATAAACAATATCCATAAGGAGTCCTCAGTCAGTGTATTGTTTTCACTCTAATCGACAGGACCTGATGGTTATGATTGATTATTAAAAAAGTAGAATCCTATATATATCAAGGAGAGAATAGAGGATGACCGAATTTTATGAACTACAGGCAGAAAAGCGGTTTGAAAAAGGAAAAGGGGCTAATCGTCAATTACGTCGCAACGGAAAGGTTCCAGGTATTTATTATAATAAAAAGGGTGAGAATATTCCTTTAGAAATAAAATACGGTCCTTTTGAAAGTGTATTTGAAAAGGCGCATAAAAGTAATATAGTCGAGCTATCCATCCAGGATGGCCAAGATATGAACAAGAGACCTGTCTTGATATGGGGGGTTCATGAACATCCGGTAAAAAATCTTATCTTGCACGTTGATTTTTTAGGAGTTGACTTGAAAAAAGAAATTGATGTTGATGTTCAGATACAAGTAACAGGTCAGGCTATTGGAGAAGAAAAGGGTGGTATAGTTTCAATTTTCCGTGATATGGTTTCAGTTACATGTTTGCCTACAGCTATTCCTGATGAGTTAAATGTAGATGTTACAGATTTAGATATAAATGATAATATTTATATACAAGAGATGGTTCTGCCCTCAGGTGTTCGGCTTAAAGATGTAGAAGAGGATTTTGCCATTGTTGGTGTACTCCCTCCAGCTACTGAGATCGAGGCTGAGGAGGAAGGGATGGAAGAAGGAAGTGGTCCTGGTTCTGAAGAACAAGAATAACATGTACACACATTGATTCATTTATTAGAAAAAAGCTAACACTTTAATTGATATAGTTATATTAGGCTTAAATCATGATAGTCTCCCCTAGCAACTGAACTGAGAAACCATATATACTTACCATTAATAAGTTCTAATGAGAGCTTTTTTCAATTTTATCAACTA
>CAYUNZ010000019.1:0-18675 GCA_964446205.1 uncultured Desulfohalobiaceae bacterium | reverse complement strand
CTTTCTTGTCAAATTGCCTACCGTGGAGAATCTTATATATCTAATAGACGTGTTTCAGTTCAGAAAGCTACAAAGGGTATTTAAATTGCAACTGCAAAAAGTAACCAATTGAACATATAAGCACAAAACTAAATAAGCAACTCTTTCATTTTTTTAAGATTTTTACTTAGATCTGCCTGCAAAAATTTATTATACAGGTGTATCTTTTTAACTATGGACAATAATTTAAAGTTGATAAAAGATTTTTTCCTTTAATAGCAAGATATTTTTAATTAGGATGTTAAATTTAAATATATGCTAAATAACTGATAATGTAAATCTACTTATTATTTCTTATTTATAAGCATTGTTCCCTTCTATATTTATCCCTGTACTTACCTGATCCTTATTATTTTTATTTGAAATTTACCTATTGATCTTCCCATAGATATATTTTTTATATAATCTATAGTCCCCGTGTTATTAACTAGAATGCAGGTAATATACTATATTTTGTCTGGTTATTTTATTATGTTAAATATAGCCAGTTTGTCAGAGATTACCGATAAGTAGACAGTTATTTTTGCTAGAAGTTTTTGATTTAGCCAGGCAGAAGTTTTAATTTGATAAGCCTCATGCCCTAGCGGGCACAAAGAAACATGATAAGAATGTGCACCGTGGTTTGTAAACTTTGAACTGCAAGATGAAGAAATTAAGAAATGAATTCTTTGTTCTTATTTCTTTGGTCAACGGTTCACGGTCAACATTCTTTTCATGTTAATTATAAATAACTTTTTTAGAATAGGCATGCTATAGTATATTCGTAGGTGGGACGTATATGGACTTCGGAGGTCTAATAGTCGGTCTTGGCAATCCTGGTAAAAAATATTCAAAGACCCGTCACAATATTGGTTTTATGGTTTTAGAAAGTCTTATAGAATATGATTTTGAACTAGGATGTATCAATAAACAAAATGACTATTTACTTTGGCTATGGGATGATAACTCAATGGAGAAGCCTTGGTTGTTGTGTCAGCCACTGACTTATATGAATTTGAGCGGTAAGGCCATAAAGAAGGTCTTAAAAAAATATAAGCTTTTACCTACTCAGATCCTTGTGGTTCATGATGAATTAGATTTTCCCTTAGGGAAATTACGATTCAAATTTGATGGTGGCTTAGCAGGACATAAGGGCCTACGTTCAATTGCTGAACATTTGGGTAGCCATGATTTCTATCGGCTTCGTATGGGCATTGGTCGGCCAGAGGAGAAGACTGATATTGTTGATTATGTTTTGTCTAGCTTTGCCCAAAATGAACTTGATTGTCTTTCATCAGTTATAGAAAGAGCCATTCTTGGTATAAAAATCTTTTGCAACCAGGGTATGGAAACGGCCATTAAGGGTATGACTCCTTGTTGTGCGTCTTGAAAAGGCCTGCTTATCATCCTTTGTCCTTATAAAACGTTGACCTTGGAATGTTTAATGAAGCAATAAGCATTAATAATTTACTTTTGGTGTCTTTTCCATATTTAAGATATAAAATAACTCAAATAGGTTCCAATAAATATTATTTTACCTGCAGAAAACAACTCAAAGCAATTAAATACCGGTCTTACATAATTGACCTGCCAAGCGTAATTGTACTGGCAGGTGATCGGATGTCAGCAAATCAAAAGCGTTATTAATAAACTAGTGCTTTGTTAGTATACTTTGAATACTAGATGCTGCTGCATCCTATTATGGAATTAGTCATTAAAGACCATAAACACGCAGGTAAGGAGGCTTGTATTGTGTTTAAAATAGATCAACTAGTCGTCTACCCTGCTCAAGGAGTAGGACGGATCGAGTCCATCACCGCTCAAGAAGTGGGAGGTACTACAAACAACTATTATGTCATTAGGACTTTGAATAATGAGGGCATGCTTATGGTCCCTGTGGATAATGCTGTTAATGTTGGATTAAGGTCTATTTGTGATCCTGAATATGGACAGCTTGTGATTAGCTCAATGCATAATTGGTCGGATTTTAAAGGTTATTCTGGACAAAACTGGAACAAGCGCTATAGAGAGTATTCGGATAAGCTCAAGACAGGGGATCTAGCGGAAGTTGCCTATGTATTAAAAGAATTGATCCTGATATCTCAAGACAAGGAATTGTCATTTGGTGAACGTAGACTTATGGAACAAGCTATGAATTTAATCACAATGGAATTAGCCTGCGCATTTGATAAAGAACAATATGAGATTCGTGCAGAAATAGAGGATATTTTTAGTGAAGTCCTAAAAGGAAAAGATCTGCAGGTTTAGACAGATTATTGTCGATGACTCCAATAAACTGTCTGAATTCGCTTAAGAAGACTAGACACAATAAATAAAATATAAATTAGGGGTTTTAGTTCGGCACAGTTATTTCCCATGTATCTTATCAGGATAAAACCCCATGTATTATCTAGTTCGTAAAAAGTACCTATCCCCTCCATATTGTGGATGAATTTCTTATCATAAAATTGTGTAACATCTCCAATAAATTTTTATTCAAAAGCCAATATATCAGAGAGACCTCACATCAAAGGCAGTTTGGTTCCCATCACTATGTCCAACTAAATAATAGGTAAACTGTTTAGAAGCCGTTTGCAACTAATTGAGAAAGGGGCTTTCCTTTGAGATTTTTAGTGATAAAGCATTAAAGTTTTTTATCTTATTGGAAGGGGAGACCTCTTGTCCAAAATTTGGCACAACGAGATATGAAAGAAGATCTTGACCGGGGATAGAAAACAATGGGAGAGAAGAGATAACTATTATAATTGTAACTATTCAGGGAAAAGGTTGCCATATCCGTTATTACGAGTCTAGCCAAGCAATCTCATACGGAACATATGCAATCTAATTACTCGTACATTAAATATTGGTCTAATCAACAATTATCTATATATTCAGGGAGAATCTTATAGCTATGAAAAACGCACTCATGAATTTATCTGAACTAAAAAAGAAATCCATGGAAGCTTTGATGGAGTTGGCTGCTCAATATGAGGTTGAGAATCCAAGTAACTTAAGGAAGCAGGAGCTAATCTTTGCCATACTTCAAGCCTGTTCCTCACAAAACGGGAATATTTATGGTGAGGGGGTACTGGAAATCCTTCCAGATGGATTTGGATTCTTACGTTCACCAATGTATAATTATATGCCTGGACCTGATGATATCTATGTCTCACCTTCACAGATAAGGCGATTTGGTTTGCGTAAAGGGGATGTTGTCTCCGGGCAAATTCGTCCTCCTAAAGAGGGCGAGCGTTATTTCGCCTTACTTCGTGTGGAATCGGTTGGTTATGGTGTACCTGAAGAATCCAAGAGCTTGGTTTTGTATGATAATCTGACCCCGCTTTATCCTGAGATCCGATTTGATGTTGAAAATGGAGCAGAAAATTACTCAGCTCGAATTGTAGATTTGCTCACTCCCGTTGGTAAGGGGCAAAGAGGATTAATTGTTGCACCCCCTAGGACCGGTAAAACAGTACTTCTACAGACCCTGGCCAACTCTATTATGCTGAACCATAATGAAGTCTATCTGATAGTCTTATTGATTGACGAACGGCCTGAGGAAGTGACAGATATGGAGCGAACGGTTGACGGTGAAGTCGTTAGCTCTACCTTTGATGAACCCCCCCACAGACATGTCCAAGTGGCCGAGATGGTCATTGAAAAGGCTAAGAGGCTTGTGGAGAGGAAAAAAGATGTTGTTATCTTGCTTGACAGCATTACAAGGCTAGGACGAGCCTACAATGCAGTTACACCATCTTCAGGTCGAATCCTCTCGGGAGGGCTAGATGCCAATGCCCTGCAAAGGCCAAAGCGTTTCTTTGGTGCAGCTAGGAATCTGGAGCAAGGAGGGAGCTTAACCATTATAGCCACAGCTCTTATTGATACCGGTTCTCGAATGGATGAGGTTATATTTGAGGAGTTCAAAGGCACAGGAAACATGGAGATCTACCTGGATCGATATTTGGCTGATAAACGTGTTTTCCCAGCCATAGACATCAATCGTTCAGGTACTAGAAAAGAGGAATTGCTCTTTCCTGAGGATGTTTTGAATCGGGTCTGGATTTTGAGGAAGCTGTTGGCTACCATGAACTCTATTGACAGTATGGAATTCCTTTTGGAAAAGATGCGGGGCACAAAAAGCAATCAGCAATTTTTGGATATGATGAATAAGTAAGTAAATCATAATCTTGGGGGGTTTTTTGATTTTTATTCGTAAAATATCCTGGATTCTTATCCTTGTATTTTTCTTTATTTTTACTTCTCAAGCACTAGCATTCTTTGGTCAATTTACTATCCAAGATGAAGCAGAGCTGGGGAAAAAGTTCAAGATTTTGTTACGATCCCACTATCCTGTGATTGAAGATCCGGTAATTGTAGGATATCTTAATAGGATAGTTAAAAGGCTTAATTCAGTAATCCCGCCAAATCCTTTCCCTTTTAAAGTAGCAATCTTAAGAGACAATTCATTGAATGCCTTTGCGGCTCCGGCCGGATATATCTTTATCCACAGTGGGCTAATCCTTAAGATGGACTCCTCCTCTGAATTAGCCGCTATTTTGGCTCATGAGATGGCTCATGTAACCCAGAGACATATTGCTGGCAATATTGAACGCTCTAAGATAATCAGTATTGGTTCCCTTGTTGGGGTTTTGGCCGGAGCTTTGATTGGGCAGTCTAGTGCTGTTGGAGAAGCCCTGGCCGTTGGTTCAATGGCAGGGGGACAAGCAGCAGCCTTGAAATTTAGTCGAGAAGATGAAAGGGAAGCGGATCGATATGGACTACAATACCTAAATATGTCCGATTTTGATCCTAAAGGCATGCTAGAGTCATTTCAAATGCTAAGACGACAAGGTTTGTTAGGCGGGAGAGGGACTCCACCACCTTATATGATGACCCATCCTGGTTTATCCGAGCGAATAGGTTATGTAAAGGACCTTATTGCTAGATTGCCCAAATCAGAGTCCAATGTATTGATAGAAGACGAGCCTCTAGATAGGGCCAAAATGATGCTTAGGTCCAGATATTCAAGTATAGACTCGGCTAAGGTCTATTTTGATGAAAAGAAGAATTTTAATTGTTTGGACTTATTGGGAAAAGGGATTATATTAGAGAGGATGAACCGCATGTGCCAAGCTAGAAAGGCTTTGGAAAAGGCCTTGGCCTGTAATGGTGGAGATGCTTTATTCTATCGCGAAGTTGGAAGATTTTATTTTCAGCAAGGAGATTTCAATAAGGCTTTAACATATTTGAATAAAGCTTTAGATAACAATCCCAAAGATTATTTTGCCCAATACTTCTTGTCTAGGACTTTGGCAGAAAAAGGTCAAATCAAGGAGTCTGTCGAGCAAATGCGTAAAGTGGTAAAAGCCCTGCCTGAGGATTCAGATGTCCATTATAGTTATGGACGTATTTTGGGTCAAAATGGTGAGCCCTTTCTTGGCTATCTACATTATGCCTATGCTTCTCTTTATTCGGGAAATAAGGAGAAGACCAAGTATTATATGTCTCGGGCCGGGGAACGTGCGGACACCCCGTCTGAGCGTGAAAGATTCAAGAAATTCAAAGAAAAATATGAAACAATAAAGAAGTATTGGTGATCTTCGATGATCAGTCGAATTCAAACAGGCCAATGTTACTGATATTGAGGATAGGAAAATATTGTTGTACTTGGGAGCTAGTAAACAGGGCAGAGGAAAATATGTTTAACTGGGATAAATATTGTATATTCAGTATATTTTGGTATATGAATAATCTTGTCTTGCCTTGGCTTAAACCGTATAAGGATCTAAGAAAGGGCAATAAGTTCAACAAGGAGGTTGACAATACAGATCATTACCCGGTAATCATGCGGTTTGCATGATTTCATTTTTTTAAAACTAGTTATTAAATTTATTAAATGGACAAAGAG
Source organism: uncultured Desulfohalobiaceae bacterium (assembly GCA_964446205.1). Taxonomy (GTDB): domain Bacteria; phylum Desulfobacterota; class Desulfovibrionia; order Desulfovibrionales; family Desulfothermaceae; genus CAYUNZ01. Next base: position 12,746 of record CAYUNZ010000019.1, on the reverse strand, counting down.
GAGGAGCTATGTTTTTTGAACAGTTGGCCTATGCTATGGGACAATCAGCCGGTGGAGGTGGAGGACAAGGGAATCCGTTAGTGGCATTTATGCCCTTAATCCTTTTATTTGTCATCTTTTATTTTTTACTTATTAGGCCTCAACAAAAGAAAGCCAAGGAACATAAAGAGATGCTGGGCAATTTGAAAAAAGGTGATTCGGTTATTACAGGAGGCGGATTGTATGGCCGGATTAACGCTATATCAGATGATGTAGTCAGTCTTGATCTTGGTAATAATATGGAGGTAAAGGTCCATCGCGGCTATATATCCTCGACCACCAATACTGAGGTGATAGACTCAGATAAGAAAGATAAGAAATCTAAGCAGTAAAAAAATCACAGTCAAAATTCATAATCAGTCAAGCTTGGTTTTACCAATCACTATCACCTAGCTATACTTCTTATTGTTAAAAATTGATTTAAAATCTTAAAGTACGTAGTTTGTAGCAAGAATAGGGAAGGATTTGGTGAGCAATTCTTTTAACCAGTTTTCATCCGGAAACTGCCCTTTTTTCGTTTGACTGAGTCGATCTGCAAAATTAGTGGTCAACGTATTAAGATACGTCTTTTCATAATTAATTGATTTCCTTGGCAAACGAAAAAAAATCTGGTTTCCGAATTGAAAACTTGCTATTTCCATATCCGGAAATTAAAAATTTTCGGATGGGAACTAGCTAGATTTTGAGAAAACCAAAAACTAGTTAACTAAGTTCTATTTTTTTCTATTTCGAGTTAAATCTTTATGAAATAAAGGCCTTAACATGACCGGAAATATTAAATGGAGAGCGCTAATAGCGGTTGTAGTCATTGGTCTCGGTTTATTTTATGCTCTTCCTTCTTTTCTCCCGGACGATTCTTTTGTTCAAAGCTTTTTGCCTAATAAAAAAGTCAATTTGGGTTTGGACCTCAAAGGGGGGATAAATTTGACACTTGGGGTTGAAATGAAGAAAGCTTTTGAGAACTCCTTGGATCGAATGGGAGAAGAGTTGAGATCAGAGGCTCGAGAAAAAAAGATATTTGTTCTTAGGCCTCATTCTGTAGGTCATAAACGATTGCAATTCATTTTGCTTGACCCTTCAAAGTCCAACCAACTGGATGATTTAGTCAAAAGACTATACAATAAAGAGCTTCGGGTGGACAAAAAAGAAACTCTTGAGAGGGGAAAGCTACAATATACTTTATCCATGACCCCACAATATATAACTAAACTAAAGGAAATGACCCTTGATCAGGCCTTAAAGGTTATACGAAATCGCATCAATCAATTCGGGGTTACTCAACCAGATATCCGGAAGCTGCAAAATAATCGGATTCAAGTTCAATTGCCGGGACTACAGGATGCCCAGCGGGCTATTGATCTTATACAGAAAACGGCGCATCTGGAGTTTCAGTTGGTTGATGAAGAAGCAGATGTCCAAAGGGCTGTCAAAGGGATTATCCCTCCTGGAGATGAGTTGGCTTATTTATACAAAAAAAGAGCAGATGGATCATACAATAAAAAACCCATAGTCTTGAAGCAAAAGGTCTTGATGACTGGGGAGCATATTTCCGATGCTTCCGTGGCTTTCAATAATTATAATCAACCCTATGTGGCTATGTCATTTGATCGACGCGGATCAAAGATCTTTGAAAGGATTACAGAGGATAATGTCCATAAGCGACTGGCCATTGTCCTGGATGATAAGGTCTATTCGGCTCCAACAATTCAGGAAAAGATATCTGGTGGCCGGGCAAGTATTACCGGTCAATTTACAGCCAAAGAGGCCCATGATTTGGCTATTGTTCTAAGGGCAGGATCTTTGCCAGCTCCGGTCAAGGTCTTGCAAGAGAGATCCGTCGGGGCTTCATTAGGACAGCAATCGATCAATCAGGGTGTATTGGCCATGATTGTGGGAGGTATATTTGTCCTCTTGTTTACCATTGTTTATTACAGAGTCGGTGGGGTTATAGTTGATTTGCTCCTTTGCTTTAATATCTTGTTAATAATTGCTGCTTTAGCCGGGTTTGGAGCGACTCTGACCTTGCCGGGTATAGCCGGGATTATTCTGTTGATCGGTACAGCTGTAGATGCCAGCGTTCTTATCTTTGAGCGAATCAGAGAAGAGCTGAGAAAGGGCATGAGTCCAGCCAAAGCGGTGGATGAAGGTTTTTCAAGGGCGACACTGACCATTATTGATGCCAATGTGACTACTATAATGGCGGCGATAATTCTCTACCAATTCGGGACCGGTCCGATTCGAGGCTTTGCTGTCACTCTATCTATTGGGACTGTAGCCTCTATGTTTACGGCCATATTTGTTTCCAGGATTTTCTTTGATCTTTGGCTACAAAGAAAACGTCCGGCTCTTAGCTTATATCTTTAAAAGGGGTACTTCCTTATGGGGCTTCAGATTGTCAGGCCAGATACGCATATCAATTTTATGGAGAAACGCAAGTTGGGGTTGATCCTGTCTTTATTGATTATTTTTATTGGATTGGTTTCATTGATATTCAAAGGCGGGTTACATTACGGTATTGATTTTGCGGGAGGTATAAACATCCAGGTCAAATCCTCACAAGAGGTAGATGTAAAAAAAATCAAATCCTCCCTCAAAGAATCAGGTTTGTCTGAGGTTCGGGTCCAAAGATTTGGCATGGATACTCACAATGAGTTCCTGCTGCGGATACCCGCCACAAAGGTCAACCCTGAAACAGTACGCGGGCAGGTGGAAAAGGCCCTAGACAAAAGTAAGGGTTCTAACTTCAAGATTCAACGATTGGAAATGGTTGGTCCCAAAGTGGGCTCAGATTTGAAGAATAAGGCTTTGAAGGCCTTATTTTATGCTGTTTTACTTATTTCTATATATATATCAGGACGTTTTGAACAAAAGTGGGGTACTGCAGCTATAATGGCTATAGGTTTGCTGGGTGGGCTTTATGTCTTACAGTTGTTTTCAGTCCCCCTTAGTTATTTGATTTTGGCAGCTCTACTTATAACATTGGGCTTATGCTGGTATCTTAGACTAAACTATGCCTTAGGGGCTATTGTAGCTTTGATTCACGATGTCTTGGTCACTCTGGTTATTTTCTCATTGCTGAATAAGGATATTGATTTGACTACCATTGCAGCCCTATTGACCATTATAGGTTATTCCCTGAATGATACAATTGTTATCTTTGATCGAATACGGGAAAATCTGAGGTCCAAAGTCTCTAGACCCCTTATGCAGATTATAAATGTCAGTATCAACCAAACTTTGAGTCGTACTATACTGACCTCAGGTACTAGTATGCTGGTTGTTCTGTCTTTGTATATTCTGGGTGGCGGGGTTATACATGATTTTGCTTTGGCCCTTTTGATTGGGATCATTTCCGGGACATACTCTTCAATATTTGTAGCTAGTCCACTTCTGTTAGGGGTTGGTCCAACCCCGGAAAAGACAAAAGAAACTAATGAGGCCGTCAATGTCTCCTGAAATGCTGACTAATTAGGCTTAAAACAGACAATAACTTCAAAAAGACCTTCTCTGGAAGGTCTTTTTTATTTTCGGTAAGGTCCACATCATCCGGAAAGGGAACTTATCGCCTTGTTCATTTTTTAATTCAAAGCTGATTTTAATCGCTTTAGGGGGATTGTTTCTTTCCTTGCTCTTAGATACTGCCTCTGGAGGCCATTGATCGAATGGTCTTTTTTGGTCTTTAGCATAGAAGGTAAGGTTAAGCTTGGTCATAGATCTTGTCAGGGTGATTTTGGTCCCTGTGCTGAGGGAGTTTTGTTTCAGATAAGGATATGGTCTCTCCTGGCGAATTAGTTTGTAGAATTTTGTTTTCTCGGAAACATTTTTGACAAGGTATTTGATCTCAGAGATGGATCTTTTGGGAAAGGTGTCTCTAAAATCCAGAGAATTAGTGGAGACAAATTTAATTAGGGTCTTTGGGGCATTGAACCAGTCATTTATTTTGGATATTGTTTGTCCGGAAAAAGTACTCCAGTTACTATGTGAAGGGTCTTTATCTATCGGGTTGCTCACACGATAAAGAGATTCCAGGTCTCTGGTTAGTTGGAGTAGGATCATCCGGCCATTTTGGATATATTTATTCTGGAAGTTTACCTTGGAATTAATCGACATGACTCTATCGTAAACAGAATATAGGCTGACAAACAGAATACCGACTATGGTAAAGGCTACAAGTATTTCCAGGAGGGTAAATCCTCTTTTTCGATTACTCATTGTCAAACAAAGGTTAATCATGTCATTCAAATATTAGTTTCTCTAAAAAGAACTTATCTTCGGGTGATTCGGCCGGATAAATTGTGATTAACAGTTTTTTAAGTCGATTATTGAACAAAGGTTTGGTCTCAACCTCCCAGACATAGTTATCCTGGTTATCAAAGTTTCCCCGCCATTGATATATGTTTTCAGGTCCCTGCAGCTCTATTTGAGATATTTTTTCGGAGCCGAGCATGGCCATAATATTGGCCTGGTTATTGTCTAATAAGGATTCCTGTATAAGCAGGGAAGATTTTAAGACAGCCATAAGAGCTATACCCATAATGGAAAGGCTTACAAGTATTTCTATTAAGGTAAAACCAAAAGAGTTTCTATTGCTATTTGCTAACATGGGTATTGGAGAACTCCTTATGGTATGTAATAGGCTTCTGAAAAAGTCCAAGATACAGTCTCTTTTTAAATGTCTTGCCAATGGCTAACCATTTACCATAACTCAAGGTTAGATTCTTGACTGATTTGAAGGTGAAGGTCAAAGGGCTGGATTGAAAGTTTGTAATTGACTCTGTTGTCGGAAATATACATATAAGTTGGTTCAACAAGTCCTTGGGGCGAAAAACGGATCTTGGCTAGGCCTGAAGTTTGAATCGGACCGCCCTTGTTTTGTATGGCCAATAGTTGAATATCTCCGTTGAACAGATATTTTTTATCTTTAGAAGGGACCTGAGTTGTCCGAGATTTTTTTTCAAGCCAATAGGCATGGCCCTTATCTTTATAATCTTCTGAGAGATCTATCACCAGCCCTATCATGGAATTATGGAGAGTAGCGTAATTCCTAAACTCATTGGTGACAGCCTGGAGGTGTCTTATGCTGGTCTTGAAATCGTTTTTGACCAGGCCTGAATCCATGAGAGGGAAGATAAGGCCAAAGCTGATAGAAAAGAGTACAATAACGACACAGAGTTCAATCAGGGTGAAAGCAGATTCTTTATTCAAGATCCCAGCTCTTGATATCCTTATTAAATTCTTCACCACCTTCTTCTCCGTCAGCCCCTAAAGACAGAAGGTCATAGTCAGCATGTTCTCCGGGAGAGATATAGACATAAGGATTTCCCCACGGATCAGCAGGTACTTGGGAAATATAACCCTGGTTCGGATAGCTACTAGGGATTCTTCCGATCGATGGTTTTTGGACCAAGGCCTTGAGTCCTTGTTGAGTACTTGGATAAAAACCGTTATCTATTTTGTATTCTTTTAAGGCCATTGATAAATTTTCGATTTGCAATTTGGCTTTGACCACTCGAGCCTTTTCCGGCTTGTCGGTGAGCCTGGGGACGATAAGCCCGGCAAGTATCCCTAAGATTACAATAACCACCATGAGTTCGATCAGAGTAAATCCTTGTAGGTTTTTGTCTACTAAATCTAAGGTTTTTCTGCTATGCAATAACCACATTTATTGTTCCTTTTTTATCTTCAATATTAAAAATATAGCCCAGGAAACAGAGGAAAAAGCACTAAAAAAAGTTCATTTATTGAATGAGATGGCTCATGTCAAAAATGGGTAATAGGACCGCAAGGACGATAAAGCCGACCACCCCTCCCAAGATCAAGATCATAATCGGTTCCAGCAGGGAGGTCAGCATGGTAAGTTTATTTGTCACATAGTCTTGACTTGTTTGAGCAACTTTGAGGAACATAGTCTCTAAAGTACCGCTTTGTTCACCAGCAGACACCATTTGTATCATGGTGGCAGGAAAGATCTTATGATCTTGTAAGGCCTTGGCCAAATCATTGCCTTCACGAATTTCATTTATAATATGATTAACGGCTTCTTGAAGTTGGGTATTGGAAACCACATTGCGAACAATGGACAATGATTGAATCAGAGAGACATCATTTTGGAGTAGTGTGCCCAGCGTATAACTAAATCGGCTAATAATAATATTGTGGAGAATCGTTCCAACAAGGGGCAAGTGCAACAACTGTTGATGGAGGATCTTTTTACCTTTGTACGTATCTGTCCATTTTTTCAAAAAAATTAGAATAATCAAGAATAAAACTGGAAAAGCCCACCAATAATTTTGAATAATATTACTTAACTTTATCAGAATAATGGTAGGTAAAGGCAAAACCTGATCGAAGTCCAAGAATATCTGGGTTACTTTTGGGACTACATAGGACATGAGAAAAAATATGACTCCAAGACTGACAAGAAGGATAAGTATTGGGTAGGCCAGACTAGATTGGAGCTTACGCTTTAGGTTCTCTTGTTGTTCACCAAATTCAGCCAGTCTTTCCATAATAATCTCTAAGGTCCCTGAATTTTCCCCGGCCCTGATCATAGCTGTGAATGTAGCCGGAAAGATATGTGGGTGTTCCTCCATGGATTCAGCAAAACTTTGGCCTTCATGGATACGTTCACGAATTTGAGCCATGATTTGTTGAAGAGATCCCCTTTTTATTTGTTGCAGGATGCTGTCTAGGCAAGTGGTAAGAGGCATCCCAGCTGAAAGTAGTGTAGATATCTGACGAATCGTCAGCACGAGTTCGGATTGGGAAACCCTTTGAAAATAACCAGACAGGTACTGTTTGAGGTTTCTTTCAAGGGGCTGGGTTCCTATCAGTTGAAGATGACGTGGATATAGACTTTGTTGCCGTAATTTATCAAGGGCATGTTTATCACTGTCTGCATTTATGATTCCTTTTTGTTCCTTACCTTTTGTATTAAGGGCATTGTATTTATAAACTGGCATAAGATGTTTGTTTTTAGGCTTGGGTCACGCGGATAACTTCATCAAGACTTGTCCTGCCGTGCAGGACTTTTTCCATCCCAACTTGTCTAAGTGTCTTCATACCCGCCTCAACTGCTGCTTGCCTGATTTTATTAGATTCTGAAGTCCTAAGTATGAGTGATTGGAGATCCTCGCTGACATTGAGAAACTCAAAAATACCTGTTCGTCCTTTGTAGCCGGTATTCATACAAGATTCACAACCGTTTGCTCTGTGGATGGATCCCCGGGCATGTTCAATCCCGAGTTCTTTGTATTGTTCAGGGTCTGGTTCAAAGGTTTCCCGACAATAGGGGCAAAGAGTTCGAACAAGCCTTTGGGCGATAATGGCCCGGACAGATGAAGAAACGAGAAAAGGTTCTATGCCCATGTCAATGAGTCGGGTTATAGCTCCAGCGGCATCGTTTGTATGTAAGGTAGAAAAGACCAGGTGTCCGGTTAAGGAAGCTTGGATAGCGATTTCAGCTGTTTCCAGATCTCGTATCTCTCCAACTAGGATAACGTCTGGATCTTGTCTGACCATTGAACGTAAACCACCAGCAAAGGTTAGACCAATCTTACTATTAACTTGCATTTGGCCTATCCCATCAAGTTGGTATTCAATAGGGTCTTCAATAGTCAAAATATTCTTATCCGGTGTGTTGATCTCATTCAGAGCGGCATAAAGAGTCGTTGTCTTGCCGCTGCCAGTAGGACCGGTTACCAGTATAATGCCGTGGGAGATATGGATAATATTTTGGAGGTCGTAAAGATTATGCTCATTTAGTCCAAGCTCAATAAGGTTTAGGACCTTCTGGTCTTTTTCCAGGAGCCTCAGGACGATTCGCTCTCCAAAGGCTGTTGGCAGGGTGGAGACCCGTAAGTCAATTGATCTATTGCCTATACGAACCTGGATACGTCCGTCTTGAGGGATCCTTTTTTCAGCAATATTTAGTTGAGACAAAACCTTGACCCTAGAGACCACCGAGGCATGAATTTTTTTGGGCAAGGTATGGATATCATATAAAACCCCGTCCATTCTATACCGGATTTTGATTAGATGTTGATAGGGCTCAATATGAATATCACTAGCTTGGTATTTTATTGCTTGGGAAAGAATATAGTTTACTAGCTTTATGATAGGGGCATCACTGGTTTCATCCAGGAGATCATCACTAACTCCTTCAGCAAAATCAGATACAAAGGCTGCTCCTTCATCCCCATTACTGATATCTTGGATGATGTTTTCTTCTTTATCTTTGACCTGGTCAAAGGTCCTATTGATGGCCGAGATTATTTCCGAACCAGGACTGAGGACAATATCAAATGAGTCCCTTGATAATAGATGCAGGAGTTGATCTAATGAGTCTATTTGAAAAGGATCACTGGTAGCTACTTTCAATTGGCCGTTGGTATCGATAAAGGGGAGCAAAGCATTTTTCTTAAAGAAATGAATAGGGATAAAATCTACCAGATCCGGTTGGATGGAATCATCAGGGATGTATTGGAGGAACGGATATCCCAATTCTGAAGCACATAGCTTTAGGATTTCCTCTTCAGAAATCTTTGTCTGTTGGACAATATACTTGATAAGGGACTCAGGATCATTCCTGCCCTCTTTTTTCAAATATCCTTGGATTTCCTCATAGCTTGCAATATTGTTTTTGATTAAGAAATCTAAGTAATAAGTCATACGGCTTAAGGGGCTAACATGAAAGAATGTGGACCGTGAACCGTTGACAGTTGACCGAAAAAATAAGCATAAAGAAATCATTTTTTAATTTCTTCATCTTTCGATTTATGGTCCACGGTGAACGGTCAACGTCTTCTTTCATACTTGGTTGTGCCCTCTAGGGCATTAGGGTTTAGGTGTAAAAGTGGGCCATAGGTTATGAATCCTTCTGGAATGACATCAAGATATCCATCTAGTCCAAACTGTAACTTGTTAAGAAGACGGGACTTCTCATAGGTAATTTTTTTAGAATCGTCAGTATCTTTGATCACCCTGGGAGTAATAAAGACCATTAGGTTGGTTTTTTTATTCTTATTGTCTTGAGTTGTGAATAACGGACCAACATATGGTATATCCCCCAGGATAGGTATCTTGGTTTCGGAGTTGCTTTTCTTATCTTCAATAAGTCCGGCAATAACTACTGTATTCCCATCTTTGACCCTGACTGTTGTCTCAGCTGTCCTTTTTCGGGTTACAGGGGTGGTCGCTGTTAAATCCCCAGTGATTTGAGTAGGATCAACTCGGCTTAGCTCCTGGTAGATACTTAATTTTATCCAGCCTTTATTATTAATTAGAGGGGTGACTTTTAAGGTCACTCCAACATCCTTATATTCATAGTTACTGTAATCATTTTCTGTCTCAGTGGTTTGTTGGCTGGTCAAGAAAGGTCTGTTCTCAGCAACTACTACCTTGGCCTCTTCATTCTCCATAGTTATAAGCTGAGGATTGGAGACAATATGGACCTTATTATCCTGTTGCGAGGCCTTTAGAAAAGAGCCCAAACTATAATAAGTGTTACCTTGGTAAGTAAAGGGAAATGATAGAATGCCGAAGGATAAGCCTGAAGTCTGGAGCCGCTTGGTGATATCATCTACATTTGTCCCCGCAAGGCCTTGAGAGGCCCCATAAAATATCCCCTCTGAACCCACTTCTCCGCCTCCCTGCCATTGGAGGCCCAAGTTAAGAGTAGTTTCGGAACTTACCTCTAGAATAGCCGCTTCGACGTAAACCTGCTTACGAGGTGAGTCAAGTTTTTTGATTATCGGTTCAAGTTTTTTATACTCTTGTGGTTCGGCAATTATAACCAAGCTGTTGGAAGGCTTGTCAGCTACGATAGAGACATCTTTTGAGATCACGCTTTGCCTTTCTTTTTTGGTTTTTTCCCCTCGAAGTGAACTCAAAACTTTAGCTAATGCTTCGGCCTTAGCGTTTTCTAGATGGACGACTTGAATGTCAGAGAGCTTTTTTGGTGAAGGTCGGTCGAGTTGTTTTAATAGACGGCGTATCCTCTGACTCTCTTTGGCATTGGCGATAAAGAGTATAGAGTTGGTTCTTTGATCTGGCACAAAGCGGACTTTGCCGATTGGAATCTCTTTTGGCCCAGAATTCTTTTGAGTTATGAGCTTGGTTAATTTATCAACAGTTTTCTGGGCTGATGCGTTTTGGAGATTGAAGACAGATATCTTGCCAGGGAAGTTCAAAACATCTATTTCATGTATCATCGATAAGATTCTGTTTACATTTGAGGCATAGTCAACCAATATCAGTGTATTGCTTGGCTTATAGGAGACTAAAAGACCTTGTTTGGAAACCATCGGGGTCAAAGTTTTTCGCAAATCTTGGGCAGAGGCATTCTCTAAAGGGATGATTTGAGTAATTACTTGATCATCTCTCTTAGACTCAGATTTGGATGTGCTTGACGTGGGGATATTTTTATGTCTGGATTCTATTGTCCGGACAACTTTGATTACCTTGCCGGCTGGGATAGTGGTGTAACCATTGACTTCAAGGACAGATTGAAAGACTTTGTAGGCTTCTTCAATACTAAGAGGTGTCGGGGAAAGTACGGTTACTTTACCTTGAACCTTATCGTCGACTACAAAGTTTTTTCCAGTGAGATTGCTCATGAATTTTATGAATACCTTTAGTTCGACTTGGTCAAAATCCATGTTAATAGTCTTTTGCGATGATGTCGATTCAGCCATGATTGAATGAATATCAGCCCCTGAAAATCCAAGGACCAAGAACAAGACCCATAGGCATAGGCAGAGAGTGGTTTTCTTAAATTTAGAAGAAAAAGATGTCATGATTACTTCAAATTGTATTTATGGGTTATTTTCTTGTTGTTGCGCAAAACTTGAAGACTAACTTGATCTTTGTTTTGGATACGCTTGGTTAGGTCCCAAATCTGCTGGACACTGTCCAAAGGTTGATTTTCAGCCTTAATCAGTACATCCCCGTTTTGTAAATGGATTTTGTCAAAAAAACTTTTCTTTTTGATTTGATCGATTTGAAAACCTTGAGGTTTACCTTGTTTCATATAAGGCAATATTCTGACTTGTTGAAAGAGATTCTTGATATTCGACAATGACTGTAAAACGTACTTTCTTTTTACAGAGAAAGTTTGTTGTTCAACCTCAGAGTCAAGCTGTCTCTCTTGTTGAAGATTGGGTTTTTGATCTAATAAATTTCGTGCCTTATAGTCGATAGATAAGACTTTTTCCTTGTCTCCAATGCTAACGACAACATTGTTACGCAGTATCTTTTTTAACAATATATTTTTGATCCGTTCTCCTTGACAGACAATATGCGGAGGCTTCCTTTCCTTTTTATTGGAAATAATTGCCAAGTTCTTTTGATCTGAAGAAACAATTGTCCCGATAAGGACTAGCTCTTTGAGATTTTTGGCCAAGGGGATCCTGTCTAGGTCTACTAGACTGTCTTTGGAATCCTTTTGAGGTGCTTGTTTATTACCTCCGAAAATATTTTCAGTGAGGATAGTTTGCGTATTGACCTTCTTCAGAGCAACTTGATTTTTTGGGCTGTCCTCAACTTTTTTCTCTATATAAGGGTTGGCCAGATACAAAGGAGGTTCCAGAAGATATCTGATCCAGGTTTGAATCCCGTTTTGGAGTATAAATGAACAAATTAATATAAGGCAGAGATTCCGAACAATCCTATATCTCAATCTAACTTTCGACGAGAATAAAGATGAAAAGAAAGTCTTACTTTTTGAGTGCATGTTTATTGAGTCTGTTTCTCCTGACAGTAATTCAGGTCTCTCATTTGTCTAAGACGGTCACAGCCCAGGCCTAAATCACAGGCAATAGATAGGTCGGAACAGCCTAAAGACTTTTTACCTAGGTGGATACGCAAAATTCCTCTATTGAAGAAGGCTGGAGCGTAATCAGGATCAAGGCTAACAGCTTTTGTATAATTGGAGATAGCCTTTTCATAACTTGCTTTATGGATTAGAGCTGAAGCACAATTGAAGTAATATTTGGCCTGTTGGCTATTGATGGAGATAGCTTTTGAGAATTCTTTTATGGCCTTCTCTGTTTTTTTGGTCTTAAGATAAGCAATCCCTCTATTGTTATAGGCTTGGTCCATACCAGGCTTATTTTTTATTGCCTTATTGTAATATGTTATGGAGGCCTCAAATCGATTCAGATCGGAATAAATCATACCTAGATTATAGTGCACAAGTGCATTTTGGGGATCTATTTTTAAAGCCTTTTTGAGGTCATCTATAGCCCTGTCTTCCTCACTGAGAGAAGAATATATTTTGGCCCTGTTTATCAGGATAGGTACTGAGTCTGGCTGCAAGGAATGGGCTTGATTGTAATCATTAAGGGCTTTGTCCAAAAGCCCTTTTTTTTGGAAACACAAGGCTCTGTTATAGTATAACATGGCTGCTTGAGGGTTTTTCTGTATGGCTTCATTTAAAGCAAACAAGGCCTGTTCCGGTTTACCTGAGTTATATAGCTTATAACTCTCTTTAATAAGTTTTTTATTGGATATTGTTTCGGGCTTGGCTTCATATGATTTGTTGGCACATCCGTAAGAAAATAAACCTAAGATCAAGATACAGAAGGTAGTAGACAATTGAATGTATTTATTTAAATTGGTTCTATAGTCAAGGTATTTCATAAGAATTTTGTATCTATCTAGAAAATCCAGTCAAAATTTGTTGTTTTTAAAGGTCTTAATCCGGTACA